>NC_006177.1:2917746-3241940 GCF_000009905.1 Symbiobacterium thermophilum IAM 14863
GGCCAGCGTGAGGAAGTTCAGGCCGGTCTTGGGTGCTGCCGCAGCTGGTTCGGGTGCGGGGGATACCGACCGGTGCCGGGTACGGTGCAGCTTTAGCGGGACCGCGTCGGCAAAGCGCTTCCCCTCGTGCCAGACCTGGATCTGGCTGAGGTCGTACGGGTCGTAGCGAAGCGTGACCTTCCGGCGGGCCAGGGCCGGGTCGACCTCGTATTGGTTGCGGTAGAGCGAAAAGCAGCCCGTCTGGTCCACCACGCGCTCCTCCTCCCAGAGGAAGACCTCACGGAGTGCACTGGGGTCAATTCGCCGCAGCGGCTCCGTGTCGCCCTCAAACCGCTGCCGCGGCGTCTGCTTGGTCACGCCGTGCACCCGGTTGTGGTACGCCACCTCCAGCCAGGCCCAGAACAGCTCGTTGAGCTGCTCCAGGGTCGCAAGCTGGCCGGCGGCGATGAGTTGCTGTGCCTCCGGCAGAAAGCTCTTCTGTACGGTAAGGAAGAAACGCTCGATCTTCCCTCGCCCCTGCGGTCGATATGGCCGGGAATGGGTGAGGCGGATGCCCAGTCGGCCGCAGATGCGCGCCAGGTGCCGGGCGGAATAGATCGCCCCGTTGTCCACGTAGATACGACGGGGGAGACCGTAGCGCAGGATGGTGCGTTTCAGGCAGTCCTCCAGGCGGGGCAGTTTCTCCTCCCAGTACATCTGCCCGTAGACGATGCGGCTGTAGTCGTCGATGAAGGCGATGAGGTAGACCTTACGGGTCTTGCCGGGCCTGTCCGGATGCGGCAGGTTCAGGAGATGACACACGTCGCCCTGCCAGCAGTCGTTGCGGTGGGCCGCTTCAAAGCGCCGGAAGGTCGCCCTGCGCTTGCGGCTGAGCATAGCCTTGCGGCTGTAGCCCGCCCGCACCAGATGCTGCGACAGGGTGGATCGCCGGAGCAGCCCCGGTGGAACTACGCCGGCCTTCTCCAGGGTGTCAATGATCTGCTGCACGCTGCGCTCCGGCACTTCCCGCCTGGCAGCGATGGCGTGCTCCAGAATCTCCGGTGTGATGACACGGCCCTTGCGGGCGTCGTCCCGCACCTTGGGTTTCAGCCCGTCGAAGCCGGCCTGCCGGTAGGCGGCGATCCAACGCTCCAAGGTGCGAACGCTGACCCGGGTCTTGTCGCTGTGCGGAATCTGGTGGTGCTGGCGGGCGATTTGCTGCAGAATCCGCCGCCGTTCGAGCCGGGTCACATCCTCCGCCACAACCGGTGCGATGAGCTGCCACCGAAAAGCGGCAATCTCGTCGCGCTGCTGTTCGTCCATGGTGAGTCCCTCCCTTGCCAAGTTGGCGCCATTGTGGCACGCCAGCCTGCGGGAAGGCGACGGACAGACTCTGTGGTGTGCTAGAGGGAAGCCGTGCCTTCACCCAGCCGGTTCAGCGCAGCAAACACTCCGCCGTGTTCCTCCGGCCGCCGCCCCATCTGACGGCGGTACCAGTCCCCCACATCCAGCAGGAAGTGGAGCGTGGCGTCCGGACCTTCCCGCCGGGGGGTGAGGGCATCGAGGTCTGTGTCCGGCCAGAAGCGCAGAACCCGTTCGGCAAGGTACTGGCTCCACTCTCCGGCCAGCGCTCTCGCCCTGACAAGCCAGCGTCTGAGCGTCTTCTCCGAGAGCCAGCTGACCGTCGGGCTGCTCAGTCGCCGGGCCAGGGTGCTCCAGGGCAGCCCCCGCCGCACCCGCCCGCGAACCACGGCTTCTCGCACCAGCGTGATGAATCGGGCGTACGGTTTCAGAAAGTCAGGCAAGATGGCGCACGTCTTACGGCACCCTGGACACCACCAGCGGTAGATCGGGATGTACGCCTTCTGGTGCGCAGTAAAGACCCAGCGCCAGTACCGCCCATGCCGCCGCATTCGACCACCGCAACCTGGGCAGTGCAGGGGCAGGTCCGGCCCGCAAGTGCCATATTTGCGAAGATAGGTCTGGACGTTCTGACCCAGGGGAAGTAAGATACACATACACAGGTGCACTCCGCCCTGTGGGGAGAGCCTGCCCAGGTGGACCGCCAAGTCACAGGCCTGGGCAGGCTCTCATATTTGTCCCCTGTCGTACGAAAACGGAGAGGACAGCCCCTCTCCTGATAATTCTATCTTCAATATTCTCTGTCCTACACAAGCGCACGATGCTCAGCACATGTTGACAAATAATCCGGGCAACAACACGGACGCTGATTTTAACGTCTGGTTAACAATAAATGCTGCTAAATCGGCTAGTCCAACGAATCCCACGGAGAGAAGGTTCTTATTTGCCCCTTATCCGCGTTTTCTTTTCCGTGAACTCTCTATGACGGTCCACCTTCCGTCCCAATACAGCCGCCCATGCCTCGCCCTCCAACAGCCCTCGCCATCCCGGCGTGGCTGTTCCAATCTTTATCTCGCTTAGTACCCCCAGCAGCCGCTTCAGCCCGCCTACCGCCCACAGGCGTGTGGCGTCGTCCAGCGGGGCGTAGGTGGTCTCCGTGCATCCCGTGACCAGCCCCAGGGCCTGGATTCTCCCGTTGCCCAGGCCGAAGGGAGTTCACGAGAGACGTTTCTTCCCGACACGATGACTGGCCCGGCCGGGACCGCCTTCCCGGACTCGTCGATGTGCACGGCCTCACGCAAGTTCTTGTTGCCGCCCCTCAGGCTGATGACCGTCACAGGGCCAATATATCGGGCAGGAGCCACCGCCCGGTGAACCAGGGCCGGCCAGTTCTCCGGCAGCACGATGTGGAACCCTGTCGTCTGGTCATGGATGTTCACGGCGTAATTGATAAGCGGCAGGTCGTACACCTTGTCGTCTGCCTCCAAAGCATCCACATACTACAGTTCCGCCCCCGGCCAGGACAACTGACCCGTGTACCTGCCGTCCAGGTCCCGCGTGAACAACCTGCGAGGATCTGCCTGATTAATGGAAAACGCGCAAGTCGCTCTTGGCCACGTCCGCATGAGCCCCGCCCCTCCGGGTGATCGTGCCCGTGAACGTGTAAGTCTGGTCCGGGCCTCCTGGACTTGGGCACTAAGCACCTCGGAAATAACACGAAACAACGCGCCCGGGATCGTTTCCCAGGCGCGTGCCCCTCCCGCTCGGTCGGCGGTCTCCTTCACTCCCCCTCCCACTGCCCCCGATACATCCTCGCATACCTCCCCCCCAGGGCGAGCAACTCCGCGTGCCGCCCCTGCTCCACCACCTGTCCGTCCTCGATGTAGTAGATCCGGTCCGCGGACCGAATCGTGGACAGCCGGTGAGCGATGACGAACGCCGTCCGGCCCCGGAGCAGGGTCTGCAGGGCCTCCTGGATCACCGCCTCCGTGTGCGTGTCGATGTTCGACGTCGCCTCGTCCAGGATCAGCACCGCCGGGTCGGCGCACAAGGCCCGGGCGAAAGCGATCAGCTGCCGCTGACCCACCGACAACTTCGCCCCCCGCTCGTGCACCTCCGTGTCGTACCCCTTCTCCAGCCGCACGATGAAGTCGTGGGCGCCCACCGCGCGGGCGGCGGCCTCCACCTCCTCGTCGGTGGCGTCAGGCCGGCCATAGCGGATGTTGTCCCGGATCGTGCCCGAGAACAGGAAGGTGTCCTGCAGCACGATGCCCAGCTGCGACCGCCAGGACCGCTGCGTCACGGTGCTGAGATCCACCCCGTCCACCAGCACCTGCCCCTCCTGCGGCTCGTAGAACCGGGCGAGCAGGTTGATGACCGACGACTTCCCTGCGCCGGTCGGCCCCACCAGGGCGATGGTCTCCCCCGGCTCCGCCCGCAGATTGATCCCCTTCAGCACCACCTGGCCCGGCTCGTACCCGAACACCACGTCCCGGAACTCCACCCGGCCGGCGACCCGGGGCAGGTCGCGGGCGCCGGGCCGGTCCACGATCTCCGGCTGCTGATCCAGCAGCTCGGCGACCCGCTCGGCCGAGACCACCGCTGCCTGAAAGACGTTGAACACCTGCGACAGGTCGCGGATGGGCTGAAAGAACCGGTTCAGGTAGAGGATGAAGGCCGCGACCTGGCCCACGGTCACGTCCGCGGTGCCGCCCCGGAGCAGGATGCCGCCGTACCAGAGCACCAGCGTCACGCCGAAGGCCGACACCACCTCAATCGAGGGCATCATCGTCGCCCAGACCCGCACGGCCCCCAGGTTGGCCTGCCGCAGCCGCTCGTTGATGCCGTCGAACTGCGCCTGGTTGCGGGCCTCCCGCACGTACGCCTGCGTGACCCGGATGCCGGCGATGGCCTCCGCCAGGTGGGCGTTCATGTCCGCCGCCCGCCGGCGCTGGGCCATGAAGGCATCCCGCATCCAGCCCCGGAAAAGCCGCAGCACCAGCAGCAGGGTCGGGATGGTGATGAAGGAGACCAGGGCCAGCCGCCAGTTCATCCAGAGCATCGTGCCCATGATGGTGACCAGCACCATAGAGTCGGCGAACAGGCTCACCAGGCCCGAGGAGACCAGCTGGTTGATCGCGTCCACGTCGGACATCAGCCGGGACATGATGCGTCCGGTGGCCATGGAGTCGAAGAACCGGAAGGAGAGCCGCTGCAGGTGGCGGAACATCCGGTCCCGCAGATCGTAGATGATGGACTGGCCCACGTAGGAGACGATGTACGTCTGCCCGTAACTGGACCACCAGTTGAGCAGGGCGGTCGCCAGGAAGGCCAGGGCCACCAGGTCGAGTCCCGCGGGGTCGCGCTCGGCGACGAAGCGGTCGATCGCCACCTGCGTGAGGTACGGACCTACCAGCCCGGTGAGGGCGGTGGCCACCATGAGCAGGACGCCCGCGGCCAGCTTGGGCACGTACGGGCGGATCAGGGTGCCGAGCAGCCGGTAGATCCGGGGATCCACCTGGCTCAGCTTCACGTCGTAGTCGTCGAGCCGGAAGGCGCCGGGGCCGCCGCGCATCGCCACCTAGACCACCTCCTCGACGGGCCGGAGCTGAAGTTCGTAGATCCGCCGGTAGAGCCCGTCCCGCCGGATGAGCTCCTCATGGGTGCCTCGGGCGGCGATACGGCCGTCCTCCAGCACCAGCACCAGGTCGGCTTTCATGACCGTGGAGAGGCGCGAGGCGATGATGAAGGTGGTCCGGCCGCTCATCAGCCGGTCCAGGGCCTTCTGGATGTGACGCTCCGTGGCCACGTCCACCGCGGAGGTGGACTCGTCCAGGAGGAGGATCGGGGCGTCGGTGAGCAGGGCCCGGGCGATGGCGATGCGCTGCTTCTGTCCGCCGGAGAGCCCCACGCCCCGCTCGCCCACCACCGTGTCGTAGCCCTGGGGCAGGCTCAGGATGAAGTCGTGGATCTGCGCCGCCCGGGCCGCCGCCTCGATCTCCTCCTGGGTGGCGTCGGGCCGGCCGTAGGCGATGTTCTCCCGGAGCGTGGCCGAGAAGAGGAAGGTCTCCTGCGGCACGATCGCGATCTGCCGCCGGAGCGACGCAAGCGTCACGTCCCGCACGTCGACGCCGTCGATCAGCACCCGCCCCGCGGTGGGATCGTAGAAGCGGGGGATCAGGTGGAGCAGGGTGGACTTGCCGGAGCCGGTGAGCCCCAGCACCGCCACCTTCATGCCGGGGGCGACGTCGAGGTGGATGTCCTGCAGCACCGCCTCGCCGCCGGGGTAGCGGAAGGAGACGTCCTCGAAGGTGACCCGCCCGGCGACGCGGCGGGTGCCGTCGCCTCCGGCCGGATCCGCCCCATCCGGCGCAGCCGCCGTCGTGCCCTGCTCCGCCACCACCGCCTCCAAGTCCCTGGCACCCGGCCGGTCGGCGACCTCCACGGGCGTATCCAGCAGGGCGTAGATCCGCTGCAGGCTCGCGGCGGCACGGGTGAAATGGGAGATCGCCATTCCCAGCATCCGCACCGGGCCGGCCAGCTGGGTCACGTAGGCGTTGAAGGCAACCAGCGTGCCCACCGAGATGGCCCCGGTCATCGCCCGGCGGCCGCCGTACCAGAGCACCGCGACCGCGCCGACGGCGGTGAGGAAGTTCATGTAGTTGGTCCAGAAGGCGCTGACCCGGATCGCCCGCAGGTTCGCCGCCTGGAAGGCGTCGTTGGCGGTCCGGAACCGGGCGATCTCCCCCTCCTCCCGGGCGAAGGCCTTGACCACCCGCACGCCGGCGATGTTCTCCTGCAGTGAGGCCGAAAGCTCCGCCGTCCGGGCCTGGACGTCGCTCCAGGCGGCCCGCGATCCCGCCTGGAATCGGGCGATGGCGTGGACCAGGAGCGGCAGGAAGAGCAGCGACACGATGGCCAGCCGCCAGTCCATGAGGAACATGGCGACCACCACCGCGACGATGGTGCCCAGGTGCGTCAGCCCATTGACCAGAGCCATGCCGGCGGCCATCCGCACCGCGTCGACGTCGGCCGTCACCCGGGACATCAGCTCGCCGGTCTGCGCCCGGTCGTAGAAGGCCCAGGAAAGCCGCTGCAGGTGGCTGTAGACCTGCGCCCGCAACTGGGCGACGACCCGGGTGGAGACGATCTCCATCGTGTATCGCTGGCCGAAGCGCAGCCCGCCCTGCACCACGGCCACGGCGATCACGGCCAGGGCCCCGGGCACCAGATACTGCCACTCGCCGTTCTCCAGGACCAGGTCGGTGACGAACCGGATGATCTGCGGCTGCGCCGTGCCCAGCAACGAAACCAGCGCGATCTGGGTCAGGCTGAGCACGACGAGCGGCAGCCCCGGTCGGTACAGGGGCCAGAGCCGCTTCAGGATCTGCATGGGCCGCTCACCTCAAATAGGGGTTGAATACACCTAGGAGAAACTATCACCTAAGGTTGAGTGCCACCTACTCTGCACAGTCTTAGTATAGCCCCCTGGGAGAATGCTGGGCAATATGAATAACACACACAGCTGAATGTTGCGTAGATGAAGTGCCCCGCAAGGGAGTCCACGACCAGTCCTTGGCACATTGGCCAGCCGATCGGCACCCACGATGCGTTCAGGTATCGTCTGTCCCCGGCACGTCCCTCAGGTTGCATGGACATCGTGATCGTGGTATCATACGAACCAAAGAGCGCCTTCAGGGCAGGGTGAGGCGGCACTGCCGCCAATTCCCGACCGGCGGTGATGCTCCCCGCGGGGCGGAGGAGACGAGCGCCGCGAGCCCCGTGCGGCCTCAGGGCGGCACGGGTGCAGACTCCGGTGAGATCCCGGGGCCGACGGTACAGTCCGGATGGGAGAAGGCGAGAGAGGCAGCCCCGCGCGCGCGGGGAGGCTCTTTCTTGCTGTGCCCGCAACCCACACCCCGGAAGGCCTCCGGGGTGTTCTTGTTTGCCCCGGGGCGGGGGCGGGTTGTGGCCCTCCAGGCGCACATCAAGAAGGAGTGGATGGGAGATGCGCAACGAACGACTGCACCGGCTGGTCATGATCGGCATGCTGGGCGCCCTGGCCTTCCTGCTCATGTTCTTCGGCGAGATCTACGTACCGCCTTTCGCCGAGTTCCTGCGCTACGACCCGGGCGACATCCCGGCGATCGTGGCCACGTACACGCTGGGGCCGGCAGCCGGTGTAGCCATTCAGGGCATCAAGGTCGGCCTGTTCATCCTGTCCGGCAAGGGCAGCACGGGCTGGATCGGCGGACTGGCCAACTTCACGGCCGGCTCGGCCCTGGTCATTGCCGCGGGGGTCTCGCACCGGCTGTTTGATCGGGCGGGCCTGAAGCACTGGATCTGGACCTTCCTCTCCGCGGTCATCGGCACGGTGATCATGGCGGCCATCCTGATCCCTGCGAACGCGCTCTTCATCTACCCGCTGTGGGGCATGCAGGGCACCGCAGCCTGGGTCGGCGCGCTAACGCTGTCGACCCCGTTCAACCTGTTCAAGGGCATGCTCTCCACCAGCATCAGCCTGGCCTTCTACCGGCGGCTGGAGCCCTTCCTGCTCGGCCGTGCGGCGGATCGGGTGGCATAACACAACAGTGGATGCGATCGATCGAGTAGGAGGGGGCGGCTAGCCCCCGTCCTCTCACACCACCGGACATGCGGGTCCGCATCCGGCGGTTCGCCAGGATTGACGAGTCGCTTCATAACATTCGGTCAGGCTTATCAGCCCCTGGGCACGCCAGTAGGCGTCGCCCAGGGCGCTGTTTAGTGGGCCACCTGCCATCCGCCACGGGCCTTTGCGGCTGTTGGCGAGTTGGTGGACTACCCATTCGGGCAAACCGAGGGCGCGCAACTCCCGAAAGCGCGTGCGTACACGCTTCCACTGCTTCCATACGCATGCTCGCAGCCGACGCTTCAGCCATCCTTCGAGTCTTTCAAAGGCTGACCTGGCATCGGAGAGCGCATAGTACCCAACCCAGCCCCGCAAGTAAGCATTCAGGCGCCGGATTCGGTCCTCCATGCTCTGGCTGCGGTTGCGGTCCGTCAGCGTGCGGAGCTTGTCCTTCACGCGCTTCAGGCTCTTCGGGGCCAGCCGGATGCGCACTCCCCGGTGCTTGTAGAAGCTAAACCCGAGGAACTGCCGCTTCCACGGCCGGTCCACTGCGCTCTTCTCCTCGTTGACCTTCAGCCGTAACCGCTCCTGCAGGAAGTGGCGCACGCTCCTGTAGACCCGTTCTCCCGCCCGCTTGCTGCGGACGTAGATGTTGCAGTCATCGGCGTACCGGACAAAGTGGTGGCCACGGCGCTCCAGCTCCTTGTCGAGGTCATCCAGCAGGATGTTCGCCAGCAGCGGACTCAGCGGACCGCCCTGCGGCGTCCCTTCCTCCGTCGCCACGACTACCCCGTTCAGCATGACCCCGGCCTGTAAGTACCGCCGGATCAGCCGCAGCACACGCTTATCCGTTACCCGCCGCGCCACGCGGGCCATCAGCACGTCGTGGTTGACCCGGTCGAAGAACTTCTCCAGGTCCATGTCCACGACCCAGTCGTACCCTTCCTCCACGTACTGACGTGCCTTCCTGACCGCATCATGACCCCGCCGCCCCGGCCGAAAGCCGTAGCTGGATTCGGAGAATGTCGGGTCAAAGATCGGCGTCAGTACTTGCAGGAGTGCCTGCTGGATCAGGCGGTCCATCACGGTGGGAATACCCAACATCCGCTTGCCGCCGCCCGGTTTCGGGATTTCGACCCGGCGGACTGGCTGCGGTCTGTAGGTCCCCCGGAGCAGTTCCTCACGGATGCGCTCCCACTCCGAGCGGATCTGGTCCCGCAGCCGTTCGGTGGGGACACCGTCCTCGCCTGGGGCGCCTCCGTTCCGCTCCACCCGTTTCAGGGCGGCCAGCATGTTCTCCCTGGCCACCACCTGGTGCTGCCGGTGGGATCGACGAGCAGACGCATGCGCCGGACCCGGAAGTCGTTGCCAAGCCCGTGACAAGGCGATTCACGGCGGGCGAGAAGGCCCGGATTCTAGCAGAGGCTGATCAGTGTCGTCGTGGCGAGTTGGGGGCACTGTGTCGGCGGGAAGGGATCTACTGGTCCACACTCCGCACCTCAGGTCCTGCGCGTCAGCCCCCTCCCCGCCCCGACTCACGCGCAGAATCTGAACCAGCCGGCCCGGACCTACCTCAGATTCTGCGCGTCTGCCCCCTCCCCACCGCTGGCTCACGCGCAGAATCTGAACCGGCCAGCCCGCACCAACCTCAGATTCTGCGCGTCAGCCCCCTCCTCACCCCAAGCGCTCGCGCAGAATCTGAACCAGCCGGCCCGCACCAACCTCAGATTCTGCGCGTCTCCCCCCTCCCCACCGCTGGCTCACGCGCAGAATTTGAACCGGCCAGCCCGGGCCAACCTCAGATTCTGCGCGTCAGCCCCCTACCCACCCCTGACTCACGCGCAGAATCTGTACCGGCAGCCCTCGGCAACCTCAGGTCCTGCGCGTCGGCCCCCTCCCCGCCCCAACTCACGCGCAGAATCTGAACCAGCCGGCCCGCACCAACCTCAGATTCTGCGCGTCAGCCCGCTCCTCACCCCAAGCGCTCGCGCAGAATCTGAACCAGCCGGCCCGCACCAACCTCAGATTCTGCGCGTCAGCCCCCTCCCCGCCCCAGCCCACGCGCAGAATCTGAACCAGCCGGCCCGCACCAACCTCACATTCTGCGCGTCTGCCCCCTCCCCACCGCTGGCTCACGCGCAGAATCTGTACCGGCCAGCCCTCGGCAACCTCAGGTCTTGCGCGTCAGCCCCCTCCCCGCCCCAACTCACGCGCAGAATCTGAACCAGCCGGCCCGGACCTACCTCAGATTCTGCGCGTCTGCCCCCTCCCCACCGCTGGCTCACGCGCAGAATTTGAACCGGCCAGCCCGCACCAACCTCAGATTCTGCGCGTCGTCCCCCTCCCCACCCCTGACTCACGCGCAGAATTTGAACCGGCCTCCCCAGGCCAACCTCAGATTTTGCGCGTCTGCCCCCTCCTCACCCCAGGCGCACGCGCAGAATTTGAACCAGCCAGCCCGCACCTGCCTCCGATTCTGCGCGTCATCCCCCTCCTCACCCCAGCTCACACGCTGAACCTGAACCTGTCATCCCCGTCAACCAGGCATCTGTCACCTCGGCCGTCTCCCCGAAGCCGGCATGCGCTCACCACCCGTGCGCAGGGCCCGGGCAACGCTCTTCACACATGCTACAACCATACTGCTAGTACCCGCGCAGGATCTGTAACGAAATGGGAATCAATTCCTGATCCTGGCAGGACTCTGCGTCCGAATAGCGAACTAATATTCGGGTGATGTGATGTGACGGTCCATTTCCTCCCCAGCCAGGTAAAGGTGCCGCGCCACATCCTCCTGCACGACCAGTTGACTCCGGCGGCGAAAGTCCTGTGGGCAGGGCTTCAGCTGCGCCCCAAGAACCAAGAACACCTCGCGCAACTCTGCGGCCTCTCCCAGGCCAGCATTAAACCGGGGCAAACCCAACTCGAACGGTTCTCCCTGCTCAACCCCGGCCCGTTCCCCAGGGCCGACTGGGCGTTCCTCCCGGTTGACCTTCTCCGCACCAAGCCCGTCCATCCTCAGGCGAAGATCACTTACGCGGCCATCCAGCTGCTGCCCACGTTTGCAGACGGCGTCGCCGAGGCGACCACTGAACAGCTGACGCAACTGACCGGCCGGCATCCGGCAACCGTGCGGAGGGCGCTGCGAAGCCTCGTCGACGCGGGTTGGCTCCAAGTTCGCCGATCCGGGAGAACGAACGTTCTACAGATCCTGGTTCTCAACCCCCAACTCGAAGCCCAGAAGAGCATGATCGCCCAGATCAACCGCAGGCTGGAAAGGGCGCCCTACCTGGGTGAAGCGATCATGCGCGAGTGGCTCACCTTGACGGTCGACCGGGACAACTTCGAGGACGACGCTTCACCCGGCTTTCTCGTCAACCCCTACACCGGCGAGGAGTTGAAGATCGACCGCCTCTACCCGCCGGACGTGGGGTTCGAGTTCAACGGCCCTCAGCACTACGGCCCGACGGACCTCTATCCCAACGAAGAGCAGGCGCGCAGGCAGATGGGGCGCGACCTCATCAAGCAGGCCATCTGCACGCAACGGGGGATTCTCCTGGTGACCATTCACGCCGAGGACCTCTCGCTGGAAGGCATGCTGAAACGGCTCCCGGACCGGCTGCCGCTGCGCAGCCTCGACCACAAGGAGCTCGTCATCGCCCATCTGCAGTCCGTCAGCAGGGCGTACCGGCAGAAGGTCCCGCTCCCTCCACCTGTGCCCAAACAGGCGTGCCCACCCGGGTACGCGACGGGCGGGAACGCGCAACAGTACGCGTCCCGGTAAGTCCAGTCCGACGAGCCGCCCGGCCGTTCGCCGGCTACAAAATCACTGCCCAACAGGTCCCTCCGGCCGTCCCAGGCGACACGTTCCCAGCCCCAATAGGCCCCCCGGCCGTCCCAGGCGACACGTTCCCTGCCCCAACAGGCCCCTCCGGCCGTCCCAGGCGACACGTTCCCTGCCCCAACAGGCCCCCCCTGGCCGTCCCAGGCTACATGATCCTTGCCCAACAGGCCCCTCCGGCCGTCATAGGCAACACGTTCCCTGCCTCAACGGCCTCGCCAGCCTTTCCTGTCGAGTGATCATAAGCAGCCCCCGGGGCCGGTGGCCCCGGGGGACTACACATATGACAGAACAAGGCCAGAACGATGAGGGGATGGCGGCCGGCAACAGGGAGCGGCCGCACGGTTCCACCCAGGACTACACCAACTTGTTCTGCAGCGCGTAAATCGCCAGCTGCGTCCGGTCCTGGAGCTGCAGCTTCTCCAGCAGGTGCGAAACGTGCGTCTTCACCGTCCGCTCCCCGATGAAGAGCCGCTCCCCGATCTCCTTGTTGGAGAGCCCCTGGGCGATCAGCTTCAGGACCTCCAGCTCCCGGGGCGTGATCTCCTCCACCCCCGCCGAGGCCTTGGGCGGTGCGGTGAGCTCCTGCATCATCCGCTGGGCGGCGACCGGGTGCAGCGTAGGCTGGCCCGAAACGGCCTTCCGGATGGTCTCCGCCAGCTCATCGGCCGCAATGTCCTTCAGCACGTAGGAGAGGGCGCCCGCCCGGATCGCCGGGACGACCAGCTCGTCGTCGGGCATCGACGTCAGGACGATCACCCGCACGCCCGGATGGGCCTCCAGACACCGCTTCGTCCCCTCGATGCCGTCCACCCGGGGCATGATCAGGTCCATCAGGATCACGTCCGGCTTCAGCTCCGCCGTCAGCCGCGCGGCCTCTTCGCCGTTCTCCGCCTCCCCCACCACCACGATGTCCGGCTCGGTGGAGAGGTAGATCTTCAGCCCTTCCCGCACCATCTTGTGGTCATCCACGATCAACAGCCGAATCACCCGGGCCACCTCCTGATTGTCCCGCACCTACTGCCGCGACACTACCACTGTTAACGCCTGGGCGCCCGGCGCACGCCGCCCCGCTGCGCATGCGGCGCCCGCTCACCCTGCGCCTCTTCGACGCCCGCCCGGCCCCCTGCGCCGGGTAGGCTGCCTGTCCGCACCGCCGCCACCCTATGGACCGCCGCCCTCGTCCCTCGGCGGCGAAGGCGGCAGGACCGCCAGCACCTCGGTGCCTTCCCCGGGGGCGCTGCGCACCTGAATGCTCCCGCCGAGGGCGGCCATGCGCTCGTGCATCCCCGCCAGGCCCACGGCCGTTGGCCGGATGCCGGCCCGGCGGTCGAATCCGACGCCGTCGTCGGCCACGAGCAACCGGATCTCGCCCTCGCCCGCCCGTTCCAGCACGACCCGGATCCGACTCGCCCGGGCGTGCTTGGCGACGTTGTTCAGGGCCTCCTGCGCCACCCGGAAGAGCGCCTCGCCCTCAGCGCCCCGGAGCCGCAGGGCCTGGTCGATCTCGTTCTCGACGGCCCAGTTCTCCCGCTCCGCCACCGTCTTCACGTACTCCGCCAGCGCCGGCCCCAGGCCGTGCTGCTCCAGCGTCGTCGGACGGAGCTGCAGGATCAGCTCCCGGATCTGGCTGTGGGCCGTGCGGGCCAATTCCTCCAGGTTGGCCAGCTCCGTCACGAGCTGCGGTTCAACCCCGGCGCCATCCCCGCCGGCTGCGGCACCGCTCGCGGCGCCGACCCGCTTCCGGACCGCCGCGGCCCGGAGCGAGAGCACGAAGAGCTGCTGGTTCACCGTGTCGTGCAGGTCCCGTGCGATGCGGGCCCGTTCCTCCAGGGCGGCGCCCCGCCCCGCCTCCTCGGCCAGCAGCCGGTTCTGCTCCGCCAGCCGGGAGAGCTGGCCCACCGCTTGCTCCAGGTAGGCGGCCATCTCGTTGAGCTGCATCTCCAGCTCCCCGATCTCGTCGGCGTCACTCACCGGCAGCCGGGCCGAGAGATCGCCCCGGCGGATGCGTGCGGCGAGGTCCCCGGCGTTCCACAGCCGACGCTTGATGCCCCTGGCCAGCTGGAAGCTCCATGCGGCGGCGGCGAGCCCGCCCGCGACGCCGGCGGCGACGCCAGCCACCAGCGCCTCGTTCCATCCAAAGCCCTGCTGGAGGGCGACCCAGACGCCGAAGACCGCCAGACCGCTGGCCAGCAGGCCGGCCGCGGCGGTAACCGCCACCAGCTGCCACTGCAGCCCCAGCGTGCGTCGTTCTTCCATGCGCCCTTCCATGTCAGAACACCCGGAACTGGGTGGTCGGCACCCGCTCGATGGTGATGTCGCCGACCCCGACGTGCACGTCGATGATCAGTTCCGCATCCGCGCCCGGCACGATCTCCTCCCGCTCCAGCGACACCGCGCCGACCCCGTCGCGCTCCTCGCCCAGGACGTCCAGGCTCCCGGTGATCGTCGCTTCCGCCCGGGCCCGCACTGAGACGTTGTCGGGCACCCGCACCTTCGTGTCGCCGACGAACTTGGCGATCTCGATTCGGTGCACCCCGGGGGAGATGGCGGCCGTGGTCAGATCGAGCCGGAGGTCGCCGACGAAGGTCTGCAGGTGCAGATCCTCCTCCAGCACCCAGGGCTCGTTGCCCATCTTCAGGTCCGAAACGAAGTGGGTGCCGGACCGGACGGGCTTGTAGCTGCCGGACCGGGAGGACTGGCCGGACGAGCGCGGCGTGGTGAACACGTAGACGCCCACCCCCCGGCCGAACAGCATCGAGATGCCCAGGGCGATGAGCAGGAGCGGCCATCCCATGCGGAGGACGTCCCCGCCCGTGATGGTGGTGACGCCGGCCTGAGCCAGGATGTTGAACAGGCCGATGGCGGCGATCCAGAGGCCCACACCCAGGGTGAACACCCTCGGACGGCTCCGGCGCAGCCCGCTGCCGGCGATCGACAGCCCGATCAGGAGGAGGGCGGCCGCCCCGAACGAGATGCCGCGAATCCACCCCATGGTCTGCAGCAAATAGAGCGCACCGACGATGACCAACAGCAGTCCGATCGTATTCCGGCGCACCCGAACCCCTCCCTTCGCGAAGCCCGATTCCATCCTACCTGAAGGACGCCCGGCGGTACAGGTACGCGGGTGCGAAAAGGGGCATCGTACCTAGGTACGATGCCCTGAACCATCCTCCAGGCCATGCACCCGTGGGACGTTCCACGGCCGGGCAACCCCTGAACGCGGCGGGCGGCTCTGCTACGCCCGCACGCCCCGGGCCTCCTCCCGGGCGCGGTCCCGCAGCGCGTCCACCGCCTCCACGACGTCGCCCCGCCAGGTGGTCGGGTGCTGCACCTCCAGCTCCGTCTCCTGCCCCTTGCCGGTGATGAGCACAATGTCGCCGGTGCGGGCCATGCGGATCGCCTCCCGGATGGCCTCCACCCGGTCCTCGATCAGGTGGATCTCCACCTCGTCCCGGGCCACGCCCGAGGCGATCTGCCGCGCGATCTCCATCGCGTCCTCGGTGCGGGGATCCTCCTCCGTCAGGACCAGCACGTCGCAGTACTCGCCGGCGATCCGGCCCATGTCGGGCCGCTTCGACGGATCCCGCTGGCCGGCCGAACCGAAGACCATGATCACCCGGGAGCCCGGCTCCTTGATCCGGGCCACGTCGGAGAGCAGCTTCTCGAAGCCGTCCGGCGTGTGGGCGTAATCCACCACCACCGTGAAGTCCTGTCCTTCGTCGATGCGCTCGAACCGGCCCGGCGCGCCCTTGGCCGTGCCGAGCGCCGCGACGGCGTCCTGCAGCGAGAAGCCCAGGGCCAGACCGGCCCCCACCGCGGCCATGGCGTTGGACACATTGTAGGTGCCGAAGAGGTGCGGGGCCTCCACGTCGGCCTCGCCCACCGGCGTGATGAGCCGGTAGCGGGCGCCCGGGCCGGTGAGGTGCACGTCCTCGGCCCGGATATCCGCCCCCTCACTGAAGCCGTATGTAAGGGTGCGCACTCCGGCGGGGATCTCCTCCGCCAACCGGCGGCCGTAGGGGTCGTCGATGTTCACCACCGCGGCCGCGCCCGGCTGCAGCCCGCGGAAGAGCCGGGCCTTGGCGGCGTAGTAGCCCTCCATGTCGCCGTGGTAATCCAGGTGCTCGTGGGTGAGGTTGGTGAAGACGGCGACGTCGAACCGGCAGTGGTCCGTGCGCCGCTGCTCCAGCGCGTGGCTGGAGACCTCCATCACCGCGCCCCAGGCCCCGCGCTGCAGCATCGCAGCCAGCAGCCGGTGAATCGTCTGGGGCTCGGGCGTGGTGTACCCCGACTTGCCCTCCAGCACCTCCCGGCCCAGCATCATGCCTGCCGTGCCGATCACCCCCATCGCCTTGCCGGCCGTGCGGGCGATGGCCTCCACCAGGAAGGCCGTCGTGGTCTTGCCGTTGGTTCCCGTGACCCCCACCATCCGGAGCGCGCGGGAGGGATGTCCGTAGAAGCGGTCGGCCAGGGCGCTGAGGGCCAGCCGGGCGTCGGGCACCACCGCCGCGCCGATGCCGGTCGGAACCGCCCAGGGGCGCTGCGTGACTACCGCCACCGCCCCGCGCCGGAGGGCATCCGGGATGAACTGGTGCGCATCCACGTGCGCGCCCGGAATGCACACGAACAGGTCGCCGGGCCTCACCGCGCGGGAATCGGCGGCGATGCCGGTCACGGTGACGTCGGGAGCCTCCAGCACCTGCACGGGGTCCAGGGCCGACAGCAAATCGACCAACTTCAACGGTAGTCCCTCCTGCACATTAAAGCCCTGATTATCTAAGCGTCTTTCGACGTGCGGCCCGCGCATCCTGTCGGGCACGGCCGACAAAATGGGGGACGTATCGGGATTGTATCCAGCGGAAACATAAAACATACCCGATCGAGTAGGAGGGGGCGGCTAGCCCCCGTCCTCTCACACCACCGGACATGCGGGTCCGCATCCGGCGGTTCGCCAGGATTGACGAGTCGCTTCATAGCATTCGGTCAGGCTTATCAGCCCCTGGGCACGCCAGTAGGCGTCGCCCAGGGCGCTGTTTAGTGGGCCACCTGCCATTCGCCACGGGCCTTTGCGGCTGTTGGCGAGTTGGTAGACTACCCATTCGGGCAAACCGAGGGCGCGCAACTCCCGAAAGCGCGTGCGTACACGCTTCCACTGCTTCCATACGCATGCTCGCAGCCGACGCTTCAGCCATCCTTCGAGTCTTTCAAAGGCTGACCTGGCATCGGAGAGCGCATAGTACCCAACCCAGCCCCGCAAGTAGGCATTCAGGCGCCGGATTCGGTCCTCCATGCTCTGGCTGCGGTTGCGGTCCGTCAGCGTGCGGAGCTTGTCCTTCACGCGTTTCAGGCTCTTCGGGGCCAGCCGGATGCGCACTCCCCGGTGCTTGTAGAAGCTAAACCCGAGGAACTGCCGCTTCCACGGCCGGTCCACTGCGCTCTTCTCCTCGTTGACCTTCAGCCGTAACCGCTCCTGCAGGAAGTGGCGCACGCTCCTGTAGACCCGTTCTCCCGCCCGCTTGCTGCGGACGTAGATGTTGCAGTCATCGGCGTACCGGACAAAGTGGTGGCCACGGCGCTCCAGCTCCTTGTCGAGGTCATCCAGCAGGATGTTCGCCAGCAGCGGACTCAGCGGACCGCCCTGCGGCGTCCCTTCCTCCGTCGCCACGACCACCCCGTTCAGCATGACCCCGGCCTGTAAGTACCGCCGGATCAGCCGCAGCACACGCTTATCCGTTACCCGCCGCGCCACGCGGGCCATCAGCACGTCGTGGTTGACCCGGTCGAAGAACTTCTCCAGGTCCATGTCCACGACCCAGTCGTACCCTTCCTCCACGTACTGACGTGCCTTCCTGACCGCATCATGACCCCGCCGCCCCGGCCGAAAGCCGTAGCTGGATTCGGAGAATGTCGGGTCAAAGATCGGCGTCAGTACTTGCAGGAGTGCCTGTTGGATCAGGCGGTCCATCACGGTGGGAATCCCCAGCATCCGCTTGCCGCCGCCCGGTTTCGGGATTTCGACCCGGCGGACTGGCTGCGGTCTGTAGGTCCCCTGGAGCAGTTCCTCACGGATGCGGCTCCACTCCACGCGAATCTGGTCCCGCAGCCGTTCGGTGGGGACACCGTCCACGCCGGGAGCGCCTCCGTTCCGCTCCACCCGTTTCAGGGCGGCCAGCATGTTCTCCCTGGCCACCACCTGCTCCATCAGGTTGCTGTGCTCCCCGCGGGGTGACGTTCCGTCTTGTGCCGGCTGCCCACTCCGCCCTCTCGCCGTCCCTTGCGGCTTCACCGCTACCTCCGGCGAGCAGGTCCCGTTCGGGGTCTTCTGCGTTTGTCGCGGGCTGCTCGAACGCAACGGGTTCACCCCTCTCCTGACGTTCGGCCCTTCCCGGTCGGGGCGTCCCCCTGCCGGTACTATGGCCTTTGCTGACTTCTGCCGGTTCAGCTGCGTCTCCCGACGCAGGTTACCAGCGTTGCTGGCGTTCCCGGCAGATCTCCCCGGGTAAGAACGCTGACCTTCACCCCGCACCCGCCCCATCTACCGCACCGCCCTTTGGCAGCTTCGGGTTTTGCTGTGTTCGGCCAGCTCACCCGAGCGGCACAGCCTCCTATGGGGTTCGTGTTCCTCGGGTCGTGGCTTTGCCTCGGGCTTCCTTCAGATTCCGCCTCACGACGGACACCCTTGCCTTTGGCTAACGGGCTGGTGCTGCCTCGCCCGTAGCGGACTTTCACCGCCAAGTCAGCGCCCATGCCGGGCACACCGAACAGGCCCGCCCGGCTTCCGCCGGACGGGCCTGCTGATCTGCCGATCTGCCGGACTGCCGCGGTTCCGCAGGCTACACGTCGATGCGGTCGACGAGCGCCCCGACCACCGGGTAGGTGTACTCCTCCCCCTTCTGCGCCCGCATCAGCCCCATCACGCCGCACACGATCGTCGCGACGCCGACCGCCAGGTTAAACAGGCTGACCAGGAACACCAGGGCCACGACGCCGCCCAGGGATCCGCTGGCCGCCGCGCCAACGGTGAAGAGCATCGTGAACGGGAAGAGGACCACGGACAGGAGAAAGAGGAACACCTGCACCCCCGCCGCCTGCTTGGCGTGGCGCACCACGAACGGACTCCGGGACTTCCAGACGAAGTAGAGCACCACCGAGGCGACCGCCGCCGCCCACCCCAGGGAGCCCAGGCTGCCCATGAACGCCGAGGCGCCGTTGAGCACCACGAGTCCGTGGGCGATCATGCCGTAGTTGCGGTCCTCGGTACCCGAACTCATCCCCATCCCCTCCAGCCGGTTGCGCACGAGCCGCCGCCCTGACGGCTGTCCAATCCCGGCGGCCCGCACGTCTGTATTCCTATTCTATTCTTTCACCGGCCGGTTCACCGGCCCCTCCCGAGAGCCCCATCCGGGCCAGGGCGTCGGCCATCACCCGGTCCCGCAGGGCGACGGCATCGGCCGCGTCGGCACCCACCACCGAAACGTACACCTTCAGCTTCGGTTCGGTGCCCGACGGCCGCACCATGACGAAGCCGCCGTCGGCGAAGCGGTAGTGCAGCACCTCCGCCCGCCCCAGCTGGAGCGGGTAAGTGCGGCCGGTGGCCACTTCCACGCCGGTGCCCGCGGCGTAGTCGTCGCGGTAGGCGACGGGGACGCCGGCGAAGGCCCGGGGAGGGTCGGCCCGCAGGGCCGCCATCAGGGACCGGATCCGGGCCTGCCCGTCCCGGCCCGGCAGGGTGACGTTGTGCAGCCCCTCCTGGAAGTAGCCGTGGCGCTGCCAGATCGCCTCCAGCGCGTCCAGCAGGGTGCGCCCCTCCGCCTTGTGGTGGGCGGCGGCGTCGGCGACCAGCAGGGCGGCCATCACCGCGTCCTTGTCCCGCACGAAGGTCGCGGCCAGGTAGCCGTAGCTCTCCTCGAAGCCGAAGAGGAACTCGTGGCTGCCCGTCTCTTCGAACTCCTTGATCTTCTCGCCGATGAACTTGAACCCCGTGTGCGTCTCCAGCAGGGTCACCCCGTACTCCCGGCAGAGGGAGGCGACCAGGTTGGATGTGGCGATGGTCTTGATCACGGCGCCGTTGGCCGGCAGCGTCCCCGCCTCTGCCCGGGAGCGCAGGATCTGCTCCGCCAGGATCGCCCCGATCTGGTTGCCCGTCAGCGCCCGGTAGCCGCCCTCCCGGTCCCGGACCAGCACGCCGAGCCGGTCGGCGTCGGGATCCGTGGCCAGGATCAGGTCGGGACGGCCGGAAGCGGCGCGGCGCAGCGCGATCTCGTACACCTCCGGTTCCTCCGGGTTCGGCTTGGCCACGGTGGGGAAGCCGGGGTCAGGCTCCGCCTGCTCGGCCACCACCTCCACGGGGAAGCCGGCCCGCTCCAGCACGGTCCGCACCGGCACGAGCCCCGTGCCGTGCAGCGGCGTATACAGGATGCGCAACGCGTGCCGCTGGGTGGGCGAAGCCGAGACGAGCCCCAGCAGCCGACTGTAGTAAGCCTCGTCCACCTCCGGCGGGACCGGCCGCAGGAGCCCCCGGGTACGGGCCTCCCCCTCGGCCATCGGCCGGATCGAGCGGATGTCGCCCACCGCCTGCATGGCGGCCTGGATCTGACCGGCCCGGTCCGGCGGCACCTGGCCGCCGTCCTCCCAGTACACCTTGTACCCGTTGTACTCGGGCGGGTTGTGGCTGGCAGTGATGACGATGCCCGCCGCCGCGCCCAGCTTCCGCACGGCGAAGGAGAGCATGGGCGTGGGCCGCAGCCCCTCCCACAGGTGCGCGACGACCCCGTTGGCGGCCAGGGTGAAGGCCGCCTCGCGGGCGAACTCGGCCGAGCGCCGGCGGGAGTCGTGGGCGATGACGACGCCCCTGCGCAGGGCGTCGGGGCCCGTGGCGCGAAGCGCCTCCGCCAGCCCCTGCGTGGCCAGGCGAACCATGTACCGGTTGATGCGGTTGGTGCCCGCGCCGATGACCCCCCGCAGCCCGCCCGTGCCGAACGCGAGCATCTGATAGAAGCGGTCCTCGATTTCCCGGGGATCGCCGGCGACGCCGGCCAGTTCCCGGCGGGTCTCCTCATCGAAGTACGGATCCTCGCTCCAGAGCCGGAAGCGTTCCATGACCGTGGACATGCACCAGATCCTCCTCGTCTTGCGCCGGTAACCGCGCAGGCGCGCGGACCCGGCCGCGCCCCGGTGGGCGGCGCGGCTCCGGTCGGTACCGCCACGGCCCGGCAGCCCCGCCACGCCGGACCGTGCCGCCTACTGAACCTGCACCTTCACCGGCCCCACGGTACGCGGCTCGATGACAGTGGGCTGGGTCTTGCCCGCCTCCTGCACCACCGTCACCGCATCCAGCCGGACCGAGACCTCGTAGGTGCCCGGCTCGACCCGTTCGCCCTCCTTGTTCCGGTAGGTCCAGGCCACCACGTACTCCTTGGACACGCCCGGCGAGAGGTTGAGGATCCTCGGGTCGCCGTCTCTGAGGATGTCAAACGGCTGCTCCAGGACGGTCTGGCCGTTGCGCGTGACGATCATGGTGTAGCGGGCATCGGCGGTATACTCGATGACCTGCACCTTGTCGGTGGGGTTGCTCAGCACCATCCGGGCCGTCCAGTGGTTCTCGTTCTGTTGCACGTCCTCCAGGGTGAGGTTCAGGTTGCCCCACTGGGGCCCCTGCGCCCGGCCGCAGCCAGCCAGGCTCAGCGCAAGCGCAAGGACGACGAGCACGGGAAACAGGACACGCCGCATCTCTGCACCTCTTCTGCGATGGTCTCAGTGTAGTCTTGCCCTACCCAACAGCGATACGACACGGCCCCGCGTCCTCCTCCCCGCCCTGGGAAAAACGCACAGTAGGATATTGACCTGAAACATTGCAGGGCCAGAATGCGTCGAAGTTGACAGAGCCTCTGTATCCTGTCAACTGACGGAGGAATGACGACGATGCGCACGCGCAACTGGCTGGCAGCGGCGGCCGGCCTGGCCCTGCTCACATCCGTGCTGCCAAATCCCGCGGCGTCGGCCGCGTCGCCCGTGCGGGTGGTGCTGGACGGCCGCCAGCTCGATCTCAGCCCCGCCGCCTACATCGAGGCGGGGAGAACCCTGGCCCCCGTGCGGGGCATCGTGGAGGCCCTGGGCGTCGATCCCGTCTGGAACCCGCAGGAACGGACGGTCGTGGTCCAACGCGGCGACCGGTACCTGAAGCTGACCATCGACGACCGTGTCGCGTGCCTGAACCCGGCCTGCACCCTGACCCGCACCCTGGACGTGCCGGCGCGCCTCGTCGGAAGCGGCCGGACCTTCATCCCCGTCCGCGCCCTGGCGGAAGCCATGGGGTTGGACATCGCATGGGACGACGCCGCGCGGACCGTCTACCTGAGTTCCACCGGATCCCCATCCAGCGGCTCCCCCTCCGGCGGATCGCCGTCGACGGGCGCGCCCTCGCCCGTGGTGCTGGAGGGCGTCACCCAGGGCCAGGTGATCACGGGCCCCGTGTCGCTCCGGGTCCGCGGGCAGAACGGCACGTACGCGTACTTCTACCTGGTGGACCCGGCCACGCGGAAGGGGCGCATGGTCGCGGCCGGCGCGGACGTCGGCAAGAGCTACACCTTCACCCCGGACCCGACGCAGGCCGGCGAGCGGCAGCTCCTGGCGGCGGTGAGGCGGCCCGACGGCACCCTGGTGTACTCGGCGCCGGTGACGGTGCGGATCGCCCCCGACACCTCGGTCCGGCCGGTGGGCATCGACTACGGCGGGATCATCGACGGGCCCTTCACCTTCCGGCATGAGCTGAGCTTCGTGGCCACCCACGTCATCTACCAGCTGGTCGACCTGACCGACGGCTCCTGGCGCAACCTGGCCACGGTGGGCCCGGGCGAGAGCTACACCTGGTACCCGCGGACCACCGACAACGGCCCGAAGGAGCTGTACATCTACGCCTACGACCTCAACGGCAATCATTACGTCTCCAACCCGGTCCGGGTCCACGTCAACGTGTCCCCCAGCACCTCCTTCTCCTCCGTGAAGGAGGGCGAGACGGTGACCGGCCGGGCGCGCACCCTCTCCGTCTCGGCCAACTACCCGATCCAATCGGTCCGGTTCTACCTGGACGGCCGGCTGCTGGCCTCCGAGAACAACTACTGGTGGACCTACGGCCCCCAGGACAACGGCACCCACACCCTGCGGGTTGAGGTGACGGCGACGGACGGGCGGGTGCACACGGTCGGCCCGATCACCTTCCGCATCGCCACCGAGCCCGGCCTCTGGATGTACGGCGTCGGGCCGGGACAGGTGATCACCGGCCAGGTAGAGATGTTCGCCATGCCCAACGTGCCCGCGGACGAGGTCCGCTACTATGCGGTGCAGAACGGGGAGCGCATCCTGATCGGCTCGGCGGGGCTCACCCACAAGGTCTCCTGGACGCCGCCGCGGGGCGGGGAGTGGATGATCTACGCCGACGCCTTCTACCAGGGCCAGCTGAAGGTCTCCACCGAGCCCATCTACGTCCGGGCCTACCTGGGGCCGACCTACGGGCCGCAGCCCATCGTCGAGAAGTCCCGGTTCAAGGACTTCGCCGCGAACCTGGCGGTGGCGTCGTACCGGGAGACGGGCATGTCGGCCGCGCTGCAGGTCGCCCAGGCCATCCTGGAGACCGGCTGGGGCCAGTACGTACCGGTGGACAAGTACACGGGCAAGTTCTCCAACAACCTCTTCGGCATCAAGGGCCAGGGCAGCGCCGGCTCGATCGTCTCCACCACGTGGGAAGTGTACAACGGCCAGAGCTACACCGTGGACGCCGAGTTCCGGGCCTACAACGACCCGCGGGAGAGCTGGCAGGACCACAAGGACCTGCTGCTCACCCGCCCCTGGTACGAGGTCTTCCGGGAAGTGATGAGCGACCCGGTGCTCGGGGCCTGGGGGCTGCGCAAGGGCGGGTACGCCACGGATCCCGAGTATCCGACCAAGCTGATCCGCATCATGAAGGAGAACAACCTGTTCGAGCTGGACGTGATCCAGTTCTAGGGCAGACGCAAGAGAGGGCAACCCCGCCCGGGGGTTGCCCTCTGCCTATACCTGCGCAGACCTGCGGTGGCTAGTCCCGCAGCCCCAGCTCCCTCAGCACCTTCACCGCCCGGTCGGGGTAGTCGGTGATGATGCCGTGGGCGCCCAGCTGGTACAGCCGCCGCATCTCGTCCTCGTCGTTGATCGTCCAGTAGTGAACGGCCACGTTTACCCGCTCGGCCATCCGCAGGAACCGTTCGGTGTCGAACCGCACCGTGAGCGGCCCCGCCTTCTGGGCCACCGGCACCTGGAAGGCGTCGTGGGCGGGGGCGTACAGCCGGTCGAGGTGGGACAGGTAGTGCGCCGCCACCAGGTACATGTGTTCCACCGGGGCCGAGGTGGCCACCCGGTCGCCGGCCAGGTCGCGCCACCGCTTCGCCACGGTGCCGTGGAACGAGGCGACCAGCACCCGGTCCTCCGCCCCGTAGCGCTGGATCAGCTCCCAGAGCTGCGCCTCCATCGGCGGGTCGGCCTGCTTGATCTCGATGTTCACGGGCACCTCCGGGAAGGCCTGCAAGACCTCCTCCAGGGTCGGGATCGTGACGCCCTTGCCCCGGTAGGGATAAGTCAGCCCGCCGTCCGGCGTGAAGCGGTAGCCGAAGTCGTACCGGCGCAGCTCGGCCAGGGTCATCTCCTTGATCAGCCCGGTCCCGTCGCTCATCCGGTCGATGGTCTCGTCGTGGCTGACCACCACCACGCCGTCCCGGGTCATGTGCACGTCCAGCTCCAGGATGTCCGCCCCCTGCTCCAGGGCCAGCCGGAAGGCCTCCATGGTGTTGGAGGGCGCATGGCCCGACGCTCCCTGGTGCGCCAGCACCACGGGCCGGGGAGCCGTGAAGGGCCGGTCGGGCAACGGCCGGATGGTGAGCGCCCGCACGGCGGCCAGCGCCGCGAGCACGAGCGCCAACGTCAGCAGCACGCCCGGCCACCGGCGGGGCCGGCGGCGGGTCCGGCGAATCAGCGCGGAAGACATGCCGTCCACCTCCCGTTGCTCAGGTAAGGAGCAGCGACCGCAGGAGCTGCAGGGCCACCCCCCACATGATCACCGCGGAAGCCCGGATCAGCCAGCGCTGCAGGTTGGCCCCCGCCGCCAGCACGCCCATCAGGTGGCCGGCCAGCGAGAGGCCGAAGAACCAGACCCAGGACACCGCGATGCAGGCCAGCGAAAACGCCAGGCGGGCTGTGCCGGTGTACGCCAGCGCGCCGGTCCCGATCACCGCCACCGTGTCGAGGATGGCGTGCGGGTTGAGCAGCGAGACCGACGCGGCAAAGGCCACCTGCCGCCGGGCGGGCCACGCCTCGTCCGGCGCCGCGTCACCGGCCGGGCCGGACGGCCCGCCGCCCGGGGCCGCCCCCCGGGCCGTGCCGGGGGTCCCGCCCGAGTCCCGGTCGACGGCGGCCGCAGCGCGCCACGTGGACCAGCCCATGTAGAGGAGGAAGAGGACGCCGCACCACTGCAGGGCCATCTGGAGCCAGGGAACCGTGAGCAGCACCAGCGAGAGGCCCGAGACCGCGAGCGTGATGAGCAGCGTGTCGCTGACGGCCGCGGTCAGCACGGAGGGCAGCGCCCCCGTCCAGCGGCGGTGCAGCGCGCCCTGTGTGAGCACAAACGTGTTCTGGGCGCCCAGCGGAAGGATCAGCCCGAAGGAAAGCACCAGTCCGTGCAAAAGCGCCGTGCCCAAGGCTAACCCTCCACGCGGATCACGTTGTCCACCCGGAGCACCGTGTCCCGCATCTCCTTCAGGTCGCGGACCACCGCCTGGAGGTTGGCGTCCTGCACCGTGTGGGTCACCAGCACCAGCTCGGCTGCGCCGCCGTCGTCGGGATGGTCTGGCCCGCCCGAGGCCTGCACCACCTCGGCCAGGGAGACCCCGTGCTCGCCGAACCGCTCGGCGATCCGGGCCAGGCTGCCGGGCGCGTCCACCGCGTGCAGCCGCAGGTAGTAGCGGCTGCGGGTCTCCTCGATGGGCAGGACCCGCTTCTCGAAGTAGACGGTGTGGGCATCGCCGGCGCGCCGCCCCGGCGTCCGCTTGGACAGCGCGGCGGCGATCAGGTCGGAGACCACGGCCGATGCGGTGGGTCCGGCGCCGGCGCCCCGCCCGTAGAACATCGTCTCGCCGACCGGATCGCCCACGGTGTAGATGGCGTTGAACGATCCGGCTACGCTGGCCAGGGGATGGGTGTGGGGGATGAACGCCGGGTGGACCCGCGCCTCGATCTCGCCGTCCACCTCCTTCCCGATGGCCAGGAGCTTCAGCACCCAGCCGAACCGGCGGCCGTACTCGATGTCGCGCGGCGTCACGCGCGTGATCCCCTCGGTGTAGACCATCCCGGGCTTGACCCGGGAGAGGAAGCAGATGGTGCAGAGGATGGCCAGCTTTCGGGCGGCGTCGAATCCCTGGACGTCGTTGGTCGGGTCGGGCTCGGCGTAGCCCAGGGCCTGCGCCTCCTGCAGGGCCTCCTCGTAACTCCTGCCGTACTGGCTCATCTGGGTCAGGATGTAGTTGGTCGTCCCATTGACGATGCCCATCACCTGGCGCATCGTGTTGGCCGCCAGGGCCTCCTTCAGCGGCCGGATGATGGGGATGCCGCCCCCCACGGACGCCTCGAAGTAGATCTCGGCATCGCCGATCTCACCGGCGTCGTACAGGTCCTTGTCGTAGTCGGCCATCACGTCCTTGTTGGCGGTCACGATGGTCTTCCCGCGCCTCAGGGCCTCGACCAGGTAGGTCCGGGCCGGCTCGATGCCGCCCATCAGCTCCACCACGATGCGGATGGAAGGATCGTCCAGAATCTCGCTCACGTCCTCCGTCAGCGGGAGTCCCTCGAAACCGGGCCGCGGCTTGGAGGCATCGCGCACCAGCACCTTGGCCAGCTCCAGGTTGAGGCCGGTCTTCAGGTGCAGCATCTCCCGGCTCTCCTGCAGGAGCTTCACCACCCCTTTGCCGACGGTGCCGAGTCCCAGAATGGCGAACCGCATGGTCTGTTTCTCCAACCACAGCCCCTCCTTTACCGCTCTACCGCAACGATGAATTCGAGTTCCACCGCCGACCTCCTGCCCCGGCGCCTGGCGCCTCAGCCTCGACCGGTGCCGGCGAGAAACGCCTTCACCTCCGCCAGATCGGTGACCCGCCGTGCGCCCTCGGGGAAGGCCTCCTCCACCGCCCCGGCCCAGTCGGCGCCCCGGTAGGACCGGTCCAGCAGGGCGATGACCCCCCGGTCCTCGGCGGTACGGATGAGCCGGCCCATCCCCTGCTTCAGCTTGATCAGCATCTCGGGCAGGTCGACGGCCCGGAAGGGGTCCTGCCCGGCCGCCTGCGCCTGCCCACGCCGTTCACGGATCAGCGGGTCGTGCTCGGGGAAGGGCAGGTACGGAAGGATGACGCAGGACAGCGCCTCGCCGCGCACGTCGACGCCCTCCCAGAAGCCGGCACCGACCAGCACCGAGTCCACCTCGGCCCGGAACCGCTCCAGCTGCGCCCCCCGGTCGCCGTCTCCCTCGTAGATCACGGGCCACGGAAGGTGGTGCGCCGCCAGCGCCTGCCGCCAGCGCCGCACCTCCGCCAGCGACCGCACCAGGATGAGCGCCCGGCCACCGGTGGCATGCAGCACCCGCACCGCCTCGTCCACCACGGCGTCGACAGCAGCATCCGGGCCGGCGGCATTCATACCGGAGCCTTCGTCCGGCGGCAGGTAGACCAGCGACTGCCGGCCCAGGTCGAAAGGCACGCCCACCCGGCTCTGGTCGAAACGGCTGAGCCCCAGCACCCGGGCCTGGTAGTCCGGCTCCAGGGTGGCCGAGGAGAAGACCACCGGCGTTCCGGGCTTCAGGAGGTCGCCACCGAAGAGCGGCTTCGGCCGGCGGGGCACGACCCACAGCTCGTCCCCCTCCCGCCAGACCACCGACTCGGGCCTGCGGAACAGCCGCAGTGCGGCCCGCAGTTCGTCAATCCGATTCTGATAGGCCTGCAGTTCGGTCTCGCTGGACTGCCCCTCGCTCATCGCCTCCTCGGTGACCAGTTCGGTCTGCAGCAGGTCGAGGGCCTGGTCCAGCCGGGCGGCGGCCTTCAGGAGCAGCTCGCTGCGATCCACATCCCGCTTGCCCTCACCGGGCCTGGTGTGCACATCCAGCGCCTGCATGAAACTGTCCGCGGCGACAAGGGCCGCCTCCAGCCGCCACGCCACCTGCTCCCGGGCGTGCCAGTACTCCAGCCGCTCCAGGGTCCGCCTCAGCCGGCGCTGGCTCAGGGACCAGCCTTGGGCCCGCTGCCAGGTCTCGGGAAAGTGGTGGCCCTCGTCGAAGATCACCGCCGAGTAGCTGGGCAGAATCGGCAGCATCCCGCCTTCCAGCAGGTCGTTGCGGGTAAGCAGGTCCTGGGCGAAGAGCCGGTGGTCGCAGACGACCAGGTCCGCGGCCGCGCGGTGCTGCCGGCGGGCGGCGACCATCAGGCAGTGGCCCCGGCGGGGGCAGGTGTCGCAGTTCAGCGACGGATCCCAGCTCACCAGTTCCCACAGATCGTCGGGCACTCCGGGAACCTCGGAGCGGGCCCCGGTGCCGGTGCGCCTGGCCCAGTGGATGAGCTCGGACCAGCCCTCGGGTTCCTCGCCGGATCCGAAGTCGCCGGCCTCCACCTTCATCTCGCACACATAATCGGCCGGATTGCCGGCCACCCGCACATCGATGTCCAGGTTCAGCAGCCGGGACAGCGTCTGGATGTCGCCGTCGGGACCAGTGAGCTGCGCCTTCAGCACGCTGGAGGCGCTGGCCACCACGACCGGCCGGCCGCGCATCCGCGCGTGGCAGACGGCGGGCAGGAGGTACGCGAAGGTCTTGCCGGTGCCGGGTCCGGCCTCCGCCAGCAGGGTGGAGCCTTCGGTCAGCGCGCGGGCAATGCGGAAGGCGGTGTAGATCTGCTCTTCCCGCACCTCAAAGCCGTGCTCGGGCAGCACGTCGTAGAAGACGCGCCCCAGCCAGTCGTTCAGCCCCTGCCGGTATTCGGACTCGTTGTGCGCTGTAAACGGCAGCTTGGTCCAGCGAATCTGCAAACAGGACCCCTCCTGGCGGTGCTCTGGTAGCTTCTAGAGTACCCGACCGGACAACCCTTGGAAAGAGGCGCCCGAAGCCACCCTCCCGGGGGCCTTCGCCATGCAGGCCAAACGGCCCCGCCGTACGTGGCGGGGCCGCTGTTCGTTATCCTTCGACCTGCTACAGCTTCTCGCTGACCGCCTTGGCCTGCAGGAAGAGCAGCAGGTAGTCGTGTCCGCCGGTCTTGGAGTCGGTGCCGCTCATGTTGAAGCCGCCGAAGGGGTGCACCCCCACCAGGGCGCCGGTGGACTTGCGGTTGAGGTAGAGGTTTCCCACGAAGAAGTGGCGCCGTGCGTACTCCAGGTTGGCCCGGTTGCGGGAGTAGACGGACCCGGTGAGGCCGTACTCGGTGTCGTTGGCGATGCGGATGGCATCCTCGAAATCCTTCGCCTTCATGATCGCCAGCACCGGACCGAAGATCTCCTCCTGGCCGATGCGGGCCCTGGAATCCACGTCGGCGAAGATGGTCGGCTGGATGAAGTAGCCGCCGGTCTCGGACGCCAGCGGGGACGGGCCGCCGCCCAGCACCAGCCGACCCTCCTGCTTGCCGATCTCGATGTAGTGGAGGATGGACTTGAACGCCGATTCGTCGGCCACGGGACCCTGGTGGACCTCCGGATCGCGCGGATCGCCCTGCACCAGCTTCTTCGTGCGCTCCACGATGCGCTCGATCATCTCTTCGTAGACGTCCTGGTGGATGATCGCGCGGGAGCAGGCGGAGCACTTCTGCCCCTGGAAGCCGTAGGCCGAGGCCACGATCCCGTCCGCTGCGGCATCCAGGTCGGCCTCCCGGTCCACCACGATGGCGTCCTTGCCGCCCATCTCGGCGACGACCCGCTTGATCCAGCGCTGACCGGGCGCGGTCTTCGCCGCGACCTCGTTGATGCGCAGGCCGACCTCCTTCGAGCCGGTGAAGCTGATGAACCGGGTCTGCGGGTGGCCCACCAGGTAGTCGCCCACCGAGCCGCCGGGACCCGGCAGGTAGTTGAGCACGCCGGGCGGCAGGCCGGCCTCTTCCATCACCTCGGCGAAGAGCGCCGCCACGACCGGGGTGAGCGACGAGGGCTTCAGGATGACGGTGTTGCCGGCGACGATGGCCGAGGCGGTCATGCCCACCGTGATGGCGCACGGGAAGTTCCAGGGCGGGATGATCAGCCCGACGCCCAGCGGGATGTAGTAGAGCTCGTTGTCCTCGCCGGGAATCCGGGTGAGCGGCTGCGGCTCGGACAGCCGGTACATCTCGCGGGCGTAGTACTCCAGGAAGTCGATCGCCTCCGCGGTGTCGGCGTCGGCCTCGACCCAGCTCTTGCCGATCTCCACCACCATGGTCGCCGAGAACTCGTGCTTCCGGCGGCGCATGATGGCTGCGGCCTTCAGGAGGATCCGCGCCCGCGCCTTCGGGCTCACCCGGCTCCAATCCTGGAACGCCGCGAGGGCGGCGGCCATGGCCTTGTCCGCCAGATCCCGGTCGGCCTTGGCCACCGAACCGATGACCTCTTTGGGGTTGGCCGGATTGGTGGACAGGATCCGATCCCGCGTCATGATCCGCTCCCCGCCGATGATCAGCGGGTACTCCCGGCCGAAGCGGCTCTGCACCAGCTCCAGGGCACGCCGGAAGGCCTCGCGGTTCTGCGGCAGCGAGAAGTCGGTCAACGGCTCGTTCTGGAAGGGCACGACAGCCATGAGCACCAACCTCCTTCACTCGGTATGCAATCATGCATATTCCGTGAAGGCGGCCCCGCTTCCTGCAAGAATAGGCTGCAATTTTCCTGAAGCGGCTAGGGGAGGGTGCGAATCGCCTTCACCCGGATGAGTCCCATGTAGACGGTCCAGGCGAGCGCGATCAGCGCGTTCAGGGTCAGGGCCAGGGAGGGGCCGAGGTAGTCGAAGGCCATCCCCATCGGTCCCTGGCCCAGGGGCATCATCGCCAGGGCCGTCATGGTGTAGGCCGACATGACCCGGCCGCGCATCTCGTCGCCCACGTTGGTCTGCAGCAGGGTGTTCAGCGTCGTCTGCCAGGTCATGTTCAGCCCGCCGACCAGCACCAGCAGCGCCAGCGACACGTACAGGTTGGTCGACCAGCTGAAGGCGATCAGCGAGGCGGGGAACAGAATGCCCGCGCCCAGCAGCAGCTTCCCTTTCCACTGAATGTTGGTCGCGGAGGCGATGGCCAGCATGAAGATCACGGTGCCCAGGGCCGGGGCGGCCTGCATGAGGCCGGCCGTGTCCACGTCGCCGTGCACCACGTCCCGGGCGAACACCGTGATGAACTGCTGATACGGCCGGGCGAAGAAGGACGTCACCGCGGCCATGGAGATGAGCGCCAGGATGACCTGGTTGTGCCCGATGAACGAGAGGCCGGCCCGCAGGTCCTCGAGCATCGACGTCTTCCCACCCCCGGGCGCGTGGGGCGGAAACTCCATGAGCGCCAGCGCGATGAACACCGCGACAAAGCTGACCGCGTTCACGTAGAAGCAGCCGGCAAACCCGATCAGCGGCACCAGCACCCCCGTCAGCGACGGCCCGAACAGGGCGGCGCCGTTGAAGGCGATGGAGTTGAACGAGATGGCGGCGTGCAGGTTGTGGCGGGGCACCAGGTGCGGGACCAGCGCGTGGCGGGCCGGCTGGTCGAACGCCTGCGCACAGGCGGAGACGGCCGAGAGCAGGACCACGTGCCAGACCTGGATGTGCCCCAGCAGCGTCAGCGTCCCCAGGAGCGCAGCGCTGATCATCTGCACCGTCTGGGTGACGTACAGAATCCTCCGCTTGGGCAGCCGGTCGGCCACCGTGCCGCCGATCAGCGACAGGAAGATCAGCGGGAATGCCCGCACAAAGCCAACCGTGCCCAGCCAGGCTGCGCTGTTGGAAAGGTCGTAGACCAGCCATCCCTGGGCGACGGACTGAATCCAGGCCCCGGCGTTGGAGACGAGGAAGCCGAACCAGTAGAGCATGTAGTTCCGATGACGCAGCAGAGCCAGTACTCCCCGCTCTTCGTGCATGACACCAACCTCCAACAGGGGCCGCAGCGTTTACTTCATCTCATTAAGTATTTGCCGTGATCCTTTCGCATTCCTTCCGCAAGCTCCGTGGTCGGCGCCAAAAGGGGCTCACCCATTCCGGCGCGGCCGGCCAGATCAGGCCTTCACGTGTCTCATTCTAAGGTTGCCGGTGCGGACCGGGTATTCCGAGGTCTGAATGGCGGTATTCCCTCCCCATATCGCCCCGGCAGCAATGAAAGTGACCACACGACTTCCGGGCACTGCGCCCTGAAATCGTGTGGTCACTTTCTGCCGCGCCTGCGGCCTCACAGCCGCGGCCCGCGTCATCGGGTATGGTCGGGGTGACAGGATTTGAACCTGCGACCTCACGGTCCCGAACCGTGCGCTCTACCAAGCTGAGCCACACCCCGAGGAAGTTGTGAGCGTGCAGCGATGGGCGGTGAGAGGAGCGACTCCGCTCACGGCCACGCCTCACAACTCACAGCCATCGTGGTCGGGCTGACAGGATTTGAACCTGCGACCTCTTCCACCCCAAGGAAGCGCGCTACCAAGCTGCGCCACAGCCCGAAGAGTTGGTGGAGCTGAGGGGAATCGAACCCCTGACCTCTTGAATGCCATTCAAGCGCTCTCCCATCTGAGCTACAGCCCCAATATGGGCAGACCGACCGGGGTCGAACCGGCGACCTCCAGAGCCACAATCTGGCGCTCTAGCCAACTGAGCTACGGTCTGCATGTCGGTGGCAGGGGCAGTAGGACTCGAACCCACAACCTACGGTTTTGGAGACCGTTGCTCTACCAATTGAGCTATGCCCCTAGAAAACTGGCGCGCCCGGCAGGACTCGAACCTACGACCTCTTGCTCCGGAGGCAAGCGCTCTATCCGCTGAGCTACGGGCGCAAAGCTGGCGCGCCGGGCAGGATTCGAACCTGCGACCGCCTGATTCGTAGTCAGGTACTCTATCCAGCTGAGCTACCGGCGCAAACGCTGTGCGGCGAGAGGGGACTCGCCGCCGGTGGAGCTGATGACCGGGCTCGAACCGGTGACCTCGTCCTTACCAAGGACGTGCTCTACCTCCTGAGCTACATCAGCGGGAATGGTGCAGATGGGGAGACTCGAACTCCCACCGGGAGTGGTTACCCGACACGGTCCTGAGCCGTGCGCGTCTGCCAATTCCGCCACATCTGCATGCTGGTGTCGGAGGCGGGACTTGAACCCGCACGGGAAACCCATACGCCCCTCAAACGTACGCGTCTGCCAATTCCGCCACTCCGACAGAGGTGGCATGCGCCCTTCAGGGCGGCTCCCTGAAGGGGCATGTACTGGTGACCCCAAGGGGATTCGAACCCCTGTTTGCGCCGTGAGAGGGCGCCGTCCTAGGCCTCTAGACGATGGGGCCGCATGTGGTTGGGGATCTAGGATTCGAACCTAGACTACCTGATCCAGAGTCAGGCGGGCTACCGTTACCCCAATCCCCAGTATACACGCGAAATGCGTTCTCGTGAAGCCGTCAGTTGCAGGCAGGTCCACCAACCGGTCCACCTTCCCCCGGCGGCTCGTGCCGCCGGGGGAGGCTTCCCGTCAAATGAGTTTGGGCAGCGACCTATTCTCCCCCTTGCGGAGTACCTTCGGCCCTGGAGGGCTTAACTTCCGTGTTCGGAATGGGAACGGGTGATCCCCTCCGGCATCGCCACCCAAAACCTTCGAGGTCTTACCCTCAAAACCACACAGTGAACACACACCAGCGAAATCAAGCCCTCGGCCGATTAGTACCGGTCCGCTCCATGCCTTACGGCACTTCCACTCCCGGCCTATCTACCTGGTCATCTTCCAGGGGCCTTACTCCCTTGCGGGATGGGAGATCTCATCTTCGGGCCGGCTTCGCGCTTAGATGCTTTCAGCGCTTATCCGTTCCGGCCATGGCTACCCAGCTGTACCCCTGGCGGGATAACTGGTACACCAGCGGGCCGTCCACCCCGGTCCTCTCGTACTAGGGGCAGATCCCGTCAAATCTCCTCCGCCTGCGATGGATAGGGACCGAACTGTCTCACGACGTTCTGAACCCAGCTCGCGTACCGCTTTAATCGGCGAACAGCCGAACCCTTCGGACCGACTTCAGCCCGAGGATGCGATGAGCCGACATCGAGGTGCCAAACCTCCCCGTCGATGTGGACTCTTGGGGGAGATCAGCCTGTTATCCCCAGGGTAGCTTTTATCCGTTGAGCGACGGCCCTTCCACCCGGAACCGCCGGATCACTAAGCCCGTCTTTCGACCCTGCTCGACCTGTCTGTCTCGCAGTCAAGCCCGCTTCTGCCTTTGCACTCCGCGGATGATTTCCAACCATCCTGAGCGGACCTTTGGGCGCCTCCGTTACCTTTTAGGAGGCGACCGCCCCAGTCAAACTGCCCACCTGGCACGGTCCACGGCCCCGCTCCAGGGGCCTGTGTTAGAACTTCGATGCTGCGAGGGTGGTATCCCAACGGCGCCTCCACCGAATCTGGCGACCCGGCTTCGCAGGCTCCCACCTATCCTGTACACGCACCACCAAAATCCAATGCCAGGCTACAGTAAAGCTCCATGGGGTCTTTCTGTCCAATCGCAGGTAACCTGCATCTTCACAGGTATTGCAATTTCACCGGGTCCCTCGCCGAGACAGTGCCCAAGTCGTTACGCCATTCGTGCGGGTCGGAACTTACCCGACAAGGAATTTCGCTACCTTAGGACCGTTATAGTTACGGCCGCCGTTTACTGGGGCTTCGGTTCAGAGCTTCGGCCTTGCAGCCTGACCCTTCCCCTTAACCTTCCAGCACCGGGCAGGCGTCAGCCAGTATACGTCGCCTTCCGGCTTAGCACTGACCTGTGTTTGTGGTAAACAGTCGCTTGGGCCTCTCCTCTGCAACCCTCCCCCGCTCTGCGGCGTCTCTCCGCTCACGGTTCGAGGGCCATCCTTCTCCCGAAGTTACGGATGCATTTTGCCGAGTTCCTTAGCGAGGGTTCTCCCGCGCACCTGAGGATTCTCTCCCCGCCTACCTGTGTCGGTTTGCGGTACGGGCACCCCGGGTCTCCCTAGCGGCTTTTCTCGGCAGTGTGGCGTCAGGGGCTTCCCTACTTCATTTCGGTCGGCGTCGCGTCTCACGTTTAGCCCGGCGGACTTCCCTACCGGGCCACGCTACCCGCTTACCCCGGCTCAACCAGCGGCCGGGTCCCCCTAGCCTCCTGCGTCCCCGCATCGGTCAAGCGACCCGTAGGTGGTACAGGAATGTCGACCTGTTTCCCATCGCCTACGCCATTCGGCCTCGGCTTAGGTCCCGACTGACCCTGAGCGGACGAGCCTTGCTCAGGAATCCTTAGGCTTTCGGTGGACAGGATTCTCACCTGTCTTTTCGCTACTCATACCGGCATTCTCACTTCCATGCGCTCCAGCCGTCCTTCCGGTCGACCTTCGCCGCACATGGAACGCTCCCCTACCACTGCCCTACGGCAGTCCGCAGCTTCGGTGCTCTGCTTAGCCCCGAGTATTTATGGCGCAGCGTCATTCGACCAGTGAGCTGTTACGCACTCTTTCAATGATGGCTGCTTCTAAGCCAACATCCTGGTTGTCTCTACAACGCCACATCCTTGACCACTTAGCAGAGACTTGGGGACCTTAGCTGGCGGTCTGGGCTGTTTCCCTCTTGACGACGGACCTTAGCGCTCGCCGTCTGACTGCCGGCCATACTTGCTGGCATTCGGAGTTTGACTGGGTTCGGTAACCGATAGGGCCCCTAGCCCAATCAGTGCTCTACCTCCAGCAAGCTTCTCTGCCGACGCTAGCCCTAAAGCTATTTCGGGGAGAACCAGCTATCTCCCGGTTCGTTTGGCTTTTCACCCCTATCCACAGCTCATCCGACAGTTTTTCAACACTGACCGGTTCGGGCCTCCACGAGGTCTTACCCCCGCTTCACCCTGGCCATGGATAGATCACCGGGTTTCGGGTCTACAGCCACTGACTACGCCCTCTTCAGACTCGCTTTCGCTTCGGCTCCGGGCCTGAGGCCCTTAACCATGCCAGTGACCGTAACTCGCCGGTTCATTCTTCAATAGGCACGCACTCACCCTCATATGGGGCTCGTACTGCTTGTAGGCACACGGTTTCAGGGTCTCTTTCACTCCGCTCCCGCGGTGCTTTTCACCTTTCCCTCACGGTACTGGTTCACTATCGGTCGCCAGGCGTATTTAGCCTTGGAGGGTGGTCCCCCCGGATTCCCACGGGATTCCTCGTGTCCCGTGGTACTTGGGATCCGCCAAGCGGTCCTTCACCTTTCGCCTACAGGGCTATTACCTTCTGTGGCCGGCCTTTCCAGACCTGTTCAGCTAGGCTCAGGAGCATCGCTTTATCGGCGTCCCGCAACCCCAGCCCCGGTTACCCGAAACTGGTTTAGGCTCCTCCCCGTTCGCTCGCCGCTACTGAGGGAATCTCGGTTGATTTCTTTTCCTCGCCCTACTGAGATGTTTCAGTTCGGGCGGTGCCCTCCTCACAGCCTATGGATTCAGCTGTGGGTGACTGGCCATTACGCCAGCCGGGTTGCCCCATTCGGAGATCCCCGGATCTACGCCTGCTTGCGGCTCCCCGAGGCTTATCGCAGCTTGCCACGTCCTTCATCGGCACCTGGCGCCTAGGCATCCGCCGTGTGCCCTTTCCAGCTTGATTTCGCTGTCAGCGCTTCCCGCGCTGTGCGTCCACTGTGCAGTTTTCAAGGTACGACCTGCGGACCAGGAGCTCTGAGTATACCGGTCTCACCGGCCCCTCACAACCCACAAGTCCTGGAAGGTGAGGAAGTCCAAGAAGTGACCGCCCGAAAAGGCGGTCCTCTCGAACCCTCAAAACCAGACAGTGCAGATCGGTCGCCTTGCAAGCCGTCAGCTTGCCTCGACCCGCTTCCGCAGGCCGAGGATCGACCTAGGAGTCCTTCCCCCTTTCCGGGGAAGCCGTCTCCTTAGAAAGGAGGTGATCCAGCCGCACCTTCCGATACGGCTACCTTGTTACGACTTCACCCCAGTCACCGGCCCCACCTTCGGCGGCTGCCTCCCTTGCGGGTTAGCTCACCGACTTCGGGTGTTGCCAGCTCCCATGGTGTGACGGGCGGTGTGTACAAGGCCCGGGAACGTATTCACCGCGGCATGCTGATCCGCGATTACTAGCAACTCCGACTTCACGCAGGCGAGTTGCAGCCTGCGATCCGAACTGAGACCGCCTTTTGCGATTCCCTCCCCCTCGCAGGTTCGGCTCGCTCTGTGACGGCCATTGTAGCACGTGTGTAGCCCAGGACATAAGGGGCATGATGATTTGACGTCATCCCCACCTTCCTCCGGTTTGTCACCGGCAGTCTCGCATGAGTGCCCGGCTTTACCCGCTGGCAACATGCGACAGGGGTTGCGCTCGTTGCGGGACTTAACCCAACATCTCACGACACGAGCTGACGACAACCATGCACCACCTGTCTCACCGTTCCTCTCATTAGAGAGGCACTCCCGCATCTCTGCAGGATTCGGTGGATGTCAAGCCCTGGTAAGGTTCTACGCGTTGCTTCGAATTAAACCACATGCTCCGCTGCTTGTGCGGGCCCCCGTCAATTCCTTTGAGTTTCAACCTTGCGGCCGTACTCCCCAGGCGGAGCGCTTAATGCGTTAGCTACTGCACGAGGGGGGTCGATACCCCTCACACATAGCGCTCATCGTTTACGACTAGGACTACCAGGGTATCTAATCCTGTTTGCTCCCCTAGCTTTCGCGCCTCAGCGTCAGTGACTCCCCAGGCAGCCGCCTTCGCCACTGGTGTTCCTCCCGATCTCTACGCATTTCACTGCTACACCGGGAATTCCACTGCCCTCTAGAGCACTCAAGCCCGCCAGTTTCAGAGGCACCCCCGGGGTTGAGCCCCGGTCTTTCACCCCTGACTTAACAGGCCGCCTACACGCCCTTTACGCCCAGTAATTCCGGACAACGCTCGCCCCCTACGTATTACCGCGGCTGCTGGCACGTAGTTTGCCGGGGCTTCCTCGCCTGCTACCGTCAAACCCCGCCCATTTCCTGACAGGGCCCTTCTTCGCAGGCAACAGAGCTTTACAACCCGAAGGCCTTCTTCGCTCACGCGGCGTTGCTGCATCAGCCTTTCGGCCATTGTGCAAAATTCCCGACTGCTGCCTCCCGTAGGAGTCTGGGCCGTGTCTCAGTCCCAGTGTGGCCGGTCGCCCTCTCAGGCCGGCTACCCATCGTCGCCTTGGTGGGCCGTTACCCCGCCAACCAGCTAATGGGCCGCGGACCCCTCCTCTGCCAGCGCCACTGACTCCAGCGCCTTTTCTCCCAAACCCATGCGGGTCCGTGAGCTTATCCGGTATTAGCAGGCCTTTCGGCCTGTTATCCCAGAGCAGAGGGCAGGTTATCCACGTGTTACTCACCCGTCCGCCGCTGGGTCTCAGGGCCGAAGCCCTGAAACCCCGCTCGACTTGCATGTCTTAGGCACGCCGCCAGCGTTCGTCCTGAGCCAGGATCAAACTCTCCGTGGAAAGCTTGATGTTGGCTCCTTTGGAATACCGGCTCGCTCGGCTTCCCTCTCTGCACTGTCCAGTTTTCAAGGTTCGAGATCCGCTGTCGTCAGGCGACAGCTTTATCAGTTTACCAAGCTCTCGGCTCCGTGTCAATCGGCCAGATCGTTCCACTTGGTCGTTCCGGCCGGCCATCTCGGCCGTGAGCCCACCGCCCGACCGGCGGCAAGATGTGATTGTATCAGGCGGACGGATCGGCGTCAACCGACCAAATCCGCCCAATCACATCGCCGCATCGTCAAGTGGCAGCGTGTGCATCTTAACACGCTCCGCCGCCCGCGGGCAAGCCCTGACCCCGGACCGACAATTTCTACTTCATACCGTGATGTGCACCAGCCACGTAAGCACTAGCGCGCGGACATAAGCCGCGGGAAACATCAGCGGCGACCCTCGCGCCCTGGAGGCCCTGACCGACTGCAGGCCGGCCCCGACCGCCGAACTCACCGTAACGATGGCGAAGTACGGTGACCCGACGCCCGGGCCCGCGAAGGGCCTGGCGTACACCATCGTCCCGGCGGCTGCCATCGCCGCGCTGATGAGCACCTGCACCCAGGCGCCTTGCCCCCGCGGGCCCGATGATGACCGTCGCAGCCAGCGTCTGAAGGGCGAGGGGGAGAACACCGAGCAGCGCGTAAAGGCCCACGTAGAAAAGCTCTTGTGCGCGGCTCCCCGACGGATTCCGTGCCCAGAACATCACCACCAGATCCGTACCACCCACGACCACGACCGTCAGCCAGACGTGGACAAACAGCGACAGCCAGGAACGCCACAGGTCCTGCAGGAACCCAGGCCGAAGGGCCACCCCGCACCCCCCATCGATGCTGCGCACGTCTGGCATATCCGATTATTGCACAAACCTGTGTTCGGGTCAACCCTCTACCGGTGCAGTCGCGGGTCCAACGCCTCGCGCAGCCCTTCGCCCACGAAGTTCACCGCCAGGACGGCCACGAAGATCAGGAGCCCCGGCGGCAGCCAGATCCACGGCTCCCGAAGGAGTACCTTCAACGAAAGAGCCGCTGCGAGCATGTTTCCCCACGAGGGCGTCGGCTGCTGCACCCCGAAGCCCAGGAAGGAGAGCCCGGCTTCGCTGAGGATGGCCGAACCCACCCCCAGCGTCGCCGCCACCAGGATCGGCCCCAGCGCGTTGGGCAGGATGTGCCGGAAGATGATCCGCCCGTCCCTGGCGCCGATAGCCCGGGCCGCCTCCACGTACTCCCGGCTGCGCAGCGTCAGGAACTCGCCCCTCACCAGCCTGCACACGCCGGTCCACCCCAGCAGGCCAATGACGAGCATCGTGTTGTAGACCGACGGCCGCAGCGCAGCGGCCATCGTCAGGGCCAGGGGGAAGAACGGGACGATCATGACCACATCGGTGAGGCGCATGATCGCGCTGTCCACCGCGCCGCCGTAGTAACCGGCGACGGCCCCAAGGACCACGCCGATCGCCATGTAGATGGAGACAGCGACGAGTCCCACCGTCAGGGAAACCCGCCCGCCATAGAGCAGCCGGGCGTAGACGTCCCGCCCCAGCTCATCGGTCCCCAGCCAGTGCTCCCGGGACGGCGGTTGCTCCGCCTGCCGGATGTCCGGCAGATCCGGGTCGTGGTGGGTGAACAGCGGCGCGCAGGCCGACGCCAGGATCAGGGCAAAAAGCACATACAGCCCCAGCATCGCCCGCCGGTTGGCACGGAAGCGGCGCCAGGCCACCAGCACTCCCCCCGATTCACTCATAGCGCACCCGGGGATCGACTGCGGCGTACCCCACGTCCGCCAGTAGGCTGCCCAGCAGGGTGAGCGCCGCGAACAGCAGGTTGAGCGCCATCAGCACCGGGTAGTCCCGCTCCAGCAGCGCCGTGTAGGTAAGCCGGCCGACTCCGGGCCACTGGAACAGCGACTCGGTGATGATCGCCCCGCCCAACAGGGCCGGCAGGTTGAGGCCGAGCAGGGTGATCACCGGCATCAGGGCGTTGCGCAGGGCGTGACGGTAGATGACCATCCGCTCGGGCAGCCCCTTGGCCCTGGCCGTGCGCAGGTAGTCCTGTCGGAGCACCTCCAGCATGGCGGAACGCACGTGGCTCATCAGCCCTGCGATGCCGGTCACCCCGAGAGCGGTGGCCGGCAGGATGAGGTGTCGGGCCGCGTCGAGGAAGCGGGCCGGGCCGGTGAGCAGACTGCCCGGCGTGGTGAACCCGGCGGACGGCAGGACTTGCAGGCCGCCGAGGGAGAAGAAGCGCAGGAGCAGCAGGCCGAGGAAGAAGGCGGGGATGGCCAGGAAGGCCAGCGAGCAGGTGGTCACGGCCGCATCGACCCACGTGCCCCGGCGGACCGCGGCCAGAATGCCGAAGGGGATGCCGGCGAGCAGCACGATGGACTGGGCCGTGACCCCCAGGGCGATGCTCGGCCCCAGCCGGTCGCCGATCAGCTGCGCAACGGGGATGCGGAACCGGATGGACGTGCCCAGATCGCCCCGCGCCGCATGGCTCAGCCACCGCCAGTACTGCTGCGGCAGGGGGCAGTCCAGGCAGTGGCGCCGGCGCAGTTCTTCGATCTTGGCCGGGTCGGCCCGCGGATCGACCAGCCCGCTGTAGGGGTCGCCCGGCGCGAGGCGGATCACGGCGAAGATGAGCAGGGAGGCGCCCAGCAGCATCGGCACCAGTTGCAGGAGCCGCCGCAGGATGAATCCAGCCACCGCCCCGTCCCTCCCTCACACCCGGCCGCCGTCCGGGAAGCCCAGCTGTACGACCGTCGTGGGCCTCAGCGGCGCCCGGACGCGATCCAGAGCTCCCAGATGTTCCAGAGGGCGCCCCGGGCGTCCGGTCGCAGCCCCCGCACCCGGTCCAGCCGCACCGCCTCGATCTGGTCCTGGCTGTACAGGAAGATCACGGGCAGCTCATCGGCCAGCAGGCGGGACCACGCCCGGTACACCGGTCGCCGCGCCTCGGGCTCCAGCCGGGCCGCCCCCATGCCCAGCAGCATCCGGCTGCGGGCGCTACGCCAGCCCGTCGCCTGCCCCCACCGGCTGTCCGGGTCGAACACCGGCCCCGGATCCGGATCGAGCCCCACGCCCCAGCCCATCAGCCAGGCGTCCGGCCGCTCGCCGCCGAAGACCGTCGCCGCGAGGGTGGAGAACTCCATCATCTGAAGATCAACCTGGATGCCCACCGCCTTCAGATCGGCCTGTATGAGCGGGGCCGTGGCCGCCCGTACGGCGTTGCCGGAGGGGTAGAGCAGGGTGAAGCGGAAGCGACGGCCATCCCGGACCAGGTAGCCCTCCGCGTCCCGCTCCGTCCAGCCGGCCTCGGCCAGGAGACGGGCCGCCGCGACCGTGTCTCGACGGCGCACCGGCGTCGCTTCCAGATCGTGGTACGGGTGGCCGTACGGGAGGTGGCCCTCGGCGACGTGGCCGTACCCCTTCAGCAGGTGGTCGACGATCGCCTGCCGGTCGATGGCCAGCAGGATGGCCTCGCGCACCCGCCGGTCGGCAAAGAGCGGGTTGCGGTGGTTGAGCCCCATGTACTGGTACCCCAGATCGGGTCGCACGAAGATCCCGATGTCCGGGTCGTCCGCCACCAGGGCCACATCCCCGGGCTTCAGCACGACGTAGTCCAGCTCGCCCGCCTTCAGCTGTCCGATGGCCACGTCCTGGTTGACCATCCGGTAGATGATCCGCTCGATGTGGGGCCGGCCGCGGTGGTAGGTCTCGTGGCGCACCAGCTCCACGTACTGGTCCGGCACGTAGCGCACGAACTGGTACGGTCCGGTGCCCACCGGCATCCGCGTGGCCGGGTGGTCGCCGAGGTCGCCCGGCGGCGTCCCGGCGAAGACGTGGGCGGGAAGCAGCGGGATGGCCAGGTTCTGCAGCAGCGGGGCATGGGGCCGGTCCGCCGCGAAGACGATGGTGTGATCGTCCGCCACCCGGATCGCCTCCCGCCCCTCCCCGTCCAGCCAGGCCTGCCAGGACGCCCTCTTCCGCGCCGCCGCCTCGTCCGCCGTGATCCGGCCGGCGGCCAGCTCCCGGTCCACGGCCGCCCGGTCGTCCAGCATGGCCGCGACGCCGCGCAGGGCGGCGTACTCGCCGGTCAGCACCCCGGGGTAGTCGGGGTGGAGAATGGTTCGGAAGGTGAATGCCACATCGGCCGCCGTGAAGGGGTGGCCGTCGTGCCAGGTGACGTCCCGACGCAGGCGGAAGGTGAACTGCCGGTGATCCGGGGACACAGCAAAGCTTTCGCACAGGTCGCAGACCAGGTCCAGGTTCTCGTCCCGGGTCAGCAGTCCGGCGAAGACCAGGCCGACGATGGTCGCGTCGTAGCCGTCCTCCATCAGGATGGGGTTGAAGACGCCCCGGGGCGCGGAGAACATGGAGAGGTACAGCGTGCCGCCGTCTGCAGGCATCTCGTCGGAGGATGCCATCGGTTCGGCTGTCTGCGCCCCGCCGGAGGACGATGGACCCCCGGCTGCGGCGCCCGCGGCACCGCGGATGCCCGCCCAGGGGTAAGCTGGTGTGGCGCATCCGGTCAGCAGCATCACCAGCGCGATCAGAGCCAGGGGCTTGGTCAGAACCACGGGCTTGGTCAGGGCAACAGGTTTGAGTCCAGGCATGGGCAGCCTCCTGCACGCGGCAACCGGGACAGCCCCTCATTAGCAGATGCGCGAGCAACCGCCGATATGCCTGGGGGTACCCGATTCCGCCGGTTGGTGGGCACGTGTGCACCCCGGCGTTAGTATGGCCCCCGATCCAACGGGCTGCGGGGAATCCTGACTCTGACGTGCCAGCCGCCCCTGTGCCCGCGCAGAACCTGAACTCGCCTCCAACGCCCGACCCCAGATTCTGCGCGCCGGCCACCTCCCCGCCCCCCGCTCACGCGCAAAACCTGAACCTACCGCCCACGCCCAACCACAGATTCTGCGCGCCAGCCCCCTGCTCGCCCCCCGTTCACGCGCAAAACCTGAACCAGCCATCCACACCCGACTTCAGATTCTGCGCGCCGGCCCCCTGCTCGCCCCCCGCTCACGCGCAAAACCTGAACCTGCCGCCCACGCCCAACCACAGATTGTGCGCACCAGCCACCTCCCCACCCCCCGCTCACGCGCAAAACCTGAACTCGCTGCCCACACCCGATCTCAGATTCTGCGCGCCAACCCCCTGCTCGCCCCCCGTTCACGCGCAGAACCTGAACTCGCTGCCCACACCCGACCTCAGATTCTGCGCGCCGGCCACCTGCTCGCCCCCCGTTCACGCGCAAAACCTGAACTCCCCTCCAACGCCCGACCTCAGATTCTGCGCGCCAGCCCCCTGCCCATCCCACGCTCACGCGCAAAACTTGAACTCGCCTCCCACGCCCGATCTCAGATTCTGCGCGCCGGCCACCTGCCCGCCCCCCGTTCACGCGCAAAACCTGAACTCGCCTCCCACACCCGACCCCAGATTCTGCGCGCCAGCCCCCTGCCCGCCCCCGCTCACGCGCAAAACCTGAACTCGCCTCCAACGCCCGACCCCAGATTCTGCGCGCCAGCCCCCTGCCCGCCCCCGCTCACGCGCAAAACCTGAACTTGCCGCCCACAACCAACCCCAGATTGTGCGCGGCGGCCCCCTCCCCGCCCCCCGCTCACGCGCAGAACCTGAACTCGCCTCCCACACCCGACCCCAGATTCTGCGCGCCGGCCCCCTCCCCGACCACGTTCACGCGCAAAACCTGAACCTGCCGCCCACGTCCGACTTCAGATTCTGCGCGCCAATCCCCTCCTCACCCCTCGTTCACGCGCACAACTTGAACCTGCCGCCCACGACCAACCCCAGACTGCGCGCGCCAGCCCCCTCCCCGCCCCTGCACGCGCGCCCGTGTTGGGCTTTCACCAACAAGTCAGCGCCCATTGCGGGCGCACCAACAGCAAAGCCGCCGTCCGGGATGGACGGCGGCTTTGCCATCGATGGACTACCGGGCAGGGGTGATGAGGTTGGCGAACAGCCGGTAGGCGCCGGGCACGTTCTGCTCCAGCTGGTAGTACAGTACCAGGCTGGTGTAGATGTACCGACCCTCACCGTAGTTCGCCACCAGCAGCGTGCCTTCGAACGGCTCCTCACCGGGGTCGGCCATGGAGATCAGCGGGGTGAACTCGGACGCCCACCCGGACGGGATGTAGACCGCCCGCTCCTTGACCCAGCCCTCCCAGTCCTCGGGGCCGATGACGTTGGGATAGGTCAGCAGCGGGTGCTCGGGCTGCAGCACCGTCACCTCCGCGTTCTCATCGGTGACGCGCCAGTTGAAGGACGGGCTGCCGGGCTGCAGGTAGTACGGGGCGGAGGTGGAGGCGTTCCAGTTGTCGCCGGGCTGGTGATACTGGACCACCAGGTTGCCGCCGTTCCTCACGTACTCCATCAGCCGGCTGTTGGCGGCCACCAGATCCGGGCGGGTCCGGTAGGCGCGGATGCCCAGGACAATCGTGTCGTAGACCGAGAGATCGCCGTAGGCCAGGGTGCTCTCATCCAGCAGCTCCACGTTGACTCCGATGAGCCGCAGGTACTGGGGGACGCTGTCGGAGCCGCCGTCGACGTAACCCACCCGCAGCCCCTCAGGCACCACCACCGGGAAGGCCTGCACATCCACCACGGCCTTCTCGACCATGTAGGTGCGGCCGATGTGGTCGTACTCAATCACCTGCACCGAGCTGTCGGAGCTGGCGCCGCCGACCGCCCGGAACCCGATCTCATAACCGCCGGCCTGCAGGCTGGAGGGCGGCGTGATGGTGAAGGTCGCAGACTTCACCTCGCCCTTCCGCGCGAAGGACAGCCGCTGCATGGAAGGTTGCGCGGTCCACCCCTCGGGCAGAACCGGCATGACCACCGTGGTGGCCTGGCCGGCCTTGTAGTTGGTGGCTACCACGTTGATGGTGAACGACCCGGGCTGATCAAGGTTGATCACAGCGTTCTCGGGATCGGTGCGGAGGGCGACATCAGGCAGGACCGCCACATACTCCTGCGGCTCCACCGTCACCACAGCCGAGACGCCGTTGACCGAGAACCGGATTACTCCGGTGATCTCATGGGGATGATACGGATCGAAGTATTCTGCGTTGGTGGGGATGGTGACGTCCCACTTGGCCGTGGCCGTCTTGTTATAGGCCAGGTCCACGCCGTTCACCACGGCGGTCGCCGTCGCCTTCCACCCCCTGGGGAGGCTCAGCGACAAGGAGACATCCTCCACGGGCACCTGGCCGCCCTGGAAAGCGGTGAGGGTCAGGGTGGTCGTGGCGCCGCGGGTCACCTCGTACTCGCTGGCCTGCAGGCGCGTCACCAGAAGCACGGCCTTCGCCAGCGCCTCTTCCATCTGCCGCTCCTTGCGGGCCAGGCGGAAGTCGATGTCGTAGCCCAGCTCGTCCTCGAGGCCGATCTTCTCGGCCACCAGCGCCCGGGCCTCACGGACTGCGGTCAGGCCGTCGGTCAGCGCCTTGGCCACCTCGGCGTTCTTCGGATAGGCCTCGAAGGCGGCGTCGATGGCGGCCTGCACCTCGTTCAGCTTCGCCTTCAGCGCCGCGTCGCTGACCAGCTTCGCCAGGTCAGCCACGGTCTGCGGCAGCCCGTCGAAGATGGAGCTCTCCTGCTCGTTCACCGGGATGGACGCCTTCGCCAGGTGCAGGGTCACGTAGGACGGACCCTCGGCGTAGAAGGCACCCATGTCCTGGCTCTTGTGGTACGCCCGGGACTCCTCACCCAACTGGACGTAGGAGGCGCCCAGGATCGGGTCGTACTCGCCCACGGGCACCGAGACGTTCACCGGCAGGCTGGTGTTGTCGGCATAAACGCTGCCGCTGCCGGATTCTGCCGGCAGGTAGACCTTCTTGATCTGCCAAGGCCGCAGCCCCTCCGCGATCTGCTCGGGGAAGGCGTTGGGGTCGGCGGCCGCGTCATACGCTTCCATGGTCAGCACCGTCATCGCCCGGTGATGACCATGCTGGCCGTAGCTGTCGAGGAAAGAGGGCATTACCACATCCGGACGGGTCTCGCGGATGATGCGCACCAGCCGCTCCAGGGAGAGTTCGTGGCCCCACTGCTCCAACGTCTCCTCCGGGCTCTTGGAGAAGCCGAAGTCCCAGATGGGGTCACCCATCTCCCGGGTCAGGAAGCGCAACTCCACGCCGTTGGCCTCGGAGGCCTCCTGCAGCTCCCGGGTACGCACCACGCCCAGGGCGTGCACGTACTCGGTGCCGATGGCGTTCTGGCCTCCCTCGCCCCGGTTGGCGTTGAGGCTGATGGTGTGGGCGCCCAGGGCATGCCGGACGTAGGCCAGGACCGAACTCCGTTCATCGTCGGGGTGTGCGCCGGTGTTCATGAACGTGTTCACCGACTTCAGCGGCGTCAGCGCCTTCCACAGGGCGACCGTGGCACGCTCTGCCGCCTGGGCCTCCAGGGGCTGCGCGATCAGCGCAGCCCCCAGGGAGACCACAAGCGCCAGGGCGAAGGAGAGCAGACGTTGAGCGGTCTTCCGGACCTTGGACCGAACCATACCTGGCTCCTCTCCTTTCCCCCTGGTGGTCTCATCCCACCAGACGATTGTGGATGACGGACCCTTCCCCTTCATGTATAACGGGCCTTTGCCCCGGATGGTTTACTTGCCCTTGCCCTTGATGTTCTCGTCCCAGTAGCCGATCCACTCGGCTTCCTTCTCGGCCATGACGTCCCACTCGAGGTCCATGGCCTTCAGCTGGGGCATCAGCTCCTTCAGCCACTCGGGCTGCATGGACTCGGGCAGGTTGATCGACGGGATCTGGAACCGGGTGGCCGCCAGCTCCGCCTGCACCTCGTCGCTGAAGAGCAGGTTCAGGAACTTCTCGGCCGCCTGCGGGTGCTTGGCGCCGGCGATCATGCCCACGCCGTCCACCAGGATCGGCACGCCGCTCTCGGGGATGATGTAACCGAAGGGCATGCCCTCCTGCGCCTGGATCAGGACGTCCTGCAGGTTCCAGAGGCTGAGGCTGCCTTCCTGCCGGAAGATCTTCAGGTACAGGTCGGTGGGGTTGGCCGCGTACTCCTTGGTGTTGGCGTCCAGCTTCAGCAGCCACTCGTAACCCCGGTCAGGCTTGCCGTCCTCCTGGTGGAACCGGTCGATCATCGCGGCATAGATCGTCCGCATGGTGCCCGAAGCCGGCACGGCGCGGATGATGATCTGGTCCTTCCACTTGGCGTCGAGCAGGTCATCCCAGTCCTTGGGCAGCTCGCTCTCGGAGATCATCTCCTTGTTGTACATGATGACCTCGGGGAGGAGCATCTCGCCGTACCAGTGACCCTCAGGATCCTTGTAACCGTCGGCGATCTTGGAAGCGAACTCCGGGTTGATCTTCGCCAGGAGGCCTTCCTTCACGGCCAGGGAGAGCGCCTGCTGGGTGCCGCCCCACCAGATGTCGCCCTGCGGGTTGGCCTTCTCCGCCCGGACGCGCTCCATGATCTCCTGGGCGCCCATGGGCAGGACCTCGACGTTGCCCTTGTACTCCGGGTACTTCTCCTCAAACTTGGCCACCATCAGGTCGATGATGGACTGGTCGCGACCGGTGTAGATGACCAGCCGCTTCTCCTCCTGGGGTTCCTGGGTCTGCGGCTGCTGGGTCTGGGTCTGCGAGTTGGACGGAGTCTGAGTACCGCCCTGGTTGTTGTTCGGGGACTGGCCGGAGCCACCGCAACCGGCGGCGAACAGGCCGATGACCAGCAACAGACCCACGAGCTTGCGGGACCAGGTGTTACGCATGGTTCATTTATCCCCCTTCAGTGTGGTGATAGACAGGATCTGCACGCGTGTCGGAAGCGGGAACGAGCAGATCCACCTCCCTTCGCATCCGGAAGTGTTCTACTTCACCTCAGGCGCGCTGCGCCTGAAGACGATTCGCTATGCCAGGAGCACATCGGCGGCCAGCAGCCGCTCCCGCAGGCGCTGGTCCACCGCGGCGGGGCCGCCCAGAGCCCGGATCACCGCGCCGTAGATGGGCGCAAAGCGGGGCACTTCGACCACGCCGCCGGGGGCCTTCCCGGCCAGCCGCTGCAGCAGAGCCGCACGCACGGCCGCCGAGTTCTGCAGCACACCGCCCACCAGGAAGACGGGGAAGGCGCTGCCGTCCACCAGACCGGCCCGCCGGGCCGCGAGCGCCGCCGCCTCAGCCAGTTCGCTGCCGGCCCGGGCCAGGACCTCCGCGGCCGCCCGGTCGCCCGCCTGCGCTGCGGCGTCCACCGCCCGGGCGAGCCCGGCGATGGCATCGACGCCCGTGCCGGGCAGGTAGAGCCAGTCGTAGAGAGCGTAGAGGTCGTCAACCCCCACCGCCGCGCAGAGGTGGCGGATCAGCGGGGTGTCGGAATCCCCGGCGTCCAGCGACCGGAAGGCAGCGGCAAGGCCCAGCTGGGCGATGTGGAAGGCGCTGCCCACGTCGCCCACCCGGTGGCCCCAGCCCCCGGCCCGGACAAACCGCCGGCCGTCGCCGGCGTACACCACCGAGCCGGTGCCGGCCACGACCAGCAGGCCGCGCCCGCCCTCGGCAGCCCCCCGCAGGGCGATCAGGCCGTCGTTCTCCACCAGGACGCATTCGGCCGAGACCCCGGCCGCGGCCAGGGCGGTCTGCGCCAGCTGACGGGCGTCTTCCTCCGTCGCGGGGGTGTCCACCCCCGCCAGCCCGAAGGCGGCGGTGCCGATGCGGCTCCCTTCCGGCAAGTGGCGGCAGGCCAGACGCACGGCCTCGGTCAGCGCCTGCACGGCCCGCTCGCGGCCCACCGACTGCGGGTTGCTGCCGCCGGAACGGCCGCTGCCCACGATGCCCTGATCCGGGTGGACCAGCACCGCCAGGCACTTCGTGCCGCCGCCGTCCACCGCAAGGTAGTACGTCATCCCCGGCCCCCCTCCTCCCCGGACAGGGCCAGGCAGGCCGAGTTCAGCCGCTGAGCGGCCGCCGCCAGCCGCGCCCGGGCAGCGTCCAGCCAGCCGGCCATCGCCGCGGCGCGCGCCTCCCGCTCGGCCAGCATGCGCCGGACCTCGGCGGGGGCCACGCCGCCCCGCACGGTGCGGACGGCGACGAAGTGCACGGGATCCAGCGCCAGCCGCAGCTTTTCGGCCGGCACACCCAGGGGGCGCCCCAGCACCTTCTGCGCGGCCTCCTCGACCATCCCGGGGTCCACGTCCCGCACGTCCCGGATGCCCCGGGCCTCAGCCGCCTTGACCAGGGCCGCCACGACCCCGTGGGCGGTGCGGAACGGCAGCCCGGCCTCCCGCACCAGCAGGTCAGCCAGCTCCGTAACGTTGGCGAAGCTGGCCCGGGCACGCTCCAGCAGCAGATCCCGGTTGACCTCGGCCGTGCCGACCACGTTGGCCAGCAGCCGGAAGACGGACCGCAGGGTGGAGAGCGCGGCCCACAGGTTGGGCTGCATCTCGTCCTCGGTGTCGACGATGTCGCCGAAGGGCGTGTTGTGCAGCATCTGCAGCACGGTCTGCGCCCGGCCGGCGGTGTAGCTGAGCAGCGTGCGGGCGTGCTCCAGCGAAACGGGGTTCCGCTTCTGGGGCATGATGGAGCTGGTCTGCACGTACGGATCTGCGACCCGCAGCGCCCCGTACTCCTGGGTGCACCAGAGGAGCAGGTCCTGCACCATGCGGCCGGTGTGAAGGGCGGTCAGCTGCACGGCGGCGGCGGCCTCGCTCACGTAGTCCGCCCCGGCGATGGCGTCGTAGCTGTTCTCCACCAGGCCGTCGAAGCCCAGGAGCTCGGCCACCCGCTCCCGCGAGATGGGGAAGCCCGAGGTGGACAGGGCCGCGGCGCCCATCGGCGAGCGGTTGGCCCGCTCGTAGGCGGCCTGCATCCGGGCGATGTCCCGCTCCAGCACGTCCGCCGCGGCGGTGAGCCAGTGGCCCAGCGTGGTGGGCTGCGCCTGCTGCGTGTGCGTGTGGGCGAGCATCACCGTGTCAGCCTCCTCCGCGGCGAAGCGGAGCAGCACCCGGTGCAGCAGCTGGGCGGCCTCGATCGCGTCCAGCAGGTGCTTGCGCAGCACCATGCGGTACATGGTGACGCCCATGTCGTTGCGGCTGCGGGCGATGTGCAGGTTGCCCGCCTCCTCGCCCGCGGCCTTCAGCGTCAGGTCCTCCACGTAGAAGAACAGGTCCTCGTAGCGGCCGTCGTACCGCGACGCGGCCACTTCCCCGAGGTCGATGGATGCCAGCCCGGCGAGGATCTTCCTGGCCGTCCCGGCGTCGACCAGCCCCTGCTCCACCAGCATCACCAGGTGCGCCCGGTGGATCGCCATCATGGGCTCGAGCAGCTCGTGCTTGGCGCTGTCGTAGATGGGGCTGAGCACGGCCTCCGCGTAGCTGCGCCCGGGGAAGCAGCGGCCGTCCTCGGCCGCGATCTCAGCGCGGGTCGGGGCGTGGGTGGATGCGGCCCCTGCGTGCGGTGCGGCGGATTCGTTCCGGCACGGGTCGTTGGCGGCCCCGGCCGGGTTCGGATTGCGGGTCAACGCGATCACTTCCTTAGGCGAGGTTCTGCCTCTGTTCCAGGCGGTTGGAGATGTAGATGGCGACCAGGATCAGGAGCATCTGCAGCAAACCGTAGGCGGCCGCGGTGCCGAACTTGAACGAGTACATGAGGTTGTTGATCTCCACCGAGATCGGCTGGTTCCGGGCCGTGTAGATGAGCACCGACGCCACGAACTCGCCCACGCCCTGGACGAAGGCCATCAGGGCACCGGCCAGGACGCCGCGGAACATCAGCGGGAAGGTGACCCGGCGGAACGAGTACCACCACGTGGCGCCGAGGCTGCGGGCCGCTTCTTCCACCGACGGGTCCAGCTGCGCCAGCGTGGCATTGGTGGAGCGGAAGACCAGCGGCGAGAAGCGGACGAAGTAGGCCAGGGGCAGGATCCAGAACGTGCCCACGATCACCTTGCCGAAGGTGAAGACCGAAGGCTGGTTGAAGGCGGCGATCAGGTTGATCGCGACCACCGTGCCGGGCAGGGCCCAGGGAATCATGACGGCCACGTCCAGCAGCGACTTGCCCTTGAACTTGAACCGGTTCAGGGCATAGGCCGCGGCCACGCCCAGCAGGATGGAGCCCACGGTCGCGAGGGCGCTCATCGCCAGGCTGTTCCGGATGGGCCGCCATGCCCGCGAGCTGGTGAAGAGGGTGATGTAGTTGTCCAGCGTGTACTTGGGCGGCAGCACCTGCACGGTCCAGGAGCCGTCCTTGGAGAACGAGACCAGGACGAGGACGAGGACGGGCAGGATGAGAATCAGCGTGCCGAAGATGGAGGCCACCATGGCCAGGATCTTGCCCACCGGGCTCTTGACCTCGGTGCGGTGCACCGAGACGCCCTTGGAGAGGGAACGGTAGGTGCGCCGGTTCTGGTACCAGCGCATGAGGACCAGGAAGGCGATGGAGACCACCGAAAGGACCGTCGCCTCCGCCGAAGCCAGCGCCAGGTCGCCGTTGGTGCGGGCGATGGCGATCTGCATGGTCATGATCCGGTCGACGCCGAAGATCAGCGGTGCAGTGTACGAGGCCATGGAGACCATGAAGGTGAGCAGCGAGCCCGCCACCAGGGCCGGGGTCAGCATCGGCAGCAGCACCCGGGTCCAGACCTGCCAGCGCCGGGCGCCCAGGTTGTACGCCGCCTCCTCCAGCGAGGGGTCGAATCCGGCCAGGGCCGCCGCCGCGGAGGTGTAGAAGTAGGGATACATGGTGAAGGTGTGTACCACCAGCACGCCGGTGAGCCCCTTCAGGGCGAAGGGGACCTGGGGCAGGTCGAAGAGCACCTTGAGCGCCCGGGGGATGATGCCGCTGGACGAGTAGAGGAACTGGAAGGCGTAGATGCCGATCAGCGGCGGCAGCGCCATGGGCACCAGGATCAGGCTCTCCAGCAGGCGGCGCCCGGGGAACTCGAACCGGTTGAGCAGGACGGCCATGCTCACGCCGACGACGGCACAGGTGATGACGCTGAGCACCGAGATGCCGACCGTGGTGAGCAGCGCCTCCATCTGCGTGCTGTTCAGGCTGAAGAAACCCCTGTAGTACTTCAGGGTGAAACCGGAGCTGTCCTGGACACTGGCAAGGAAGGTGGCCAGCATGGGCTGCACCACGTAGCCCCACAGCACCAGGGCCAGGGGGGCGACGATCACGTACACGAAGTAGGGCGACGCGGTGATCCGCTGCCACCTGTCATTCCACTTGGCTGCCACCTTCATCACTCCACCAGATAGACTCGCTCAGGCGGGATGTACAGGTGGATGGGATCCCCGGGCCGCCGCACCTCGCCGTACCGGTCGGCCGACGAGGCGACCAGCGTGCTCTCGCCCGCCTTGACCAGGTACTCGGTGTAGGCGCCGGTGAACTCGGCCGCCACGACCCGCCCGGTCAGGACGTTGGGGCCTTCGGGCTGTGCCACCACCTGGATGCCCTCGGGCCGCACCGTCATGACCACGCGGCTGCCGACCGCCGTGGGGACCTGCGGGTTCCGCCGCTCCAGGTCCACCCGGATGCGGCCGGTGCCGGGCAGCTCCACCACGCCGGCGGTGCCATCCACCTCGGTCAGCGTCCCCTCCAGCAGGTTGGACTTGCCGATGAAGGTCGCCACGAACCGGGTGGCCGGCCGGTGGTAGATCTCCTGCGGCGTGCCCACCTGGTGAACCACGCCGCCTTCCATGACGGCGATGCGGTCGGAGATGGCCATCGCCTCGGCCTGGTCGTGGGTCACGTAGACGGCCGTGATGTTGGATTCCGTCTGGATGCGGCGGATCTCGGTCCGGGTCTCGTCCCGGAGCTTCGCGTCGAGGTTGGAGAGCGGCTCGTCCAGCAGGAGCAAGGCCGGCCGGATGACCAGGGCGCGGGCCAGGGCGACCCGCTGTTGCTGACCACCGGAGAGCTGGTCGATGCGCCGCTGCTCCATGCCCTCCAGCCGCACCAGCGCCAGCGCCTCGCTCACCCGGCGCTTCATCTCCTCGCGGGGCACCTTGCGCACCCGGAGGCCGAAGGCCACGTTCTCAAACACGGACATGTGCGGGAACAGCGCGTAGTTCTGGAAGACCATGCCGATGTTCCGGTCGTTGGGCGGCATGTAGGTCACGTCGCGGTCGCCGAAGAGGATGCGGCCCGACGTGGGGTAGTAGAAACCGGCGATCATGCGGAGGGTTGTGGTCTTGCCACAGCCCGAGGGTCCGAGCAGCGTGAAGAACTCGCCTCCGGCGATATGCAGGTCGACATTTTTCACCGTGAGCACGGTGCCGTTGAAGCTCTTCGACACGCGCTCCAGGGTGACGGACTGCGCCTCGCCCATGCCAGACTCCCCTTCCCTGTTCACTGGTCTGCTTCGATCCCGTAGGCGTTTTCGTCGGCCAGACTGAGGGCCATGGCGACCGCGCCGGTGAGGGCGGCGCGGCTGCCCAGTACCGCGAATCGGATCTCGGGCGGATCGGGGACCAGGTCGGCCACGATCCGGTTGACTTCCGACAGCCCCTCCCGGCCGCAGTCCACCGCGTCACCCGCGAGGAGCACCAGCTCCGGGTTGAGGATGCAGGTGATGCTGGCCACGGCATGCGCCCAGTGGCGCAGGGCATCCCCGAAAAGCGACCGGGCCCAGGGCAGGCCCGCCTCGGCCAGCTCCCGGAGCCGCCGGACGGGTCGCCCGTCGTCCCCCGGAGCCTCAGGCAACGCGGCTTGCAGCTGCTGCCGAATCGCGCGGGACGAGTAGTGGAGCTCGAAGAGGCCGAAATCCTGCGGTCTGCGGGGGCTCAGCGGGCCCAACGGCAGGTAGCCCACCTCGCCCGCGGCGTTGCGGGCGCCGCGGAAGAGGTTGCCGTCGATGAGGATGCCGGCGCCGATGCCTTCGCTCACGTGCATCAGGGCCAGGTTGGCCACGCCCACGCCGGCCCCCTGGAAGTACTCGCCCAGGGCCATGAGGTTCACGTCGTTCTCCACCACGACCGGCACCCCGAAACACTGCCGCAGCCTGTCACGGAGGGGCACCTCCTGCCACCAGCCCAGCGAGGGGGCGTGGCTGACGGTACCCTCGGTGTGGGCAATGCCCGGCACTCCCACCGCAACGGCGGCGAGCCGGCTGGCCTCGACGCCGGACCGGTCGATGAGCCCCTGCAGGAAGTCGCACACGGACCGGGCCGGGTCGTGGGGGTCGGGGGAGAGCACGCCTTCCGCCTCCACCTGGAGAGCGCCGCTGAGGTCGGCCAGCCCGCCCCAGAGCCGCTCCCCCTCGAGGCAGACGGCGAGGACGAAGCGGGCGGCCGGGTTGAAGAGCAGCATGATCGGGGGGCGTCCGCCGGAGGATTGACCCAGGCCCTTCTCCTCCACCAGGCCCAGGTCCAGCAAGTCGCGGACGATGGCCGTCACCGCAGGCTGACTCAGCCCGGTCAGGGCAGCGAGCTCGACGCGCGAGATCGGCCCGCGGTCGCGAATGGCCGAGAGCACCGCTTGTCGGTTCAGCTGCTTCATGAGCCGGGCGTTGGCAGGCCTGGGCACGGCCACCCCTCCCATGCACCCCAACTTACTAAATTCGCTTAAGAAAGTATGTGGATGAGTTCGCCGCGCTGCTGGCAAAACTCCTCCCGAACACAGGATAATGATTTTTCGCTCCCGCCTGGTCCGCGATAGAGCATCTCTATATCTCATCCCGGCCCGGAGCCCCTCGGAACGACCCGACGCGAAAACGGCGGGCTTACCGCCCGCCGTCGTGTATCCTCCCCGTTCAGACCACCGGACCGCTGATGGACGCCTCCTCGCCCCCGTCGACCGCCTCCTCCCGCAGCAGCCGCTCCACCGCCCGGGCGAGCCGGGCGATGCCGGGCCCGATCTCCTCGGGGCGAGGGTAGGAGAAGTTCAGCCGGAGGCCCCGTCGGGCCATCTGGCCGGCGCCGTAGAAATCCCCCGGCACGAAGGCCACCCCCTCACGGCCGGCCTCAGTGAGCAGCCTCCGGGCCGTGAGCGGCCGGGGCAGCCGGCACCAGATGTGGTAGCCACCCTCCGGCACGTACCAGCTGACCCCGTCGGGCATGTACCGCTGCAGCGCCTCCAGCATGAGGTCCCGCCGCTCCTTCAGAGCGGGCCTGAGCCGCCCCAGGTGCTCGGCGAGCAGCCCCTCCCGGAGGAACGCTTCCATTACCCGCTGGTTGAGCAGGGCGGCCCGGAAGTCCAGGCTGCCCCGGGCGCGGGCGATGCGCTCCACTACCGGCGGGGCGGCGACGATCCAGGCCAGCCGCAGGGCCGGGCTGACCGCCTTGCTCGCGCTGCTGATGTAGATGACGTACCCGCCGGGATCCAGCGACTTCAGGGTGGGCACCGGCTGCCCGGTGAAGTGGAGCGGCCCGTAAGGGTCATCCTCCACGATGCCCACCTGGTGGCGGGCGGCCAGCTGGATCAGCCGCCGGCGGCGCTCGGGGGTGAGCGTCACGCCGAGGGGGTTGTGGAAGGTGGGAAGGGTAAACAGCAGCTTCGGCTGATACCGGAGCATCAGCTCGTCCAGCCCGTCGACCACCAGGCCGTGCTGGTCGACCGGCACCGGAACCACCCGGACGCCGGCGGAATCGAAAATGCCCAACGTGTTAATGTAGGACGGCATTTCGACCAACACCGTGTCGCCGGGCTGCAGCAGGACCCGGCTGATCAGGTAGAGGGCGATCTGCGACCCGGCCAGGATGAGCACCTGATCTGCCGTGACCCCCATGGCGTCGGCAATCGCCTGTCGGAGCGGCATGAGGCCGGCGATGGGCCCGTAACCCAGGGCGGCCGGATCCTGCAGGACCTGCTGCATGAGGTGGGCAACGGCCTCGGCCGGGTACAGCTCGGGCGACATCTCGCCGTGGGCGAAGGAAATGGCGCCGGGCCGCCGGATGATGGCGTTGATGTCCGCGACCAGCGGCTCTTCGGCCTCGGTGGGGCCGGCCCACGGCATCGGGCGGACCGCGTCGGCCCCCCGCGGCTCAGGCGGCCCGAGCACCACCGTGCCGTGGCCGACCCGCCCCTCCACCAGCCCCTCCGCCGCCAGCTCCCGGTAGGCGTTGACGACGGTGGTCCGGTTGACCCCGAGCCTGCGGGCCAGGGTCCGTTCCGGCGGGAGCCGGGTGCCGGGGGGCAGCGCGCCCGAGAGGATGCGCTCCTTCGCCTGTGCGTAGAGCTGCCGGTACAGCGGCGTCGCGCTGGTGCGATCCAGCTTGAACACGCTCGTTTCCCCCTTCCCATGCTCGGTCTGCCGCACTGCTGATTGTAGCACACCAAACGCGAGGCGCCGACCCTGCGGCGGGCAGGATCGGCGCTCTTGCGCAGGTTAGTGCTCGAACTCGCAGGGCCCGTGGGCGGTCACCTGGCAGCAGAGCCGGTAGCCCTGGTTGATCTTGTCCCCCAGCATCTCCCGCTCCCGGTCGTTCACCGGGCTCAGGTTCTCCATGCCCTTCAGGACCCGGATCTGGCAGGTGTCGCAGACGCCGCTCTTGCAGTCCCACTTGACGTCCACGCCCTTGGCGTTGACGCCGTCCAGCAGGTTCTCGTCCTTGGGGATCTCGACGTCGTAGACCTGCCCCCCCAGCAGCACCTTGACCCGGATCATCTCCTTGGGCGTCTCCTCCACCGGCGCCGCTTCCGCCCGGGCCTCCTCCTCGAAGGGGAAGACCTCCCGGGTGATCTCCACCCGGCTGGACGTGTGGTGGACCAGCTCGTGGTTCAGCTGGCAGGTGGCCTGGAACGTGTCGCGCAGGATCGCCCGCCAGGCGTCCCGGTGGTTGCCGGCGCCGTCGCGGGTCAGGTCGTGGGGCACGACGGCCTTCAGCGTCGCCCAGCACTCGTACACCCCTGGGGTCTCCTTGCGCGGCGCCGGCTCCTCCAGTTCCAGCCGCAGCTCCTTCACGCCCGGGGCAGCCCGGCGCAGGCGGCCGAGGAAGTCCTGGTAAACCCGGACGGCCGTCGGGCCGGCGGCATCGGCCTCGGCGAGCACGCCCAGGTAGATCCGCGATCCATACTTGGTCTCAGGCACTGCCGGACCCTCCTCCTCCCACGGAAGCTCTAACTGAATCAGCATGCCTATAATTATACGGAAGTTTCGGTGATGGCTCAATCAAAAAAAGGTGGCGGCTCCAGCAGAGCCGCCACAAAATCAGAGACACACAGAGGGGGTCAACACACTTCGTATGTTACCCCACGTCGGTTACAAATCAGTGACACGGATGTAACGATTTGACCACAGGTTGGCAGCCCGGCCGGGCTGCCTATCCGGCCTCGAAGGTGACGACGTAGCCGGCGAACTTGGGCACGTTGAGCACGCCTGTGTCGAGCACCAGGTAGCTGCCCTTCATGCCGAGCAGCGTCCCTTCCACGTCACCCTTCTCCAGGTCGCACGACGCCAGCTTGGGGGGCGGCGCCTTCAGCGGGTAGGTGAAGCTGCGCACCTCCTCGTCCGGGAGGACGTAGGGCCGGAACTCGGCGGGGATCAGCTCCAGCAGCCGGCTGCGCTCCGCCAGGAGATCGGCGTCCGCCACCTCCCCCTTCAGCATGCGCCGCCAGTTGGTCTTGTCCGCCACGTACTGCGTCAGGAACGCCTCCAGCTCACCCGCCATCTTGCGGTTGGGCACCCGGGCGATGGGCACCGCCTCCACCGCCCCCTGGTCCAGCCAGCGGCCGGGCAGGCTGCGGGTGATGCCCACCTTCACGTCACTGGACCTGGCCAGGTAGACGTAGGTCGGGATCATACAATGGGCGTCGCCCCACTCGGGCTCCCGGCAGGTCTCGTAGTGGCAGAGCGTGGGCTTCACCTGGCAGAGATCGTTGATGGCCAGCCGCCGGAAGCACGGCCAGCACGACCCGTTGTTGAACAGCTTGCTCGCTCTGCGGCCGCAGTAGACGCAGCGTCGCTCGCCGGTGAACCGGATGGCCACCCGCCCGCCGAGGAGCGGGTTCAGCGCGATCTCCTGCTCGTCCAGCAGCAGGTGGTAGTCCACGACGCCGTCACCGATGCGCAGCAGGAGGTCGCGGATCATGCCGGTATACACGGTTTCACCCCGATTCTGTGAGGGTTGAGGCTTCTTCCCCCTCGGTTCGGGATTCGCCGGCCGTTCTCCTCCCCGCGCCGCTGCCCCGGAAAAGGTGTGGGCCGCGCGGTTCTGGCCCCCGGGCGCGCCCCGGACGGGGAGATCCACGATTGCGTAGGCCCGGACGCGCCGGAGCCTGCCGGACCCGGGTGGGTCCGTGCAGGCTCTCGCGCGTTCAGCTCTCCTGCGCACGGCTCGCTTACACAGGCTTGCGGGCCGCCGGATACGCGGGACTGCGCCGGTCACCGCTCCGCAGGCTTCTGGCCGGGCTCCGGCCCGCGGCCCACGGCATAGACGATCCCGATGGCGATGAGGAACGCGCCGAAGATGTTCGGGGAAGTTCCAGTCGGCAGAATCCGCACGAAGTCCGCGGCGGCGATGAAGCCCGACCTGCCCAGGACGATCTGAAGCGGCTGCAGGAAGGCCAGCACGAGCCCCGCCAGCACGTAGAGGGCAACCAGCCCCCAGTGCGGACGAACGCCCCCCTCGCCACGGACCCTCGCCCACAGGACGGGCAACAGGAACACCAAGCCCGCCAGCACCTGGAGGGCAACCGCCAGGAAGAAGTAGCCCCAGGCGTACGTGAAGGTGCGGGGATCGACGACGAGCTGCTGGAACCCCCGCGCGGCCTGAAGCAGGGCCGCCCCGCCGCCGATGGCCATGAGATGGAGCATCCACGAACGCATCGGCCTCGCTTCCCTCCCCTCCGCAGGTCTCTTCAGCCGATCATCCGGTTCACACCATCAGACCGCCCAGGAGATCCGAAAGGTTCCGGCAATTTCGGGAAGGCAACGGGATGCCGCGCGGTCGGTGGCCTTCATGCCGCGGCACGGGGTGTTCGGCAGAAAGCCGGGACAGACTACAGACCGGTGCGCGGCGGTGCGATGGGCTCATAATGGTCAGCCTGCATGTCGAACAGCGCGCCGCAGCCCATCCACAGCTGCAGGATCCGTCCCTCGCCGTCCAGGACCGCAGACTTGGGCCGTTGGTCGTGGCGGTACTTCGCGAACTGCACGAGATAGGCCCAGTCCCCGATGCCCTGCACGCGGTAGGCAGCGTAGAGCAGGCGCGGTTCCCCCACCCAGCCCTCCACCAGGCTGCGGACGGTGTCCCATCCCGTCCAGGTGTTGTTGACCTCACAGGACCCCCACGTCACCACGGGCTCCAGCGCGCCTTCCGCGCCCTCCTCGCAGCGGAGCATGTCGCAGGATGCCAGACGGTGGACATCCTTGGCCAGGAAGGCGTCGATCACCGCGTCGACTTGGGGAACCTCCGTGCGGTAGTCCGGCGGGTAGACGTCGGGAGGCAGCGCGTCCGGCGGGCCTGTCAGGGTCGCCGTAGGCGACAGGAACTCGGCGATGGCGAAGAGGTCCTCCTCCGTCAGGTGCGGGCCGGAAAGCGCGACGTAGGCCCCGTCCTCCTGCCACCAGAGGATGTTCCCGCCGAACTCGGGCTGGTATGGGATAAAGCGCGCCTCACGGCCGTCGCGGATGGGCGTGCCGCCGGCGACCATCTTGTTCGGGTCGGCGTCGATGCAGCACCCCAGGGGACCGCTGGACACTCTGAGCACTCGGTTGAGGTCATCGTCGACGTAGGCGATGCTCACCAGCCGATCGCTCTGCGACGGCATCTGGGGGTGGAGACCTTCGGGCACCTGCGTGGGCACGAAGACGGGATGACTGAGCTCCCGGCGCAACTCGGCCAGCCGCTCGTCCGCCCTGCGCGCCTGCTCCTCCCAGTCGCGTTCCGGGGCTGTGGCCTGTGACCCGTCCGACGGGCCGGCCCCCTTGTCCACGCCCCCTGAGAACCCGGGCGCCTGCGCCTCCCCCGGTGGCGCCGCCGTGCCTTCGGGCGCGGCCGGCGGCGCCGCCCCCTGACCATCCGTCGGACTGGTGGCCGGCGAACTGCAGCCGAGCAGGACGAACAGTGCAAGCATGAGCGCGGCAATCCGCATGAGATTCGTCCCTCCTTCCCTGTCTGCGCACGCGTTCCGTTCACTGGCCATAACGTTCGCAGCCGCGCCGGGGTTACGGCCCACGGGAACCAGCAATCGCCGGGAGGCCGCCCCGGCCGAGGAGGAGGCTTCCGAGGAGGACGTCGCCGCTGAGGACGAGGACGCCGCCGGGGAGGCTTCGCCGGGCCACGAAGAGCCAGGTGAGGAAGAGGTTCCCGCTGTCGAGTAACGTCATCGCCATGAAAGGGCAGTCCCGGGTAGATCGCCCGGGACTGCCCTTTCATGGCCAAAAGAAACCGGAGGGGCGCATGTTGATGCGCCCCTCCGATCCCATTAGCTGCACTTCGAATAGCCGCAGTTGTGGCAGGTCGCGCAGCCCTCGCCGATGACCAGGGTGAAGGAACCGCACTCGGGGCACGGGTCGACGGGGGAATCCACCTGTGCGCCCTTCATCTGCGGCTGCGGAGCCGTCGCCTCCACCGGGGTGGCCTCCGTGAGCTTGCCGTTGGCGTCCTTCCAGGCGAGGAAGCGCTGCAGCCCCTTGGCGATGGCCGAGGCCAGCGACGTAATGCGGTTCGGACCGAAGCCGTACGAGCCGGAACCGCCGATGTTCTTCAACGTATCGATGACGATTTCGATGCGCTCCCGCACCGGCACGTCCGAGCGCAGCCGCAGCATCTTGGACACCAGCATGCCCATGCCCACGGCGTCGGCCATCAGGTCGGAGCCCACGGCGCCCACGTTCACGATGATCTCGAAGGGCTCGCCGTCTTCGTCCATGTGCACGTCCAGCGTCATCTTGCCGAAGTGCGTGGGCACGACGAACATCTTGCCCACCGCCTCAGTGGGACGGGGCCGGAGGGACGGGCCCTGCGGCGCCGGCGGTGCGGCCGGCTCCTCCTGCTTCTTGGTCTTGTCGCCGGTGGTCAGCACCTGGGACGCACGGGAGCCGTCCCGGTAGACGGTGATGCCCTTCAGGCCCAGCTGCCAGGCCAGCGCGTAGGACTTGCCGACGTCCTCCACGGTCGCGTGGTGCGGGAAGTTGATCGTCTTCGACACCGCCGCGTCCACCGGCTGCTGGTCGACCGGCAGCCCGTCGCCGCCCTGGAAGGCGGCCTGCATGCGGACGTGCCACTCCGGCGTGATGTCGTGGGAGGTGGCAAAGATGCGCTGCCACTTCTCCGGCACCCCGGACACGCCCCGGGCGGTGCCCCGGTCGGCCACCTGCTGCATCAGCTCGTCCGAGTACCAGCCCTCCCGGCGTGCGATGGAGGCGAACTGGCCGTCCACATCCAGCATCAGCGCGCCCGCCTGGTTCCGGGTGAAGACCAGGGCAAACTTCGGCTCGATGCCGCCGGAGCACGGCAGGTCCGGCCGCGCCGCGAACAGCGAGATGGTGCCGGTGGGCGCCACCGTGGTCAGCGTCGCGTTGCGCACCTTCAGCCCGGCCTTGTGCCACTGGCTGCCCTCCCACTCCGGGTAGGGTCCCCGGACCTCGGCCAGCGCCATGGACTCCTCCAGCGCCTTCTGCTTGATGAAGGTCATCACCCGGTTCCCCAGGGCCACCGCCTCTTCCGAGTCATAGGGCAGCCCCATCTGCACCAGCATCTCCGCCCAGCCCATGATGCCGAGGCCAATGCGCCGGTCGCGCAGCGCCTTCTCGGCGATCTGCGGCAGCGGGTACTTGTTGGCGTCGATGACGTTGTCCAGGAAGCGGGTGGCGGTGCGGGCCACTTCGCCCAGCCGTTCCCAGTCCACCTCCGCCCGGTCGGTGTACGGGTTCTTCACGAAGTTGGCCAGGTTGATGGAACCCAGGTTGCAGGAGCCGTACGGCGGCAGCGGTTGCTCGCCGCACGGGTTGGTGGCCTCGATGACTTCCACGTGATTGTTGGGATTGCGCCGGTTGATCCGGTCGATGAAGACGATGCCGGGCTCGCCGGTCTTCCACGCGTTCTCCACCAGCTTGTCCCACACCAGCTTGGCGGAGAGCTTGCCGGTGACCTCGCCGTTGCGGGGGTTGATCAGCTCGTACTCGGTGCCCTTCTCCAGCGCCTCCATGAAGGCGTCGGTGATGGCCACCGAGATGTTGAAGTTGGTGATCTGCGTGATGTCGGCCTTGGACTCGATGAACTGCAGGATGTCCGGGTGGTCCACCCGCAGGATGCCCATGTTGGCGCCGCGGCGGGTTCCCCCCTGCTTGATCGCCTCCGTGGAGGCGTTGTAGACCCGCAGGAAAGACACGGGGCCCGAGGCCACGCCCTGGCTGGAGCGCACCACGTCGCCCGCCGGCCGCAGGCGGGAGAAGGCGAAGCCCGTGCCGCCTCCGGTCTGGTGGATCAGGGCGGCTTGCTTCATGGTCTCGTAGATCTCCGGCAGAGAGTCCCCCACGGGCAGGACGAAGCAGGCCGACAGCTGGCCCAGGGCCGTCCCGGCCCCGGTGAACGTCGGACTGTTGGGCATGAAGTCCTGGCGGTCCATCAGCTGGTAGAACCGCTCCTCCACCGCCCGGATCTCCTTCTTGCTCGCCCCGTACTTCTCCTCGACGGCGGCGATGACCCTGGCCACGCGGCGCAGCATCTCGTCCGGCGTCTCCCGGGTGCCGTCCTCCTTCATGCGCAGGTACCGCTTTTCCATCACGGTCTTCGCAATATGCGTCAGTTCCAAGTCGGGAACCCCCCTCTGGTAGAGTCCGCGGGGCGCGCGCTCCCTCCGCGCTGCGCCGCTCCGCTTCAGCGGGACTTCAAGAGCTGTTCCAGCTGCTCCCGAAACTCGTTCAGATCCTTAAACTCCCTGTATACCGATGCAAACCGTACGTACGCGACGCCGTCGACCTGGCGCAGCGCCTCCATCACCCGCTCGCCGATCACCACCGAAGGAACCTCCCGGTCCAGCGAAGAGCGCAGGTCCCGTTCGATGTCGTCGGCCAGCTTCTCGATCACTTCCATGGGCACCGGACGCTTCTCACAGGCCTTCAGGACGCCGGTGAGGAGCTTGTCCCGGTTGAAGGGCTCCCGGCGGCCGTCCTTCTTCACCACGATCAGCGGCGGCACCTCCACCCGCTCCATGGTGGTAAAACGCCGCCCGCAGGCGAGGCACTCCCGGCGCCGACGCACGGCTTCCTCGTCGGATGCGGGACGGGATTCGAGGACGCGTGACTCACCTCCGCAGAACGGGCACTTCATGGCGAAACCCCCATATCTAGTGATCGCACGTCCTACTTTACCACCATATGTGGGGTGGGACAACCATGATCAGGTGCCAAATTTGCACCTTTGGCGCGCGGTGCTCCCGCTAGTTCCCTCTTGCTTCGAATTTCTACCTTACAGGGAGATCCCCAACTCCGCAGCGAGGGCGCCCAGCGCCTGCCCCGCCTTCTCCCGGAAGATCCAGGTCGCACGGGGATCCAGGAAGGTGGGCGTGAGGTTGAAGATGGCGAGTCGCCCTCCGTGCTGCACGGCCAGGACCGGCAGCTGGTTCGCCGGCCCCACCTCAAGGGAGGAGCCCACCACCAGGAACAGGTCAGCCTTCATGGCGGCCTCGATGGCCGCCTCGATGGCGTCCGCCGGCAACGCCTCCTCGAAGAGGACGACGCCGGGTTTGAGGACGCCGCCGCACTCCGGGCAACGGGGGATGTCCGCCTCCGTCTCCACCTCGACGTCGATCAGCCGGCTGGGGAACCGGCGGCCGCAGCGGAGGCACTGGCACTCCCGGAGCGACCCGTGCAGCTCGATGACGTCCGGCGACCCGGCCGCCTGGTGCAGGCCGTCCACATTCTGCGTGATCAGCCGCTTCAGCAGCCCTTCACGCTGCAGCGCCGCCAGCACCTTGTGCACGGGGTTGGGCTGCGCGCCCCACAGGTGCGAGAAGCGCATCCGGTAGAACCTGTAGAAGTCCACCGGCCGCCTGCGCAGCGCGGTCATCGAGATGAGCGACACCGGGTCCACGTCCTTCCAGAGCCCGGTGTTGGACCGGAAGTCCGGCAGTCCCGACTCGGTGGAGGCGCCGGCGCCCGTCAGGGCCACCGCGTACCGCGACGCCTGCAGAGCACGAGCGAAGTCCTGGATCTGTTCCAGCATACGTGTCACCCCCTGACCATTCTTTTCTTCGCCATGCAGAAACGGCCACCTCTAGCGGTGGCCGTCCGGAAAGAACCATGAACCCGTCACGCATGGGTGAACTGCCACTGCGGGCAGACGTCGATGTCGTGCCCGTCGTAATCCTGGGCAGGCCAGCAGCCCGCCTCCAGAAAGTCCACGGTCACGCCCAGGAGGGCGCTGCTCACCCGGACCATGTACGGCGAGATGGGATACTCCCCTGCCATCATTTCGTCGATCTCCTCGTCCGTGTGCTCCAGGTACCTGAGCCAGAGGCTCCACACCTCCGGCGACCAGGCCGCGCGCAGCGTGTCGATGACGTACCGGAACCGCGCGACGGTGCCGGCCTCCGCCAGGCGCCGCCGTTCAGGAGGGGGCGTGCGCAGCCAGCGCTGCTGAAAGGCCCGCCTGGCCCTGCGCAGGTTCACCTCGTCCAGTCCGCTCCGTTCCATCAGCTTGCCGTCTATGCGCGTGCGCCCCAGGCGCAGGCCCCTCCCCCACAAGACCGGGCTCTGCAACACCTGTCCGCTCCCCCTTCCGCTTCCCAATGACTCCACTCCTGTAAACGGACAAACTTCGTGGCGAGTTCGCCGCGAGCGACAAGTGCTTGTCGGGAAAGCGCGGGGAATTTGGCGGATCCTGCAGATGGCCGGCCCTTGTGGCACGCTGGACAGCCCCGGCCCGCCGCGCTACGATGGGGGTGACCACCGGGCAGGAGGTGAAGGGCGTGCCCGCCGTGCTGTTCCTGCATGGACTGCAGTGGTTGCTGGCGTACCTCTCCCTGGACCTGGTGTTTCGCACTGTCGATGTCCGACCGGGTTTGCTCGCCCGCAGCCGGGCACGCTGCCGGCGGCGGTACGTCCTCGCAGCCGCCGCCGCGACCTTGGTGATCGGCGCCGCGCAGGTGTGGACCGCAGGGGGCGCGGGCGCTGCCGCAGCCGGGACCGCCGGGCTGGGCTGGCTGCCCTGGTGGCTCCTCTGGCGCTTCGGCTGGCGGAAGCAGTTCCCCCACCTCTACCAGGAGCCACCGGAAGGCAAGCGCGTGTAGACCTCGAGCCGCCTGGCCTCGGCGACCAGTTCGCCGGCCCGCTGCTCAGCCTCCCGGATCGCCCGCGAGAACCAGTCGGCCTCGGCCAGCTCGTTCGCCATGGTGGTGTTCTGATTGGCGAGCCGTGTCGCCTCCTCCACCGCCTTCACGAGCTCCGCCATCTCCCCGGCCGTGGCCTCAGCCCGTTCGCCGAAGCCCTCGACCGTCATAGTGAGCCCCTCGAACGACTGCAGCACCTGAACGATGGACGCGCGGGTCGACTCCACGGTCGCGGCGCCCCGGTTGACTTCCTCCTGCGACTCCTGCATGGCCGTCATCGCGGCGGCAGTGCCGGCCTGGATCTTGGCCACCAGCTCCTGGATCTGCCGGGTGGCGTTGCGGGAACGATCGGCCAGGGCGCGCACCTCGGAGGCCACCACGGCGAAGCCGCGGCCGGCCTCGCCGGCCCGCGCCGCCTCGATGGCTGCGTTCAGCGACAGCAGGTTGGTCTGGTCGGCCACGTCCCGGATCAGCTTCACGATCGCGCCGATCTCGCCGGACTGCGCGTCCAGATCCCGCAGAGCCCGTGCCGATGCGTCGGTGGCGGCGCGAATCCCCTCCATACCCGCGCCGATCTGGCCCAAGGCCTGCTGCACGGCCTCCGCCGCCTGGCGGTGGCGCGCCGCCTCCTCCCGGGCCGCCCGGGCGGCCGCGATCATGTCCTCAAACACCGCCACCACCTGATGGGCCAGCCCGCGGGTCCGGTCGAGGTCGTCCAGCTGATCCCGGGAAGCGCCGTGCAGCTGGTTGAGCACGTCGTTGACCCGGCCCGTGAGGCGGAAGACCTCCTGTACCGCCTCCTGCGTGCGTTGTGCACCGATGATGAGCCCGTCACAGGCCCGGGCCAGGTCGGCCCGGTCGGCGCTCCCGGTGCGGTGCGTGTCCGCGTGGGGCTGCAGGCCCGCAGCGGCCTCCGCGGCGGCGGACACGGAGACGGCGACGCTCCCCGTCTCCGGCGGGGAGAGCTGCATATCCGGAGGCGCGGCGGCTCCGGCCTGCGCCGCACGCCCCACCCACAGCCCGCCCAGCACGGACACCAGCAGGGCGGCCGCAAGCAGGGAGTACCGAGCCATCGGTGAAGGAATAAGAAAGGCAACCGCCACGATGCCCCCGGTGACCAGACTGCTGGCCGAGGCGCGCCAGAACACGGGGATCCCTCCTCGCGACCACGGGGATTGTTTCACGATGATTGTTTATTGTTTCAGCACCCTGCAGGAATCTTCCTGCACCCCCGTCTCGACTCATCTAATGTGTTAAAATGATGACGGATCAGTAAACGCTGGGGTGATGTCAGGTGCGCACGGTGAAGCTGTTTCAGGCCGATGCATACCGGACCGAGTTCGAAGGGCACGTTCTTTCCTGTTCCCCCGTCGGGGATGCGTGGGCCGTGGTGCTGAACCAGACCTGCTTCTACCCGGCGTCTGGCGGACAGCCCAGCGACTCCGGCACGCTGGGCGGCCAGCCTGTCCTCGACGTCCACGCCGAGCCGGACGGCACCATCGTCCACGTGGTGGGCGGACCCCTCTCGGGCACCGTCGTCGGCCAGGTGGACTGGACCCGTCGGCTGGACCACATGGAGCAGCACACCGGGCAGCACCTCCTCTCCGCCGCCTTCGTGCACCTGCTCCAGGCGGACACCGTCAGCTGGCATCTGGGGGCAGAGGCCAGCACGGTCGACATCGCCGTAGAGAACCTGAGCGCGGAGCAGGTGGAAGAGGTGGAGCTTACCTGCAACCGGCTGATCCGCGCAGGACTGCCTGTGCACGCGCACCTGTGCTCCCCCGAGGAAGCGCACCGTTTCCCGCTGCGCAAGCCTCCCACGGTGAGCGGGCCCGTCCGCATCATCGAGATTGAGGGCTACGACTGGTCGCCCTGCGGCGGCACCCACCTCAGAAGCATCGGGGAGCTGGGGCTGATCAAGATCAAAACCTGGGAACGGTACAAGCGGGCCGTGCGCGTGACGTTCCTGGCAGGCCAGCGCGCGCTGCACGACTACATGGCGCTGGACCGGATGACCCGGGACCTGGCGCGCCGGCTCTCCATCGGAGCCGCGGACCTGCCCCGGTGGGCCGACCGGACGCAGGAAGAGGTCACCAGCCTGCGGAAACGAGTCCGCACCCAGCAGGAGGAACTGCTCGCCGTGGAGGCCGAGCGGCTGCTGGCCGGGGCCCGGCGCATCGGTCCTGCTCGGGTGGTGCGCCAGACCTTCGGCGGCCGGCCCGCGGACGAACTGCGCCTGCTCGCCGCCAAGGTGGCCGGGACTCCCGGCTGCGTCGCCGTGTTCGGCACCCGCGGGGCCCTGCCACAACTCATCTTTCACCGTGCGGCGGACCTGCGGCTGGACGTGGGCCAGATCCTCAGCGCGGTCCTGCCCATCATCGACGGCAAGGGCGGCGGCTCGCCCGTGCAGGCCCAGGGCGGCGGCACCCGGCCGGAGCGGCTGGAGGAGGCGCTGGACGCGGCGGTGTCCCGCATTGCGGCGGCCCTGCGGGCGTAATGGTGATGTGCGGCAGCCCGGCAGGGCTCGGCGCCACGGGCCGCCCCGGAAGCGGTATGGGCTCCTCGGCGGACTGAGGCACACGCTACGTGCAGTTTCCATAAATGATCAGGGCCGGGAGCCTGCCGCTCCCGGCCCTTCTTCTGCGCTTTCGGTCTAATGCAGCAGCGCCGCGGACTGCGCCGTCCACTGCACGAACGGGTTGGCGAAGATGGTCAGCGCCACAACCCCCAGCAGGGACAGCAGAACGGTGGCGGAGATGCCCGTGCTGGGCGTGAGCGCCGGGTAGTCGGACTGGTCCAGGAACATGACCTTGACCACCCGGTAGTAGTAGCCCACGGAGATGACGGAGTTGACCGCCATGAGCACCGCCAGCCAGAGATATCCGGATGCGGCGGCCGCCCGGAACAGGAAGAACTTGCCCAGGAAGCCCACCGTCGGCGGGATGCCGATCAGGGAGACGAAGAACAGCAGCAGCGCCCAGGCGTACAGCGGGTTCCGCTTGGCCAGCCCCGCGTAGTTGTCCACCTCCACCCAGCCGCCCTCCTGGTCCATGTGGGTGAGGACGGCGAAGATGCCGAGGTTGGTCACGGCGTAGGCCATCACGTAGAAGAGCACCGACGAGATCCCCTCGACGGACTGCAGCCCCGAGGCCGCCACGCCCACCAGGATGTACCCGGCCTGAGCGATGGAGGAGTACGCCATCATGCGCTTGATGTTGGTCTGCTGCAGGGCCACCAGGTTGCCCACGGTCATCGAGGCCGCCGCGGCCAGGGCCCAGATGAGGGCCCACTTGTCGGTGAACGGCGCCACGCCCAGCCCGCCGACGAAGACCCGGAGGATGGCCGCCATGGCTGCCCCCTTGGGGCCGGCGGAGAAGAACGCCGTAACCGGCGTGGGCGCGCCCTCGTAGACGTCCGGGGCCCACTGGTGCACCGGCACCGCCGCCACCTTGAAGCCGAAGCCCACCATCAGGAAGGCCATCCCTGCCACCAGAAGGGGCGTCAGAGCCGGGCCGGCCGCGGCCACCACGTGGCTGCCTCCGGCGAGGGCCGCCGCGACCTCGGGCAGCCGCGTGCTACCGGTCACGCCGTAGATCAGCGACAGGCCGAAGAGCAGGACGGCCGAGGCGGTGGCGCCGGTGAGGAAGTACTTCAGGGCGGCCTCGTTGGACTTGGCATCCTTGCGCAGGATGCCCGCCAGCACGTACGAGGAGATGGACGTGAGCTCCAGGCCGATGTAGATGGTGAGCAGATCGCGGGAGGACACCATGAACATCATGCCCAGCGTCACCGCCAGGATGATCTCATAGAACTCCATGTGCGCCCCGCGCAGGAACTTGCCCACGTAGTCCGCCGACAGCAGGATCACCAGGGCGGCGATGCCGAGCAGCACGCCGTTCATGAAGAAGGTGAACCCGTCGGCGATGATCATGCCGCCCCAGAACTCCGGCGGCCGTCCTGCGGCAATGCCCGCCTGGATCTGCGGGTCGCTGGCGGTGTACCAAATGGACAGCATCGCCAGAACCACGCCGCCCAGCGTCACCCAGACCAGGCTCCGCTTCTCCTTGAAGTAGGCATCCAGGACGATGACGACCAGGAGGGTTGCCGTGACGATCAGGTGCGGCAGAATGGCCACGTAACTGGGGTTGACCAGTTGGCTCCAACTGACGACTCCCGGCAACCTACATCCCTCCCAGCCCCATCACCTGCGTCAGCACTTCAACAGAGCTCTGCAAAAGAGCCATGACCGGCCGGGGATATACGCCGAAGAACACGATCAGCACGGCCAGCGGGGCGAAGATGATCTTCTCCTTCAGGGTGATGTCCGCCAGCCCCTGGTACTCGGGCTTGGCCTCGCCCAGCAGCACGTTCCGCATGGTGAGCAGGTGCCAGGCGGCGGTGATCACCATGCCGAGACCGGCCACCAGCACCCAGAGCCCGAACGCCGGGTAGGAGCCGGTGAGCGAGATGAACTCGCCGATGAAACCGGCCAGGCCGGGCAGGCCCAGGTTGGCGAAGGCGACAAAGGCCGTGGCGAAGGAGACGACCGGGATCGTCAGGAACATGCCGCCCAGCTTCCGCAGGTCACGGGTGTGCGTGCGCTCGTAGAACATGCCGACGGCGAAGAAGAACAGGGGCGAGATCAGTCCGTGGGCGATGGTCACGAAGTAGCCGCCCTGCAGCGCCACCTGCGCCAGCTCAGGGCTGGTGGGCGCCAGCTTGCTCGCGGCCGCCAGGGCCATGATGAAGAAGCCCATGTGGTTGACCGACGAGTAGGCGACCTGCTTCTTGAAATCCTTCTGCGCCATCGCCGCCAGGGCTGCGTAGAGGATGCCGACCACGCCGAAGACGAACAGCAGGTCCGCGTACTTGGTCGCCAGCTGCGGCAGCATCGGATGGCTGATGCGCACCATGGCGTAGGAGCCCAGCTTCAGCAGGATGCCGGCCAGCAGCATCGAGATGGGCGTGGGCGCTTCGACGTGGGCGTCAGGCAACCAGGTGTGGAACGGGAACATGGGCACCTTCACCGCGAAGCCCACCAGCAGGGCGAAGAAGGCGAAGGTGGTGAGGCCGGTGATGGGCAGCTTGGAAGAGGCCGCCGCCATCTGCAGCAGGTTGAACGTGCCGACGCCGGTGGCGACGTAGAGGTAGATGGCGCCGACCAGCATGACGGTCGAACCGATCAGGGTGTAGAGGAAGAACTTGATGGCCGCGTACTCGCGCCGCTCGCCGCCCCAGATGCCGATCAGGAAGTACATCGGCAGCAGCACGATCTCCCAGAACACGTAGAAGAGCATGAAGTCCAGGGTGGCGAACACGCCGTTGGTGCCGGTGGCCAGGATGAGCAGCAGGACGAGGTAGTCCTTCACCCGGTCCTTGATGTACCCGTAGGAGGCCAGCACGGCGAGAGGGAACAGCAGCGTCGAGAGCAGCAGCATCGTGAAGGCGAAGCCGTCCACGCCCAGCGTGTAGTGCACGCCGATGGCCTGGATCCACGGGACGTGGGTCACGAACCGCATGCCCTGGGCGTAGGGGGCCGTGGAGACCTCTGCGGTCGGCCACTGAGCGGCCAGCACCAGGGCCAGCGCGAACGGGATGAGGGTACCGATCCCCGCGAGCCAGTACAGGAGCCGCTCCTGGGTCTTCGGCACAAAGAACAGCATCACGAGGGCGAAGACCAGGGGTACAAAGATGATTAGCGACAGCATCCCCGACAGCCTCCTATCTAATCACCTGGACGAGGACCACACTGGCCACCAGCATCACCAGGAAGGTGAACATGTACTGCTGCACGTACCCGGTGGAGAGCCGGCGGAAGGCGGCGCCCAAGGCGCGGGCGATGTCGGCCCACATGTTGACCAGCGCGTCCACGACATGCTTGTCGAACCAGGCTGCAGCCTCCGATGCGTACACCGACAGGGTTCCCGACAGATTCACGAGGCCATCCACCACGTTGAGGTCGAACCAGGCGACCGCCCGGGAGAGCGCCTCCGTGGTCTTGACGGCGACGAGATCATAGAACTCATCGACATAATACTTGTTCCGGACGAGCGTGTAAACCGGCCGGAACCGGGCAATCCACGCGGCCCGGGTCTCCGGGCGGACCACCGCGTACAGGTACCAGCCCAGGAAGATGCCCAGGAGCCCTGCCGCCGTGGCCATTCCAGTTACCATCAGCTCCGTGCTGAACTCGACATGGTGCTCCAGGCCGGGCAGGTGCAGGAAGTTCTGGATGAAGACCATCCAGTCGAGGTTCGTGAAGTGGTTGAACAGCGGGGTGCCCAGCCAGCCATAGAGCGCCGCCGGAACGGCCAGGATGATCAGCGGGATCGTCATCGCCTTCGGCGACTCGTGGGCCTGCTCATACAGGTGCATGTCCCGCGGCTCGCCGAAGAACGCCAGGTAGGTGGCCCGGGTCATGTAGTACGCCGTGAGGAACGCCGTCGTCAGGGCCATGGCGAACGGCAGCTTCTGCAGCCAGATCGGCCAGGTGGCCACCAGCGGGTTGTGCCATTCCAGGGCCGCGAGCAGCAGCTCGTCCTTGGAGAAGAAGCCCGAGAAGCCGGGGATACCCGCCAGGGCCGCGTAGCCGACCATCCAGGTCCAGAAGGTGATCGGGATCTTCTTGCGCAGGCCGCCCATCTTGTGCAGCAGCTGGTTGTGGTGATGGGCGTGGATGACCGAGCCTGCCGCCAGGAACAGCAGCGCCTTGAAGAAGGCGTGGGTGAGCAGGTGGAAGTTGCCCGCCGTCCAGCCGCCCAGGCCCATGGCCATAATCATGTAGCCCAGCTGGGAGATGGTGGAGTAGGCGAGGACCTCCTTGATGTCCCAGCGGAGCGTGGCGATGGAGGCGGCGAACAGCGACGTGAAGGCGCCGACGAAGGTGACCACCACCAGCACCCAGGCAGGCACGTGCCCGAAGATCATGAAGGCGCGGCCCACCAGGTACACGCCGGCGGCGACCATCGTCGCGGCGTGGATGATGGCGGAGCCCGGCGTCGGGCCGGCCATCGCGTCCGGCAGCCAGGTGTGCAGCGGGAACTGCGCCGACTTGCCGATCGCGCCGGTGAACAGCAGGAAGGCGCCCAGGGCCAGGAGGCTGGCCGTCGCCGGATCCTGCACCAGAACCGGCACCTTCTCCGCCAGGCCCGCCCAGGTCAGGTCGCGGGCGGCAAAGAAGACGATGAAGATGCCGACCATCATGCCGATGTCGCCGACGCGGGTGGTGAGGAAGGCCTTGATCTGGCCGTAGCGGGGCCAGGCCTGCTCATACCAGTGACCGATCAGCAGGTAAGAGCAGAGGCCCATGATCTCCCACGCCACCAGCAGCAGAAAGAGGTTGTCGGCCATGACCAGCACCAGCATGGCCATCGTGAACAGGTTCAGCGCCGCGTAGAAGCGGGGAATCCGCTTGTCGCCGTGCATGTAGGCGGAGGAGTAGTACTGGACGCAGACGGAGACCAGGGTGATCATCGGCAGCATGAGGGCCGTCAGGTTGTCCACCTGGAACCCCATGCGCACCGTGTAGGGCCCGAAGCTGGCCCAGTCGAACGAGGCCTTCCAGGCGGGCACGGTGTTGTACAGCACCTCGCCGCCGTGCCCCGGATCGGCGATCACCGCTGCGAGCACGCCCACCGACCACAGGAACGTGATCAGCATACCGACGGTCCCGGGGATCCACGCCCGGTCCCGCAGGACGCCGGCGAACATGGCGATCAGTGCGGAGACGGCCAGGGGGAGCGCAGCGATGACCCAGGCTGTGTTCAGGAAGAAGTCCACGCTGTCAACCCTCCTAACCCTTCAGCAGTGTGGCCTTGTCGACCTCGACCACGCCGCGGTTGCGCACCATGGCGAGGATGATGGCGAGGCCGACCGACGCCTCCGCAGCCGCCACGGTCATCACGAACAGCGTGAGGATCGGTGCGCGGGCTGCCATCTCGGGGCTGGTCTGCCAGTAATACCGGCTGAACGTGATGAGGTTCAGGTTGACCCCGTTGAGCATGATCTCGATGAACATCAGGATCCGGACGGCGTTCTTCTGGGTGAGGGCGCCCCAGAGCCCCAACCCGAACAGGAGAGCGCCGAGACCGAGTGGATAGTAAATCGGCAGTTCCACTACGACTCCGCCTCCTTCGCCGTCAGGATGATGGCGCCGATCATGGCCACCAGGAGCAGGATCGAGGCGACCTCAAACGGGATCACGTAGGTGGTGAACAGCTGCGACCCGATCGCGCTCACCGGAACCACCTGCCGCTCACCGCCGCCGGCCGGCAGGTTGGCGGTGGAGTACAGGTACAGCATGAAGGCGGCGAACACGGCGCCGACCACCAGGACGGCCGGGTTGGAGCGCCACAGCTTCACCCGCTCCTGCTGCTGCCGCTTGATATCCCGCAGCCCGGAGAGCATGATGGCGAAGATCACCATCGTGGTGATGGCGCCGGCGTAGACAAGCACCTGGATGGCCGCGATGAACTCCGCCTGCATGAGCAGGAAGATGCCGGCCACGGCTGTGAACGAGAGCGCCATGAACAGAGCGGCGTGGGTGATGAGCGGCGTGGTGACCATGCGGTAGGTCGACACCAGGGTGACCACCGCGAGGATGATGAAGGTCCAGAACTGGCCGCTCATGAGCAGGTCTGTTGTCACGGCTGCCCGGCCTCCTCCCCGTTGGTCTTGCCCGGCTCCGCTGCCGGCTGGCCCGCGGCCTCCGCCTGCTGCGCCTCCGCGGCCTCCTCGGCCGGCTTCCGGAACTGCGGCTTCAGCTCAGGCTCGTATCCCTTGGGCAGGGGCGGACGCCCCAGGTACCCGTGGATGTCCTGAATGTCGTCCTCCGTGGCGTTGGTCAGCCCGTGGAAGACCCAGGGCGGCGTGGACGAGCGGGTGGCCTTGGGGCCGGGCTCCTCGGCCTTCGAGTACTTCAGCCCGAGCCTGAGCAGGTCCTCGAACTCGAAGACCAGGTTCTCCGGGTTCACCTTGCAGAGCTCGTAGTCGTAACCCATGACCAGGGAGTCGAAGGGGCACGCCTCGACGCAGAAGTTGCAGAGCATGCACCGGGACATGTCGATGGCGAACCGGTCACAGACCTTCTTCTTGGTCTCCGGGTCCTGGTGCCACTCGATCGTGATGACGTTCACCGGACAGGCCTGCGCGCACTGCATGCAGGACGTGCACTTGTACTCGCCGGTGCGCAGGTCGGTCTTCAGGACCGGGATGCCCCGGAACCAGGGGGGCACGTCGTCACGCTGCTCGGGGTAGAACACGGTGATGGCCGGCCGGAACATCATCTCCCGGAACGTGATGCCGAGTCCGGTGACGATGGACTTCCCGGTGCGCCATGCCTCCCCGAAGAAGTTGGTAACGCCCATGCAGGTTCACACCTCCCTTAGAGCCACCAGCCCAGGAGCCGCAGCGTGAAGGATCCGATGGAGATCGGCACCCCGTCGAACGCGACGGCGAGGTACCGGAGGGTTCCCGTCAGGAAGATGTTGAACATGGAGACCGGCAGGAGGAACTTCCAGCCCAGGTCCATCAGCTGGTCGATGCGCACCCGCGGCAGGGTCCAGCGGATCCACATCGCCAGGAAGACGAAGAAGTACGTCTTCAGGACCAGCCAGAACACGCCGGCGACCCAGTTCAGGATCGTGGAGCCCGAGATCGCCAGGCCCCAGTTGAGCACGGCCGTGCCCACGGGGTTCGTGAACGCGCCGAAGCCGTTGAGCACGTTGCCGAGCCCTGCCGCCACCTGGCCCAGGGTCGGGCCGCTCCACCCGCCCAGGAAGAGGGTGGCGGCGATGGCGGACCAGGCCGCCAGGTGGATGTACTCCGCCAGCATGAACATCGCCCAGCGGAAGCCCGAGTACTCGGTGTGGTGGCCTGCCACCAGCTCCTGCTCGGCCTCCGCGAGGTCGAAGGGGGCGCGGTTCAGCTCCGCCAGCGAGGCGATCAGGTAGACGATGAACCCGATGATCTGCGGGAACAGGAACCAGCCGAGGAAGCCCCGCTGCTGCTGCGCCAGCACGATGTCCGACAGCCTGAGCGACCCGGCCATCATCACCACGCCGATGACCGCCATCACCATGGTGACCTCGTAGGAGATCAGCTGCGCCGCACCGCGCATCGCGCCCAGCATGGAGTACTTGTTGTTGGAGCCCCAACCGGCCATGAACGTGGCGATCACGTCGTATCCCATGACCGCGGCGATGAAGATGATGCCGATTTCGAAGTCGGTGGCGATCAACTTGTCGCCAAAGGGAACAATGAGCCAGACGAGGTTAGCCGAGACGAAGCCGATGAAGGGGGCGATGAGGTACAGCCACTTGTCGACGTTGTTCGGCCGGATGTACTCCTTCACCCACAGCTTGATCAGGTCGGCGACGGGCTGAATCCAGCCCCACAGGCCGACCCGCCAGGGGCCGACTCGGTTCTGCATCCACGCCGACAGCTTCCGCTCCAGCATGAGGCAGAGGTAGAAGTTGATCAGCCCCCAGACCAGGATCAGGCTCGCCTTCAGGACCCCGCCGAGCCAGACCTGCACGGTGGGCGAGAGGCTGTTCCACCACTCCATCACTACCGGTCCACCTCCCCGAGCACGACGTCGATGGAGCCCAGGATTGCGATGATGTCGGCGATCTTATGGCCCGGGCACAGGAGCGGCATCAGCTGCAGGTGGGTGAACGCCGGCGAGCGCCACTTGACCTTGTACGGGTTGGTGGAACCGTCGGAGACCACGTAGCAGGCGACCTCGCCCCGGGCGCCCTCGATGCGGTGGTAGACCTCGCCCTTCGGGGGCTTCAGGACGCGCGGCATCTTCGGCGCCATGACCGGGCCCGGGTTCTCGGCCAGCCACTCCAGGCACTGCTTGACGATGCGGGAGGACTGGTACATCTCCTCCTGCCGGACCCACCACCGGTCAAAACTGTCGCCGTTCTGGCCCACGGGGATGTCGAACTCGAACCGGTCGTAGATGGCGTAGGGCAGGTTCTTGCGCAGGTCCCACTTCACACCCGAGCCGCGCAGCACCGCGCCCGAGCACGAGTAGGCAATGGCCTGCTCGGCCGTGAGCACGCCGATGTTCTTCGTGCGGTACTGGAAGATGCGGTTGCCCGTCACCAGGGCCTTCCACTCCGGGTAGACGTACGAGTCAAAGTAGTTGATGAAGCCCCAGATGGTCTTGTCGGCCTTGTCCTCGCCATCCTGCGGGGTGCCGAGGATGCCCTCGGGCAGGTCGTTGCGCACGCCGCCGATGCGCAGGTAGTTGTAGAGCATGCGCCCGCCGGTGATGCGCTCGAAGAGGGAGTACAGCTTCTCGCGGTCACGCCAGCAGTACAGGAACGGCGTCGTCGCCCCCAGGTCCATCGCCATCGAGCCCAGGGCGAGCAGGTGCGAGGTGATCCGCTGCAGCTCCGCCAGCATCACCCGGATGTACTGCGCCCGCTCCGGCACCTGGATGGCGTCGCCGAACAACTTTTCCACGGCCTCCACGTAGCAGAGCTCGTTGAGCATGGCGGCCAGGTAGTCCGTCCGGTCGGTGAACGGAATCACCTGAGGATAGGTCTTCTGCTCCGCCAGCTTCTCGAAGCAGCGGTGCAGGTAGCCGATGTCGGGCTCGCACCAGGTCACCTGTTCCCCGTCCAGTTTGATCATCAGGCGGAGCACGCCGTGGGTGGAGGGGTGCTGCGGGCCCATGTTGACCAGTAGCTCTTGCGTCCGTTCCACGTTCACACCTCCGCACCGGCTATTCGGCGAAGCGATGCCGCACCAGCCGCGGGCGCTTGGGCCGCCGATCGGCGAAGTCCTTCAGCAGCGGGTGGCCACCCTGCCAGTTGTCGGGCAGCAGGATGCGGCGATGATTCGGATGTCCGTCGAACCGGATACCGTACATGTCGTAGGTCTCCCGCTCGTGCCAGTTGGCGCCGGGATACAGGTTGGCGATGGACGGGATGTGCGCGCCCTGCCGCGGCAGGTCGACCTTGATGTGGATGTTGCGCACGCCCACCTCGTCCGGGTTGATGCGGGCGAGGCTGGTGACCAGGGTCAGGCGATCCTGCCAGTCGATCGCGGTGACGACGCTGCAAAAGGTGAATCCCGCCTCATAGCAGGCGCGCACGACCTCCTCGTACCGGTCGGCCGGCACGAGGATCTCGGTGTCCCCGTTGATGTGGGTCTCAAACTGGGCGTCCGGGAAACGCTCCTTCAAGAAGTCCAAGCGGACTCACCCCCTGGAGTACTCTAAGCGGCGAATGCTGGGCGAAAGCGAGATGGCGCCCGGGACTCAGACCCAGTGCAGCACGCCCTTCTTGTACGCGTAAAACAGCCCGACCGCCAGAACCAGGAGGAAGAGGAACATCTCGATAAGGGCACCGGCGCCGAGCACGTTGAACACGACCGCCCAGGGGTACAGGAAGATCGCTTCCATATCAAACACAAAAAAGGTGAGTGCGAACACGTAGTACCGGATGTTGAAGTTCACCAGTGCATCGTCGAAGGGGAGCTCGCCGCACTCGTAGGTCTCGAGCTTTTCACCCTGGTTGGGATTGCGGGGCGCAAACAGCGCAACGAGTCCATAGTTCATGAGGGCAAAACCGACGGCGACGATGATCGTCACCACCAGGTCTACGTAAGAGTAGCTCACCGGGCATTATCCCCTTTCCGAGAGCGACGTCGGAGGCCGCAGTGACCCGGCCTCCGGTCAAAGGGCAGGGCAACCGGCCCTGCCCAGATGATGCTAACCCTTCGTGATCAGGCCGCGCTTGCCGGTCTTGATCATCTCCTGGATCTCCATGAGTCCCTGGAGCAATGCCTCAGGCCGGGGCGGGCACCCCGGCACGTACACGTCGACCGGCACGACCTTGTGAACGCCATCGACCACGTTGTACGTGTCCCAGTAAGGGCCGCCGTTGGATGCGCACGCACCCATGGCAATCACAAATTTAGGCTCCGACATCTGGTCGTAGAGCCGCCGAACCACGACTGCCATCTTCTCGTTCACCGTGCCGGCCACGATCATCACGTCGGCCTGGCGCGGCGACATGCGCATCGCCTCGGAGCCGAAGCGGGCGATATCGTACTTCGAACTGCAGGCCGCCATCATCTCGATGGCGCAGCACGCGATGCCGAAGCCCAGGGGCCAGGTCGAGTTGCCGTAGCCCCACCCCAACACCTTCTTGATGACGTCGGGCAGTTTGCCGGCAATGACGTTCTCGTTGACGACGTCAATTTCCGAGACGACTACCTCGTCGTTGAGCCAATCCAGCTCGTGGCGCGCCTGGCTCAAGGTGTCACCTCCCCTGTTCTGGGAAGAGTCAGTTCGTACTAGGCGACCCCATGCACCTTCCGTCACACACTACTGCCCATTATACTGTCATGTTTCTTTAAGAGTCAACGACGGCGGGGCGCCAAAGGGCTACGGCCCCGCGCCCTTCAAGATGAAAAGGCGTTATATGGCGGATGCACCGCAGGCATGCTGCCCTACAGCCCCGTCACCAGCCGTTCGCGGAACTCGGCCAGGGAGCCCGACCGGCCCGGCGGAAGCGGCCGCCCCTCCCGGTCGATGAGGAAGTCCGTGATGAAGAAGACGTCGATCCCTGCCCGGGCAGCCGCGCCGTCCTCCTGCACGTCGTTGCCCACCATCAGGCACTCCTCGGGTCTGCGCCCGATTCTTTCCAGCACCTCGAGGAAGTACTCGGGCTGCGGCTTGCAGGCGTGCATCTCCTCGTATGCCGTCACCAGCCGCCACGGCAGGTCGTGCACCTCGATCCAGCGCATGCGCTCCTCGATGGCGAGGCGGGGGAAGAGCGGGTTGGTGGCAAGGACGATCTCGTACCCCTTTTCCAGCGCCGCCTCGACCACGGACCGGGCCATCCCGGGCAGCCCCGGGCAGGCCGCGCGCAGCTCAGGGAACCGGGTGCGGTAGAACTCCTCGAAAACCGGCATCAGCGCGGCCTCGTCGTGCCCCACGGCGGGGAAGAACGCCCGGGCGAAGACCTGGGCGTTGGTGAGCGTGGGGTCGGTGTTGCGCACCATCGCCCCGGTGGCCGCCCACACCTCCTTCACCAGTTGCTCGGGAGGGATGATGTGGCCGACGTACTCGGCCAGCGCCTGCATGTAGCCTCTGATGAACGCGTCGGTGTCGATGGGGAGAAGCGTGCCGTCCAGGTCAAACAGGATCGTCCGGACCAACGGATCACCTCGTTCCACAAGTTTACGTCCTGGAGTATTGGGCATTCCGCCGCCAACTCCTGCTCGCGCTTGGTGCTCACCGCTGCTCACGGCTCCGGGCAGGCGAGCCAGCAGGGCGATTGTCGAAGTAATGTCGAACGATTCTGCACACTTCGACACGGAATCCCCTTGCGCGAGGGTCACCGAGCAGCTAACATAGGGTTAGCGCGAATCACCATATGTTTCTGCAAATCTTCGTAGGGGGGAAAGCCGTTGCCGCTGTCACGCCTGCGTCGCCTACTCGAAGAGGAACGCTACCGCGAAGCGCAGCTAGAGGGAGAGCGGCTCATTCATGCAGGAACACTGACGGCAGAAGAGTTGGCCCACGCCTACAAGGGAACCGCCATGGCCAGCTATTACCGGCGGGAGGTCTACGCCGCGATCAAGCTGGGCGAATATGCGTTGGCGGTTGCGGAACGCACGACCAACTGGGAACTCATCAACAAATGCCGCTATGACCTCGGTGAGTACTACCTGACCCTCGGCGACTACCCCCAGGCCTTTGACCACCTATTTCAGTGCCTCGATGATCTACATCGCACGCCGCATCTGATGGAGGTGGAAGCCGGTACCCACCACAAGTTGGCCCTGCTCTTCCGCTACCGCCGGCAGTACGCGGACGCGATCGGATCGCACCACCTCTCCCTGGACCTGCTCCGGCGCTGCGGCCACTGGCCGCTGCTCATGGAGGCGCTGCGCGGCCTGGTCTACTGCTACCTGGCCCTCGACCAACCCGACGAGGCGCTCCCTTACCTGGAGCAGCTGGAGCATCTCCTGGGCGAGCACCCGAACGACCAAGTCGCCGCCAGCCTGCTCACCGACTGGGCTTATTACCATCAGAGGACTGGCGACCTGCGCCAGTCCATGGCCTTCTGCACCCGGGCGATGGCCCCCGGCCTGCCCGGCCAGGACGAAAACGTCCTCTCCACCGCATCGGTCATCGCCGGCGAGAACGCCCTGTCCCTGGGCCGGTACGACGAGGCCCAGCTCTTCGCGAACCTGGCGATGCAGTACGCCCTGGAGTCCCGCCAGTCGGCCCTGATGAACCGGGCAGCGGCCCTGCGCCGAAAGCTATATGAGCGGGGCCAAGCCCGCCCCTGACACGGCCTTCGAGGTTCGGGCGGATGCAAAAAGAGACCCGGTACAGCGTACCGGGAGCCCGACTGGTTGCTTCATCGACAAACAACGGAAAGGGGAGAATCGAATGCGCCGGATCCTCATCAGCCTGTTCATCATGGCCAGCATGCTCGCCATGGCCGCGACCGCCCTGGCCGAGCCGCGGAGCGGCGGTCCTTCCTCTTTCTAAGCTTTACGGACAACAACTTAGGCGCTGCATTCATGCAAGGTCGGCGGAGGCCTGTCCTCCACACAGGAGGACGGGCCTCACCCTTTGTGCGCCTGCGACGCGCCCCGGATGAGCAGGACGAGCTCCTCCGGCGTGATCTGCGCCTCGGCCGCCATCGAGATCGCCTCGGCGTATCGAATCATCTGGGCCGGGGTTATGTCCACCGGCGCCGACTCCATGCGGCCCCGGGCGTAGAAAGAGAGCGGGATGCCCGTGATGGAGACCATCTGGCTCAGCACCATCGGGCCGACCTCGCAGTTGCGCTCCATGATGTCGTTCAGCGCCCGCACCGAAAGGCCGAGCTGGTACGCGACCACGGGACGTGTGAAGGTCTCGGGGAATTCCTGGCACAGGAAGTCGACTACCCGGGCGAAGCGCTGCTCGACGGTCTCCAGCTCGATCTTGCGCCGCTCCTCCGGTGACAGTTGCTCGTAGTAGCGGGCAAAGCGCTGCCCCACCGTCCAGGCCTGTCCACCGATGAGCAGGGCGGCGCGGTCGTCATAAGGCGGCGCGTGCACCTCGCCCAGGAGGAACGCGATGCTCACGCCCAGCGCCTTGGCCAGGCGCCCCAGGGCATCGATGGTCGGGTTGACCTTCGCCCCCTTCTCCAGTTGCGAGATGTACCCGACCGCGAGGCCGCTCTTCTCGCTAACCTGCTGAAGGATCAACCCCTGCTGGTTCCGCGCCCAGGCCAGCCTTTCACCCATGGTACTGTGCATGGTCGCCCCCCCTTCGCCACACACGCTCCCCACATCAAGAGTTTGGGACCTTCATTTTAACAGCACGTGAGACTGCGAGTCAACTGTTGACAGATTATTTCGCGTTCAACGACATAACCGGGAGGGACGCACCGTCTGTCGAACCGGCACGCCCCTCCCGCTGCTGCCGCCGCGTCAGTTCGTCGCCCGCTCCAGGGCCTGGGCCACGTCCTCGATGATATCGTCGATGTGCTCGGTGCCCACCGAGAGCCGCACCATCTCGGGCGTGACACCTGCTGCCCGACGCTCCTCGTCGGACAGCTGCTCGTGGGTGGTTGAAGCAGGGTGAATCGCCAGCGACTTGGAATCGCCCACGTTGGCCAGGTGGGAGAACAGCCGGAGCGACTCGATGAAGCGGCGCCCTGCCTCCAGCCCGCCGCGGATGCCGAAGGCGAGGATGGCCCCCTGCCCCCGGGGCAGGTACCGCTTGGCGTTCCCGTAATACGGGCTCGACTCCAACCCGGGGTAGGTGACCCACTCCACCTTGGGGTGCGCCTCCAGGAACCGGGCGACGGCCAGGGCGTTGGCCGAATGCCGCTCCATCCGCAGGTGCAGCGTCTCCAGCCCCTGCAGGAACAGGAACGCGTTGAAAGGCGAGAGGGCGCCGCCCATGTCGCGCAGAAGGCTCACCCGGGCCCGCAGGATGTACGCCTGCTCGCCCAGGTCGGCGTAGCGCAGGCCGTGATAGGCCGGATCGGGCTCCGTGTAGAGCGGATGCCTGCCGGCGCCCCAGTCGAACCGGCCGCCGTCGACGATCACGCCGCCGATCGCGGTGCCGTGGCCGCCGATGAACTTGGTGGCCGAGTGAATCACGATGTCGGCGCCGTGCTCGATGGGACGGCAGAGGTACGGCGAGGCGAAGGTGTTGTCGACGATGAGCGGCAGCCCGTGCTCGTGGGCGACGGCGGCAATCGCCGCGATGTCCGGCACGTCGCACCGGGGATTGCCGATGGTCTCAATGTAAAGCGCCCGGGTGCGGTCCGTGATGGCCGCACGGAAGTTTTCGGGGTCGGAAGGCTCGACGAACTTCACCGTGATGCCCAGGCGGGGCAGGTTGTGGGCGAACAGGGCATACGTGCCGCCGTACAGGCTCGTGGCGGCGACGATCTCGTCGCCCGCCCGGGCCAGGTTCAGGATGGCGTACAGTTCCGCATTCTGCCCCGAGGCCACGGCGAGGGCCCCCACGCCCCCCTCCAGGGCGGCCATCCGCTTCTCGAACACGTCCGTGGTCGGGTTCATGATGCGGGTGTAGATGTTGCCCGGCTCCTGCAGGCTGAAGAGCCGGGCCGCGTGCGCCGTGTCCCGGAACACGTAGGAGGTGGTCATGTACAGCGGGACCGCCCGCGCCCCCGTGGGATCGATCTCGTGGCCCGCGTGAATGGCCAGTGTCTCGAGCCGGTACTTCCGTTCTGCCAACGCCACCACTCCCCACTCTTCGCACTCGAAGGTGACTGTATCCTAACACGGCCCTGCCGGCGGATCCAGCAACTGTACTACGATATGCATACAGTTGGGGACAAAAAACCAGGGCCCCTCCCGCTCGGGGAAGGGCCCAGGGTCTCACATCCGGACGTCCAGGAGCAGCCCGCGGATCTCGTCCACCGCGGCGAGGATCGCCAGCCGGTCCTGCTCCTGCTCCAGCACCATGCGGGCGAGCTCCTCCAGCCGCTGGTCCACCCGCTGGATGGTGACCATCGTCCGCTGCTCCCAGGCGTAGGAATCCCACTCCAGGTTCTGCCGGACTTCCATCATGTGGTGGGTCAGGTCGCGGAAGAGCCGGCCGATGGCCTCCCGGTAAAGTTGCAGGTCGTGCTGGCTGAGCGACTCCGTCAGCCGGCGCCCCAGCTCGTCGATCTCCTGCAGCGCGCGGTCAATCCGCTCGTTGAACTGCATGGCGTGCGACCGCGCCAGCTGTTCGCGAAACGGCACCCGGGTTGCGGGCGTGGCCCGCTCTCCGTGGCCTGTGGTCGCGATGCGGGTCAGGCCGGTGATCAGCCTTACCCGTTCCATCGGCATCCCCCTTTCACGCCTGCTCCCCGAGCGCGTCCACGGCTGCCAGAATCGTCTCGGTGGCGGGCATCCCCGGCTGTACCCAGCGCACGATGCCGTTGCGGTCCACCAGGACCACCGTGCGGGCGATGAACCCCAGCGCGTTCAGCACGCCGTACGCTCGCGCCACGTGCTTCCCCTCGTCCGCGCAGATCGGGAAGCCGAAGCGGTTCTTCTCCGCCCACCGCTGGTGCGAGGCCAGGCTGCCGGGATTGACGGCCACGACCTGCACATCCCGCGCGGCGTACGCCGCGGCCGCGTCACGCGCAGCCGCCAGCTGCCGGTTTCAGCCCGGGGTGTTGTCCTTCGGGTAAAAGATGATCAGCGCCCGCTTCCGCCCCCGCAGTGCGGAGAGCGTGAACGGCCCCTCCGTGGACTCGAGGGTGAAATCCGGAGCCACCTCGCCCGGTTGAACCATCGGCGCCTTCACTCCCGTTTCCTTTTGATCGGCTATTCGCCGCAGCCCGCCAGATTCCTCCAGCCCCGCGGCGATCAGTGCCACACCGGATGGCCGAGGAAGGCGGAAATGGGTTCCGCCAGGCGGTGCGCTTCCAGAAGCGCCGCCCGGTGACCGGCCAGCGACTCCAGGACCCACACCTCCGCACGGCCGCCGTAGGTCCGGACCAGATCCGCGAACTCCCGGCCGGCGGACGGCGGGAACAGGATGTCGCTGGAGACCGGGATCAGCAGGATCTCCGCGGCGATCTTCTGCGCCGCGACGTCCAGGTCCCGGTTTCCGTGGGCGATGTTGTGCAGGAGAGCCATGCGGGCGGCGGCCGCGAACCGGCCGGGGTCCAGGTGCGCCGCCAGTCGTTCCGCCTCCGCCTCTACCTCCGCCTGGAAGGCATACCGCCCCTCCGGCCCGGTCCAGGGGTGGGGCGAAGCCGGCGCCGTGCGCCGCCCCCACACGGCGTCGAGCCAGTCGTTGGACGACGAGAGCGTCAGGTACAGCCGCAGGGCGTACAGCAGCCCTTCGGCCGGGTCGGTCCGGATGGCGTCGATGGCGGCCTGGCAGACCGCCAGGGCGAAGAGCGGACTCGCCTGGTGGCCGCTGGCCACCGCGATGACCTGGTCCACCCGGTCCGGATAGGTGACGGCCCACTCCAGGGCCTGGAAACCCCCGGTCGAGGGGCCCGCGACGCAGGCCAGCCGCTCGATGCCCAGCGACTTCAGCAGTTGCCGCTGCAGCCGGACGTTGTCGCGCACCGTGATCTGCGGGATCGCCTCCCCCGTACCCCAGCCGCAGAAGGTGTCGGCCGCGATCACGAAGTAACGGTCGGTGTCAAATGCCCGGCCGGGCCCGATCAGCGGCTCCCACCAGCCCGGTCGGGGGTCAGCCGGGCCCGCGGCCGCGTGGCAGTCCGCCGCGAGCGGGTGACAGAGCAGCACCGCGTTGTCCCGCCGGGCGTTCAGCCGCCCGTAGGTCTCGTAACCCACGGTGGCCGAAATCGTCTCCCCCACCTCCAGCCGCAGCCGATCAGTAGAGAAGAGCTGTCTGGTGTTGGTCACGCGCGTTGTCGCCTCCTGAGCGCGCATGAAGGGCGCGTCGCGCTGCGCCCCGCTGCGCCGGTCTTCAGGACTTGGCGAACCAGACCGGCATCTCCTGTCTTCCTGCGGCGGGGAATGCTGGATTCCAGCCGTTTCGGCGGCCGCTGCCGGGGTTACCGCGCCGGTCCCCCCGCCCGCCGGGCCGCACGACCCGATGAGACCCTCGCCCGCTGCACCGACCCCTTCCCGGCCTGCCGGCCGAACCGGCAGTGGGGCAGGAGCGGGCACTGACTGCACTGCGGGTTCCGGGCGTGGCACACCTGGCGGCCGTGGTAGATCAGCCAGTGGTGCGCCTGCGACCAGTACTCCCGAGGGATCCGCTCCATCAGCTGCCGCTCGGTCTCCTCGGGCGTCTTCGCCTCCGCCAGCCCCAGCCGGTTGGCCACGCGGAACACGTGGGTATCCACCGCGATCGCCGGAATCCCGAAGGCGTTGGAGAGCACCACGTTGGCGGTCTTCCGGCCGACGCCGGGCAACTGAATCAGCTCCTCCATCGTCGACGGCACCTCGCCGCCGTGCTTCTCCAGCAGCATCTGGCTGAGCCCCTGGATGTTCTTCGCCTTGCTCTTCCACAGCCCGCAGTCGCGGATCATCTCGCCGATCTCGTCCACCGACAGCGCCGCGAAGTGTTCGGGACGGTTGTAGCGGGGGAAGATGCGGGCGGTGACGATGTTGACCCGGGCGTCGGTGCACTGGGCCGAGAGGACGGTCGCCACCAGCAGTTCAAACGCATTCCGGTGGTTGAGCGCGCACTTGGCGTCCGGGTACATCTCCTCCAATTTCCTCAGAATCGCCTCGGTGTCCACGGACTTGCGTGCCATGCTGTCACTCCTGTCTCGGTTCGCCGGCCGGAACCCGCGGGGATCCCGCGGAGAACCGCTGCCGCTTTTCGGGTGGGCGGCGCGTTCCGCCGCACGCCCGCCTGACGTCGAAACAAGGGTACGCTCTATGTCTTGAAAGGGGGTCGGGCGATGGAGGCCCTGCTCGCACAGATCCTGGTCGGGCTGGCTTCGCCGGACGGGGAGCGGCGGGTGCAGGCAGCCCGCGAACTGGAGGCGCTGCTGTCCGCCCGGCTGGACGAAGGCGAAACGGAATGGACCCCGGTGATCGACGCCCTGCTGCCCTCCATGGTGGCGGGGCTGGGCGACCCCGAGAAGGGGGTGCAGGTGCACTGCGCCAACTGCCTGGAGTTCCTGGCGTACCAGTCGGGAGCGGTGGTGCCGGCCCTCCGGGCGGCCCTGAAGCCGCCGGACGGGCGGCAGGCCTGGACGGCCGCCTTCGTCCTGGCCCGCCTCGGCCTGTGGTCGGACGAGGTGGGCGAGGCCCTGTCCGCGGCGATGGGCGCCCCGGACCGGGACACGCGCTGGGCCGCAGCCGGCTTCGCGCTGGGCCTCGGCCGTGCGCACCCCGAGTGCGTGGCGATGGTCAGGCGGACGCTCCGTGCACCCGTGCCCAACGCCCGCAAGATGGCCGCCTACTGCCTGGGCGCCATGGGGGAGTACGCCGATGTCGCCGCGGACCTGGCCGATCGGCTGGCTGACCCCGACCGGGACGTCCGCCGGGCCGCGGTCCTGGCCCTGAACCGGCTCCCCCATGTGGATGCGGCGATCCGGCAGGCCGTGGCCCGGCTGCGGCAGGATCCCGACGAGTTCGTGCGCCGGGCCGCCGACGCCGTGGCGGCACGCTGGGGCGTCTGACCGCGGCCCAGGCAGGCGGGGTCACACAGACGGGCCGAGCATGGCCGCCACCAGGTCTGTGAAGGACCGGGTGAGCCGGGACTTGGTGACCACCCTGGCGCCCAGGCCCTCGGCGGCCCGGCGGGCCTCCACGTCCACGTGTGCGCCGAAGGCCAGGACCGGAATGCCCCGCTCCCGGGCGGCCCGGACCAGCGCCAGGGCCGCCTCGCCGGCCTCCAGGTCGACGATGGCCAGGTCGACGCCCCCGGGCAGGCTGACCTGTGTGATCGCCGCGTTCCCGGGGGCCTGCCCGGACCCGCCGGCGCTGAGGTCCCGCACCTCCGGCTTGTGTCCGAGGTCACGCAGGGCCCGCTCCAGCCGTTCGGCGAAGAACAGGTCCGCGGCCAGCGCGTAGACGGACGCCATCTACGGATTCCCCCTCGATCAGTTGTACACCTTTTGGTCGCCGGCGGCCCGCTCAGCGGCGCGCCGCCGGCGGAAGCCACTATCCGGGAGGATGTGCGCATGACAGCCAGGTATGAACGATCCGCAGCCCTGTACGAGCGCGCCGTGGCCCGCATCGTCGGCGGCGTCAACTCGCCCGCCCGCTCCTTCAAGTCCGTGGGCGGCGGCGCTCCGGTCTTCATGGCCCGCGGGCAGGGTCCCTACCTCTATGACGTGGACGGCAACCGGTACATCGACTACATCGGGGCGTTCGGCGCCGGGATGTTCGGCCACGGCCACCCGGAGCTCGTCGCCGCCGTCGCCCGCGCGGCGGAAGGCGGCACGATCTACGGCACCCCCAACCCGTGGGAGGTGGAGTTGGCCGAGCGCATCCACCAGGCGCTTCCGTCCATGGAGCGGATCCGCTTCGTCACCACGGGTACCGAGGCGGTCATGTCCGCGGTGCGGGTCGCCCGGGCCTTCACCGGCCGGCCGAAGATCATCAAGATGGAGGGCTGTTACCACGGTCACTCCGACTTCGCCCTCATCGCCGCGGGCTCCGGCCCGTCTCAGCTGGGAACGCCCGATTCAGCCGGCGTCACCGAGGGGGTCGCCCAGGACGTCATCACCGTGCCGTACAACGACCTGGACAGCCTGGGCGAGGCGCTGGACGTCTGGGGCCCGCAGGTGGCCGCCGTCCTGGTGGAGCCCATCGTGGGCAACTTCGGCGTGGCCATGCCCAAGCCCGGCTACCTGGAAGGGGTCAAGCGGCTGGCCCACGCGCACGGAGCGCTGCTGATCTTCGACGAGGTCATCACGGGCTTCCGGGTGGCGTACGGCGGCGCGCAGACCCTGCTGGGGATCGAGCCGGACCTGACGACGCTGGGCAAGATCATCGGCGGCGGGCTGCCGCTGGCCGCCTACGGGGGCCGGGCCGAGATCATGGACTGGGTCGCGCCCCTGGGGCCCGCCTACCAGGCCGGCACCCTGGCCGGAAACCCGCTCTGCATGCAGGTCGCGCTGACCGGCTTGGAGATCCTCTCCCGCCCGGGAGTCTACGAGCGGCTGGACGCCGACGCCGCCTACCTGGCCGACGGGCTGGTGCGGTCCGCCCGCAGCCACGGTCACACGGTGCAGCTGGGCCGCGCGGGCTCGATGTTCACCCTGTTTTTCTGCGACGAGCCCGTGGTCGACTACAGGACGGCCCAGCGGTCGGACCCCGCCAAGTTCGCCGCCATGTTCCGGGGGCTGCTGGACCGGGGCATCGCGCTGGCCCCCAGCCGCTTCGAGGCATGGATGCTCACCGTGCAGCACACCCGGGCCGACCTGGAGGAGACGCTGCAGATCGCCGACGAGGTCTTCGCGCAGATGGCGGGACAGTAGGCACATACGGACGGAGGGAGCCGGGGTTACCCCACGGCTCCCTCTTCGTATCACCCGGTCCTTCCTCGTGCCGGGGACCGGCTCCGTGCCGTGTGCCGCCGCGGGGCGCCTCCCCGGGCTACAGCGTCGGGATCCGACCGACCATGCTGACCAGGGCGACCGCCAGGCCCACGCCCACCAGCACCGCCAGCGCCACGGCGACGCCGACCGGAATCAGGAAGATCACCACGGCCTGCCCGGTATCCACCCGCAGGGCGGCCCGCAGGGCCAGCACCGTGAGGACCAGCAGCCAGACCCAGAACACGATTCCGACGAGCGCGGAGAGCCAGGTCAGGCCCAGCCGGCTCAGCATGAGGTTCAGCGGGGCCTGAAGCAGCGCCGGCAGTCCGGCAAAGCCCAGGGTGGCGAGCATCGCCCGGCCGTCCCGCGCCGCGCCCATCAGCTCGCCGATCAACCCGTAGATGGCCGCCCGGCCAAACCACCACAGCACGCTGGCGAGGATCCCGACGACCGCGCCGAACACCGAGGCCGACCCCGTCAACGCCTGGATGACCTCCACGACCTCCGGCGGGACGTCCGAGGGCAACAGGCCGGGGTCCAGCGCCATGGCATCCCGCGCGGAGGCCATCCCCAGGAGGCCCGTGAAGACCGCGAGCCCCGTCACCACCCATGCGGCGGCGCCCACGGGCCGCTCGTCCGCGATCTTGGCCATCGCCCTCCCCGGGGCGATGAAGACGTCGAGCATCAGATCCCACACCGAAGTCGCGCCGTTCTGCGCAGACGGTTCCGTCATCGGTCTAACCCTCCACTCGCACTAACGGATGCTCACCGGCCCCGGCTCCAGGGCGTACAGGCCGCTCGGCAGCCCCAGGGAGGCGGGCGGGAGGATCCCCCGGCCCAGCAGAGCCCCCAACAGCCCGTTGGCGCGGTTCATCTCCCGCACTTCCGGCTCCCCCGGCAGGCCGGCCAGCTCTGCCGCCACCTGCACCGCGCGCTTCAGGTCGCCCAGCTCATCGACCAGCCCCAGCTCCAACGCCTTCCGGCCGGTCAGGATGCGCCCGTCGGCGATCTTCCGGACTTGTGCCTCGTCCATGCCACGGCCCTCGGCCACGACCGGGACGAAGGCCTCGTAGGTCTCGTCCACCAGGTCCTGCAGGAGGTCCCGCTCGGCGTCGGTCATCTCCCGATCCGGGCTGCCCATGTCCTTGAACGGTCCGCTCTTAAAGGTGTACGTCTTGTAGCCGACCTTCTCATATACCTCGGACAGGTTCCCCACCTGCAGGATGACCCCGATGGAACCGGTCATCGTGTCCGGGCTGGCGATGATCCGGTCCGCCCCGGCCGAGATCCAGTAGCCGCCCGAGGCGGCGCTCTCGCCCATGGAGACCACCACCGGCTTCCCGGCGTCCTGCACCCGCCGGACCGCCTCCGCGATCTCCCAGGAGGCGACCACGCTTCCGCCCGGGCTGTTGACCCGCAGGACGACGGCCTTCACCGCCGGGTCCTCCGCCGCCCGGTCCAGGTGTTTCACGATGGTCTCCGAACCGGCGCCGGCGCCGCTCAGGAGGCTGCCGGAGCCTTCCCCGGACACGATGGTCCCCTCCACCCGCACCAGGGCCACCTGTCCGCCGGATGGCCCTTTCGGGCTGCCGACCTCCCGGCCGGTGCCCTGCCAAAAGGCCACGGCGAGCGACAAAACGACGATGGCGACGATCGCGCCGGCCGCAATCCAACGCTTCATGGTGTTCTTCACTCCTCTTCAGGGGATTTGTCAGCTTCCTTCTAGTCCTCTCGCGCGATGCGCCTGATCCACGGCCCCAGGGTCAGGCTCAGGCCGCCGAGGGCCAGGCTGACCGCGAGGAACGAGCCCACGTACCGTACGTAGGGCAGACGGGAGAACAGGGTGAGGCAGACCAGCCCCAGCAGGAAGGCCGCAGACCGCGGTGCCTGCCCGTCGCCCCGCACCCGGCCCAGAATCGCCCATCCCAGCCAGCCCGCGACGAAGACCTGGCCCAGGTAGATGGCCGCCGCGTACAGCGGCAGCACCACCATCAGCGCGGCGGGAATGCCGCCGACCGTGAGCATCAGCACCAGCGCCAGCACGGGGACGCCGGCCAGCAGCCCGGCCCCGACGGCCAGGGTGGCCCAGAAGTGGCCTGAAACCCGCCTCTGAAACGAGCCGAGCAGCCCCGGCGCCAGCCAGGTGACCAGAAGCCCGACCGCTGCGAAGCCGGCCAGACGCCCGAGCGCGAAGCCGTCCATGGTCAGCAGGGGCTGTGTCGCCCCCTCGCGGGCGACGAAGCGCACCTCGCCGACGCTGGCCCCGTCGTCGACCACCGGCGGCCGGTCGGCGACAGCCAGGATGCCGCCACGCACCACGGCGCCGGGCAGCACCCGGGCCTGGTCGTACCCGTGGAGGCTGAGATCCCCGCCGACCTCCCCCGACACGGTAACGCGGCTAGCCGTGGCAAACAGGCTCCGCCCGACCGTTCCCCCCAGCTCCACGTCACCGCTCAGGGCGAACCACGTGGTCCCGATCTCCGCCTCCGGGCCCAGGGTCGCCCTCTGGCTGACGGTTATGGCGCTCCGGCCCACCCGGCCCTCGATGGTCACCGCTTCCAGGGCCAGCACTCGCACGTTGCCCAGCACCTGGCCCGAGATCCACACCCGGTTGGCGTAGCCGATCACGTCCCCCTCCACCGTGCCGGTGATCACCGCATCGGCGCCCAGGAGGATGAGGTCGCCCGCCAGCGTACCGTAGACCGCCGCGCCCTTCTCCGCGTTGACGACCAGGTCATCCTCCAGCCTCTCCCCTTCCGGGATGATCACCTGCTCCTCGCCGGCGGCGATCGGGGGCCGGCCCGCCTCGGGACCGCCCGCGGCGGCCGCCCCGACGGTGGACACAGCCGCGGCCAGCGCGGCCAGGGTCAGGACCAGCCAGATTCTCCATCGGCGCATTCGGTTCACCTGCCTTCAGTGGTGGAAAGGAGACAGCCGGCGCCGGCGGTGCCGGAGGTTCAGCAGGATGATCACCAGGCCGGCGGCCAGCAGGGGGACGAGGACGTTGTGCCGCGACGTAGGCGGGGCGAAAAGGAACGAACGGGCGGACCGCAGGAGGCGGCCGGCGAGCTCAGGCGCCCAGTGGCCGGCGGTCATCCACCCTCCCAGGGGCAAGCCCTGCAGCCACGGAAGCACCGCGCCCTGCAGCCCGGCCACGGCCGCCAGACCCAGGCCGGACAGCCCGACGGCCAGCGCCCGGGCCCCGTTCCGGCCGACGCTCACCCGGGCCGCCAGCCGCCCCGGCAGGTCCGCGGCCGCCAGGGCCTTCGCCTCCTCCCGGGTCAGTGCGAGGGCGGCCTCAAGACGCAGGTCCTCCAGGTCCAGCGCGCCCAGGCGGACCTGACACGCTGCGCACCTCTGCACGTGGCCGCGCACCGCCTCGGCCTCTGCTTCCTCCAGGAGCCCCATGCGGAACAGGTCCAGCGTCATATCGTCCCAGCAGCCCTTGGCGTTCACGTGGCCACCTCCTGTTCCACCAGACGCTTCCGGAGGAGTCGCTTGGCCCGGTGGAGATGCGTGCCGACCGTTCCCACCGGGATGTTCAGAACCTCGCTGATCTCCTGGTACGACAGGTGGTTGAAGTAGTGCAGGGTCACCGCAGTCCGATACGGCTCAGGCAGTTCTGCCACCGCCTGCCGCACGGCGGCCCGGTCGTGCACCGCGAGGACCTGGCCGGGCGGCGGGGGGGCCGGGTCCGGCAAGTCGGCCAGCACCGCGTCCTCCACGGGGGCGGGACGCTGCTGCCGGGCCCGCAGGTGGTCGCGGCAGAGGTTGGCCGCGATGCGCAGAAGCCAGGGGCGGAAGGGCTGGGTGACATCGAAGCCGGCCAGGGAACGGTAGGCCCGGAGGAAGGCCTCGCTGGTGAGGTCCAGCGCGTCCTCCCGCCTGCCCGTCATCCGCAGGCAAAAGCCGTAGACGCCGTCCTGATGCAGCCGGACCAGCGCGGCGAAGGCTTCGGCATCGCCGCCCTGCGCCCGCCGGATCCACTCCTGCTCGACCACCCCTTTCCCCCCTTCCACTCTTACCTACCGGCCATCCCGCGGTTTTCTTTCACCCTGCCGTGCAGAGTTCTGTTCCCAAGGAAAAGGCCGCCCCGACTGCCCACGGCAGGGGGCGGCGCGCCCTACTGGTGATTCCCCGGCGGCGGCGCGGTCCACTGGCGCTGGACGTTCTTCGCCATCTTGGCCTTGTAGGCCGCCTCCAGGTCGATCCCCGCGTTGTTCGCGATCTTGAAGATGTAGGCCAGGCAGTCCGCCAGCTCGAAGCCCAGGTTCTCCCGGTACTCCGCCAAAGCGGCCTCCCGGGCCGCCTCCTCGCCCATCTCGGGTTCCAGCAGGCTGGCCCGCCAGAAGATGTTGCGCAGCTCGTTGGCCACCTCGCCCACCTCACCGGCGAGCAGCACCATGTTCAGCTTCAGATCCGGGCCCCATCCCTTCTGCTCATCCAGCCACCGGTGGAAGGCCTGGAAATCGGCAATGGTACGCATCGCGTTCGGGAACATGGCATGCCTCCTCTGCGGTGGTTGTGCGTATCCCGCTCAGTCTGCCTGCGGCGCCAGTCCGTGGGCGCGCAGCCAGTCCAGGATCTCGGCGAAGACCTCCTCGCGGCCGGGATCGTTGAAGATCTCGTGGTACTTCTCCGGATAGAGCTTGAACCGCTTGTCCCCGTGCCCAATGCGATCGAAGACCGCGCGGGTGGCCTCCGGATCCACCAGATGATCCGTGCCGGCCACCAGGAAGAGCGCAGGCAGCCCCTCGGGGAAGGCGACGCGGGTGCGGCACTCCGCGGCGGCGCGGGTGCACTCCACGAACCAGCGGGGCGTGGCCGTCTGGCAGCGCAGCGGGTCCTTCTGGTCCAGGGCGATCCGCTCAGCGTCCCGGGTGCAGATCTCGGGCGGGATGCCCGACTTCACCTGCAACCGCGGGGAGATCACCGCCAGGACCGGCGCCAGCGCCTGCTCCAGCCGGCTCACCTTCGCCCGGCTCAGGAACCATGGCGACGAGAGCACCAGGGCCGAGATGGTCTCCGGGTGCGCCGCGGCATACCGGTAGGCGATGAGCCCGCCCATGGAGTGGCCGATCATCACCGGCCGGCCGTGCGCCTCCGCGGCCAGCTTCACGAACGCCGCCAGATCCACCAGGTAGTCGGAGAACCGGTCCACGTGCATCCGCGTGCCTTCGGACCGCCCGTGCCCCCGGTGGTCCATCGCCCAGACCGCGAAGCCCCGGCCGGCGAACCAGGCCGCGACGTGCTCGTATCGCCCCACATGCTCGCCCGCCCCGTGCACGAGCACCAGGTTGCCCTGAACATGCTCGGGCTCCCAGCAGCGGTAGTACAGTTTCAGCCCGCCGAGGCCCGACAGGGTGCCGCTTCTCTCCCTCATGGCCTCTCCTCCGTTCGGCTCTGTTATGGAAGCCAGATTCGTTAACCTGTCGCACATTTCCTCTTGGCAGGGATTCTCTGACAGGGGCACGAATGTGTGAAGCATCAGCGAACGGAGGCGAGCTCGGCGATGACCCAATTGCGATTGAACTGGAAGAATACGTTCATCATCGGTCTCGGCTTCTTCGGGGTCAGCCTGGTGTGGCCGCTCTACAACGCCTACATGCCCATCTTCTATGCCAGGTACATCGAAGCGAAGGCGACCATCGGGTATCTGATGACCATCGACAACTGGCTGGCGCTCACGCTGACGCCACTGGTCGGCTTCCTGAGCGACCGCACGCGGACCCGCTTCGGGCGCCGCATCCCGTACCTGCTGGTCTTCGCCCCGCTCTCCGCCCTCTTCCTCATGCTCATCCCGGTGGGCTGGGAGACCAGCCTCTGGCTCCTGCTCGGGGCAGCCGTCCTGATGAACCTCTCCATGGCCTGCTGGCGCTCGCCGATCGTGGCGCTCATGCCTGACGTCACCCCGCCGCCGCTGCGCTCCAAGGCCAACGGCATCATCAACTTCATGGGCGGCCTGGCGTACATCGTGGCCATGTTCGGCGGCGCCATCCTCTACCGCATGTACCCCGGCTTGCCCTTCGTCGCCTCGGCGCTGCTGCTGCTGGGGATCACCGCGATCTTCTACTTCTTCATCCGTGAGCCGGAGCACAGCACCGAGAAGTCCGAACGGTTCCAGTTCGCCCTCATCCGGGACCGCAGCGCCATCTTCATGCTCCTGGCCATCTTCTGCTGGTTCGTTGCCTACAACTCCCTGGAGACGTGGGTGACCACCTACGGCCGCGAACATCTTGGGATGCACGAGGCCGACGTCGCCGGCCTGCTCACGTTCTCCGGCGGGGCGTTCCTCCTCTTCGCCATCCCCTCAGGCTTCCTGGCCGACGGCATCGGCCGGTTCAAGGGGCTGGGCCGCAAGCGGACCATCCTCGGCGGCCTCCTCCTGATGATCCTGGCCTTCTTCCTGCTGGATCTGCAGGCGAACCTGAAGTCCGCCTGGTACCTGTTCGCCCTGGTCGGCTTCGCCTGGTCGTGGGTGAGCATCAACTCCTACCCGATGATCACGCAGATGGCCGGTCCCGGCCAGATCGGCGCCTACACCGGCATGTACTACCTCTTCTCGTCGATGGCCAACATCGCCGGACCGCCCCTGTTCGGCTGGGTCTTCGACCATTACGGCTACCGCTTCTTCTTCCCGCTGGGCATCCTGTTCATGGCCCTGGCCGCCCTCTGCATGCTGCTGGTGACCAAGGGCGAGAAGGAGCCCGCTGCGGAGGCCCGGGCCTGATCGCCCGGTCCCCGGCCCCGCTCAGCCGCCCGCGGCCCGGAGGATCTCCTCCGCCAGCCGCTGCGTGGCCAGCGCCTCGGCCACGGAGGTCTCCGGCGTCCGCCCCTCCCGCAGGCAGGCGAGGAAGTGCTCCAGCTCGGGCGCGATGCCCCGCTTCTGCAGGGTGGGCGTCCACGACCCGAAGAGCGGCTCCACCCGCTCGGCCCCGTCCTCCCGGACGACCAGCCGCTCCATCTCCTCGACGATGACCGTCAGGCCGCCGCCGTGCAGCTCGACCCGCTCGGTGACCGCCCCGGCGCTGAAGCTCTGGGACAGCTGCACCAGGGTGGCGTCTGCCGACTCCATCTGCGCGGCCACCAGCCCGGTGCGGGCGCAGGCCGTCCGCAGCTGCAGGTCGCCGGCGAAGAACCGGGCCAGGTCGATGATGTGGATGACGTCGTCGGTCACGTAGAACCGGAGCGGCCAGCGCGTCCCGCCACCGGTGCGGTGTTTCTGGACCAGCACGTACTCGATCCTTCTGCCCGAGTCGTGAAACAAGGCCTTCGCCCGGCGGTAGGCGGGAGCGTAACGGCGGTTGAAGCCGACCATCAGCAGCCGGCCCGTGCGGCCGGCTGCTTCCGCGATCGCCTCGGCGTCGACCAGGTTGTCGGCCAGGGGCTTCTCCATGAACACGTCGATGCCGGCTTCCATAAGGGCGATCGCCTGCTCCCGGTGCGCCGGCGTGGCGCTGAGCAGGTAGGCGGCCCGGGGCCGCGCGGCCAGGATCTCGGCAAACGTGCGGGCCCGGAGCCGCAGCCGGTACTGCGCGGCCAGCTCATCCACGTTCCGCCCGGTGCGGCTGGACAGGCCGATGATCTCCACCTCCGGATGGCTGGTGAGCACCGGCAGGTGAGCCTTCCGGGCGATGTTGCCCAGCCCGACCACGGCCAGGGTGATGGGAGCGCGCACGGTATCCCCTCCTCAGAAACGGCGGCGGAGAGCTCTCCGCCGCCGTTGTTGTGCCGGTTGACTACTGACGGTTGGCCTGCATCCCGCCTCCCTGGCCGCCGGCCTGGCCGGAGGCCGTCTGCGCGGCCATCTGCGCGACCTGCGGGCCCGGGGGGAACGGGAACTGGGTCTGGTACTGCACGAACTGCTGGAAGGTGTGCTGCACCATCTGCGCGTCGGCCACGGGCAGCTTGTACCAGCCCTTCTTGAACATGAGGTTGAAAATCTGCCGCTGCATCTGGTAGCTGGCGTCGCAGTTCTGCTTGATCACGTCGAACAGCGCATCGTGGCTGGCCTCAATCAGGGCCATGTTGTAGCCGGACGTCAGGTACTTCTCCTGCGCCAGCAGGTCCTGCATGCGGTCGCGGTCGTTCATCGACGGGTCCTTGACCTTGGGCAGGCCGGTCTGCTCCTGGTGCGCCATGATCAGGTGGCCGCCCTGCATGCTGAACTGGGGCTGCACCCCTTGCTGCTGCATGGCTCTCCCCTCCTCACATGACGACGGTCGGCGCATCGGCGCCCGACACGGCGATCGTCGTGGGCTGGTTGACATGCTCGTGGAGGTGGGTGAGCAACCGCTCCAGGTTGCGCTGGTGCTGTTCGGCGATCTGGAACATCGCCTGCCGGCACTCCGCGTCCTGGGTCTCGTTGGCGTAGTGGTACGCCTTCTTGGCCGCCAACAGCTCCCAGGACATCATGTCCTTCAGGTAGGACAGGTCCTTCTCGGTGAGCGGCATCATGCCGCCCGTCTGGTACTGCATCCTGGCATCATCCTCCTCTCGACAGGGCACGCCCATAGGTTGCCCTTGTGCCGGGAGGCGCATGCCGCGTCCGACAGCTCAGACGCCGAGGTACTGGCCGGCCAGCCAGCCGATGCCGAGCAGGATGAGGATGGCGACCAGCTCCACCCCGGCCCGCTCGCCCAGCTCCAGCGGGTCCCGGCTGCGGTCTCGGCCGCGCAGGACCGCCAGCGCCGGCCCGATGGTGAGCACGCTCAGCATGTAGGTCACCGTGATGGGCCACCGGAAGAGGAGCGCACCGACGACGCCGATCGCCGTCGCGCCCAGGAAACTCCAACCGACGATGGCCAGGGTCTCGTGCAGCATGCGGTTCATACCGTCAGTCCTCCAGGTCGACGCCGAGTTGGCGGAGAGCCTCCTCACCCGCCGGGGTCAGGGCGAACCCGTCCGGCGTCCGCTCGATCCAGCCCGCCTCCAGCAGATGCCGGCGCAGCAGGAAACCCAGATGGGCGCCGATGTGCTTCCCGCACAGGGCCACGGGCTTGCGCCGTCCTGCCGGCAGGGGAGAGAGGTCCAGGCCGAGCCGGGCGAAGCCCCCCCACCCCTCCGGGGTCACGCCGGGGGCCGGCTCCGCCGTCACCCACCCCAGTTCCATGAGCCGACGGGCGAGGCGCTCGCCCAGCGGCCCGCCCAGATGATCATAGCACGACGTCGCGATCGCCGCGCGCTCGCTCACAGCAGGCTCACCTCGTGCCTAGTGTGGCCCGGTGAGAGCCGGGCGGCGCGCCCCGCTAGCGCGCCAGCGGCAGGGTCGGCGTGGCGGCGCGGTCGCTGGTGAGGACGACCAGCAGGTTTGCCACCAGCTCAGCCTTCCGCTCCGGCGTGAGCTCCACCTTCCGGTGCTGGTCCAGCATGTCGAGGGCCATCTCCACCATGGAGACCGCGCCCTCGACAATCTTCTGCCGGGCCGCGATGATGGCCGCGGCCTGCTGCCGCTGCAGCATGGCGCCGGCGATTTCGGGGCTGTACGCCAGGTGCGAGATGCGGGCCTCGATGACCGCGATGCCGGCCATCTCCAGCCGGTCCTGCAGTTCTTTCTTCAGGGCCAGCGCAACCTCCTCCGCCGATCCCCGGAGGGACAGTTCGCCCTCGTTCAGGCCGTCATCGTAGGGGTACTGGCTGGCCAGGTGGCGGATGGCGGTCTCGGACTGGACCTCCACAAAGGCGTTGTAGTCCTCCACGCTGAACACCGCCCGGGCGGTGTCCACCACCCGCCACACCACCACCGCCGCGATCTCGATGGGGTTGCCGTTGGCGTCGTTCACCTTCAGCTGCGGCGAGGTGAAGTTGCGCACCCGCAGGCTGACCGGCCGCTTGGAGACCAGTGGATTGACGAAATACCACCCGTCGGCCTTCACGGTGCCGGTGTAGCGGCCGAACAGAACCAGCACACGCGCCTGGTTCGGCTGCACGACGAAGAGCCCGTTGCAGCAGATGCAGGCGACCAGGAACAGCACGGCCGAGGCCGCCAGGAGGACAGGCGACGGCCTGAGCCACGGGGCGTCAGGCAGACCCAGGGCAAACAGCCAGATGGAAAGCCCGATGAGGAGCAGCACAGTCACGAGGCCGATCCAGCCGGGCAACGCCTTCACCATACGTTCCGGGACCGCGACCACGGGTTCCTGCTCACGCGTCTGCAACCCGGATCCCTCCTCTTCTTCTCATTCGGCTCCTTCAGGCTGCCACAGCCATTGATTCGCCGCTGCGCCGCCGAATCCCGTCGCCCGCGCAAAAAACCGTCCCTCCGGCAGAGCCCGGGAGGGACGGCTCCAGCATATGCGCAGGTTCCGGCCGATTAGCCGGCCGCCGCCCGGAGCGCCTGGCGGGCCGGCGCCCTGAGCAGCCCCCGCATCCGCAGCGATTCGGCGATGCGGTGGATGGCGTACATGTAGGCCGCCGTCCGGGTGTAGGCACCGTGCCGCTCGGCCATGGCGACCACGTCGCGGAAGGAGGCCACCATGCGCTGTTCCAGCCGGGCGTTGACCTCCTCCGCCGTCCAGTAATACTGGTTCCGGTTCTGCACCCACTCAAAATACGAAACGGTCACGCCGCCTGCGTTGGCGAGGATGTCCGGGATGAGAAAAATCTTCCGCTGCGCCAGGACGTGGTCACCGTCGGGCGTCGTCGGGCCGTTGGCCGCCTCGGCCACCACGCGGGCCCGGATGGACCTGGCCACCTCGGCGTCGATCTGGTTCTCCAGGGCCGCCGGCACCAGGATGTCGCAGTCGGCCGTCAGCACCCCGAACTGGTCGGTGGCCCGGCTGCCAGGGAAGCCGACGACGCTGCCCGTCGCCTGCTTGTACGCGATGAGGTCGGCCACGCGCATTCCGCCGGGGCAGACGATGCCGCCACGGCTGTCGCTGGCCGCGACCAGGACGGCTCCCAGCTCCTCCAGCAGCCGCGCCGCGTGCTGTCCGGCGTTGCCGAAGCCCTGCACCGCCACCCGGGCGCCCGCCACGGGCAGCCCCAGGTACGCCAGGGCCTCGCGGATGGTGATGACGGTGCCCCGGCCGGTGGCCTCCTCGCGGCCCAGCGAGCCGCCCATGGAGAGCGGCTTGCCCGTGAACACGGCCGGACAGCTGGCGCCCACGATGGTCTCGTACTCGTCGGTCATCCAGCCCATGATCTGCGCGTTGGTGTTCACGTCTGGGGCAGGAATGTCCTTGTCGGGCCCGAGGTAGGGCCAGATCGCCCGCACGTAGCCGCGGGAGAGCCGCTCCAGTTCGCCCAGGCTGAGCTTGCGCGGGTCGACGACGACGCCGCCCTTGCCGCCGCCGTAGGGGAGCCCCACCACGGACGTCTTGAACGTCATCCACATGGAGAGGGCCTTCACCTCATCGGCGGTGACCGCCGGGTGGAACCGGATGCCTCCCTTGGCGGGCCCGAGGGTCGTGAGGTGCTGGCTCCGGTACCCGGTGAACACGCGCAGGCTCCCGTCATCCATGCGCACCGGGATCTGCACCTCGATGAAATGGGCCGGCGCCTTCAGGAGCTCGAACAGCTCCTCGCTCTCGCCCAACGCCGCCACCGCGTTCCGAACCTGCTGTTGCGCAATCAGAAACGGATTTTGAGCGCCGCCCATCTCTTTCCCCCCATTCGTGACGCCTCTCACTTTATGCCTTTAGGGCTTTAGTATAGCGGAGGGAAAGGGGCTGTGCCAAGACAAAAAAACGAATCAAATCGATTTGAACAGCGAATAAGGCGAAGCCGCCTGCACACAAAGTTCCCCGCCCACCGAGGGGCGGGGGTTGATCCCTAGTTCTCGGAACGCCCGAACAGGAAGTAGGCGATGATCGCGATCGGCCCCAGTGCCAGCACCGCCAGGGCCCAGAGGCACCCGATGTTCTGGCCGTGCCGCCGCGTCGCGTCGTCCCAGATCCACAGGAAAATCAAGATGGAAGCGAGCCAGAGCAGCGCGACAAGGAATCCAGCCATTCCGAGGCCCTCCCCCTCCGTCGGTCCCGGCTGCCAACCCGGGCCGCCCGGGGTTGGCACCCAGTTACGATAATGGGGCAGTGGACAATAATCTGTCAAGCATTTCTGATACGACTGCACATCCGCCATGCGCAGCGGGGGAGCATGCGATGGACAGGGCTCGGACCGGCGAAGACGAAGCCTGCAAAGATGAACCGGGCGGCCTCTGTAACGAGGCGCGCCCGGTCTGCGCATGCAGCCCGCGCCGTTTTCCGTGGCGACGGCGCGGCATCCCCGCGTGTCCATGCTACTCTTCCTCGGGCTTCGTCGGGTGGATGGTTCCGAACGGGTGCTCCGGCGGCGCGTAGATCACGTAGACCTTCAGCGGCCGGTTGCCCGTGTTGGTGATGTTGTGCCACGTCCCCGCCGGGATCATCACGGCGGAGCCGGGGTACGCCATCTGCCGGAACTCCAGCCGGTCGCGGGTCGGGCCCATCTGCACCAGGCCCTGGCCCTCTTCGATCCGCACGAACTGGTCCGTCGTGGGGTGGACCTCCAGCCCGATGTCCTCGCCCACCGGGATGCTCATCAGCGTGACCTGGAAGTGCTCGCCGGTCCACAATGCGGTGCGGAAGTTGCGGTTCTGCCTGGCCGCCTGGGCGATATTCACCACGTACGGCGTCCTCCCGCGGTCCCTGAGCGCCGGCTGTGGCTGCGGGACGCGCGGTGGACTGCCCGGCCACCAGTAGTGGGGGGGCATATACCAGGGATATGGATAGGCGGGTTGACCGTACACGCCCATGCTCCTCTCCGCGGTTTACCCCTATATTATGTTCCCCGGCCCTCCGGCGCACCCCGTCCTGGGCAGCCCCGCGCAAAATGCGGCCCTGCCGGACCTACGGCTCCAGCGCCGGTTCCAGGATCGTCAGCGTGCCGCCCGCCGCATCCAGCCGGGTCCGCACGCCCAGCGGCAGGGTTGCCCGGTGCGGGCCGTGACCGCAGGGAAAACCGTAGAGGACAGGGATTCCCAAAGGGCCCAGCAGTTCCGTCAGCACCTCCGGCAGCGTCAGCGAGGGCCGGTCCGGCGGCCCGTGCATGCACGTGGGCGAGTCCCCGAAGAGGATGCCGGCCGCCCCCTGGAGTTTGCCGGCCAGCAGCAGCTGGACCAGCATCCGGTCCACCCTGTAGGGAGCCTCATCCACGTCCTCCAGCAGCACGATGCAGCCGGTGAAGTCCGGCTCCCACGGGGTGCCCAGCAGCGAGACGATCAGGGTGAGGTTACCCCCGATCAGCCGACCCTCGGCCACGCCCGACCGGATCGTCAGGGGCCGGGGCGCCCCCTCCTCCGCCGGGTCCGGCCATGGCATCTCCCCCAGCGGCCCCACCTGCTGCAGCGCCCGGCGCAGCCCAGCACCGTTGTACCCGTGCGCGCCGCCAAAGGCCGCGACCATCGGGCCGTGGAAGGTGACGAGGCCCGCCTCCCGAGCCATGGCCAGATGCAGCGCCGTGATGTCGGAGAAGCCGCAGAAGAACTTGGGGTTGCGCCGAATCAGCTCCCAGTCGATCCGCCGCAGGATCCGCATCGCCCCGTATCCGCCCCGGGCGCAGATCACCGCATCCACCGCGGGATCGGCCCACATCCGGTTGAAGTCCTCCGCCCGCCGGTCGTCGGCGCCGGCCAGGTAACCCCGCCGGTCCAGCACCGCCTCCCCGACGACGGTTCGGTACCCCCACGCCCGGAGCCGCCTCAGCCCTTCCTCCAGCGCCTCCGGCGGCACCGGTCCCGCAGGGGCCACCACGCCCACCGTCCCGCCCAGCGGCACGGGCCGGGGTCTGCGCACCGCGGCACCCGTCATCCCGCGTCCCCTCCTCCGCTGCACGTGGGGTCACACCCGACGGACGATCTCCCGCCCGCCGGCCGCTCACCCGGCCTTTCGCTCATCGATGGCAAACCGGCCGTCCCGGCCGTAGATGCCGCGATGGACGTGTTCGACGTACCGCACCGCCAGGTACGCAAGGAGGATGCTCTCGGCCAGCGCCACCGGAAGCAGGCTCAGCAGGAGCCCCGGCAGCCCGGGGATGATCCTGGCCACCAGCCAGCCTGCCGCCTCGCCGGCGACCGAGATCAGGATGAACATGAGCGCGGCCCCCACAGCCTCCCGCCAGCGTTCGGTGAGCACGCCGACGCTGTCTCCCATCGCCTCGGTGGCGGTGCCTTCCTCGACCACCAGCGCGAAATCCGCGTAGAGCACCGCGCTGATGCCCGCCAAGAGGGCCGCCAGGCCGGCGATGGGCACCAGCCAGCCCGCCAGCACGGACCCGGCCAGCACGTACACCAGACCAGCCGCCAGGGCGGCCGCCACCAGCACCAGGCCGCACAGCACCCGCACCCCGACCAGCCGGCCCGCGTACCGCCGGATGCCCCCGAGGAAATCCGACGCCTTCGGCGCGCGGCCCTCATGCACCACGGTCCACAGGATGCCCAGGATTCCGGCGGATCCCAGAAGGACGAGCACGCCGTACAGCACCAGGAGAACCCACGAACCTTTCTGCCCGAAGAATAGGGTCACGTCCGCCCCCTGACCGGCGAACTGCACGGGCAGCAGCAGGACCAGCGCGTCCGCCAGACTGACCGGAAGCAGCCCGAGCAGCGCCCCCACCAGCGCGACCGTGAGCCCCGGCACCACCGCGACCGCCAGGCACGCGAGGAACAGCCCCGGCCAGTGGCGCCGCCACACCGCGATCCCGCGCTCCAGGACATTCGCCAACGAACATCACCCTTTCGGTCATACGCCTGCCTTCCGTGCGCCGTCGCACGACTCGATATTAAGAAGGAATGTTCGCTGAATGGCGAATAGTCCTCCCCTATGGGGGAATGAACGGAACCCCCCCCAGCGGCGGGAGACCGCCATTCCGGGGGCGAGATGGCCTACCCCAGTACCACAGGGGGGCTACGGCGAAGATGGACCGGAAACGGAAAACCGACGCGCTGCGGCGTAAACTCGATCGGAACGCCCGCTGGTTCGACATGGGGGCGGGGTACGCCCCGTGGCGGGAGCGGCTGGTCCGTGAGGCGCGGGGCCGCGTGCTGGAGATCGGGGTGGGCACGGGTCACAACCTGCCGTTCTACCACCCGTCGGTCACCACGGAGCTGGTGGGCATCGACCTCAGCCCGGGGATGCTCGCCCGCGCCCGCAGCAAGCCCTGTCGGGTGCCGGTGACGTTGCTGGAGATGGACGCCCAGGAGATGGCGTTCCCCGACGCCAGCTTCGACACGGTGGTGGCCAGCTACGTCTTCTGCACCATCCCCGATCCGGTCCGGGCGCTGCGCGAGGCAGGCCGGGTGTGCCGGCCCGACGGGCGCATCCTGCTGCTGGAACACGTGCGCATTGACCGCCCGATCATCGGCCCGCTTATGGACCTGGCGGCCCCCCTGGTCGCGGGCATTATCGGCTGCCATATCAACCGCCGGACGGTGGAGAACGTCCGGCTGGCGGGCCTGAAGGTGGAGAAGGTGGAGCCGGTCAGGGGCGACCTGCTGAAGCTGATCCACGCCCGGCCCGGCGCCGGTTCCGCCTGAGCGGGTCCGCCGGTCGGCGCCCCGGCTCGCCGGGGTCGCTCCTACCCCGGCACCAACCCGAAACAGACGCCCACCGGGTCCTGGATGGCTGCGCAGACGTACGCGCCGTCCCGGTCCCTCACTTCCTTGATCACCCTTCCGCCCTCCGCCTCGGCCCGGCGGAGGCTCTCCGCGATGTCCCCCACGGTCAGGTACAGCATCCAGACCGGCGGCAGACCGGCGTTGGGGCCGCGCGCGTGGCGGATGGTCGCCGCGCCCTGGCCGTCGCCGCCGAGCATGGCGTAGTCGGCGTACCGCCCGTCGCCGTCCTCCACCGGCACGTCCTGCACCGACCAGCCGATGACCTCCCGGTAGAAGTCGCGGGCGGCGGCTGCGTCGGAAACCGTGAGATCGAGCCGGGCGATGCGGCCGACCGGGCCGGCGGCAGGGGGCACAGGCGGGATCGCCTCCCGGGGAATGACCGGGATGACGCCGAAGGCCGCCCCGTTCGGATCCTGCAACACGGCCCACTGGCTGTTGCCGGCTGCGTCCTTCTGGTGCATGAGCGCGCGCCCGCCCAGGTCCAGCGCTCGGCGCACGCTGGCGGCGACGTCCGCCACCTGGATGTGCGGCATCCACTGGAGCGGCAGGTGTGCGTACTCCGGCATCCGCGGCCCCAGGCCGATGATGGGGATGCCCAGGTTGTTCATGAGATCCTCGCACCAGAGGGGATTCGGCCCCGTGCGGAGCACCCGGGCATAGAAGCGCAGCTCCCGTTCGTGTTCGGGAACGGCGATGTCGGCGCTGAAGACCCCGCCGAGGCGCGGCGCAAACAGTGCTTCCATCCGGTTTCTCCTGCTTGGGTGTGATGGGGCGAGCACGGCCGGGACCGTTCCCGGATCACGCGCGGCTACGAGAAGTACCTGGCGATGATCGCCTCAGCGTCCTTGCTCAGGTTGCCGGACTCAAAGGTCACCACCAGCCTCCCGGGGAAGAAGCGGTCGTACCATTTCCGCTTCTCTTCCCAGTGCCTGCGGTAGCGCTCGTCGGTAAGCAGACCCACGTGCTCCCAGTACCATTCTTCCCCGTGCCACGTGATTGTAAAGTCCGGCAGGTAGAAGGTCCCGTCGGGGGCGTAGAGCGGCACTTCGTACTGGAACCGGATGTCCCGCTCGAACAGCATGTTCGCAATGATGACCTCGGACTTGGAGCGCACCATGATGTCGGCCAGGGTTCGGTGGATCTTGCCTTCCGCGTACCAGTCCGCCCGCTGCTTCAGCGCCTCGGGCACAGGCTGGAACCGGAACAGGGAGGAATTGATCGTCACCAGGCTCGAGTTCTCCCGGCGGCGCATGCTGAGCAGGGGCGAGATGTCCTCCTCCACCAGCAGGGTGCAGTGGCGACGGGCTCTGGTGAGTCCGGTGTAGAACAGCTCCGGCGAGAGCAGTGTGCGCCTGTTCTTGGGGACCACAAAATAGACCCGGTCGAACTCGCTGCCTTGAGACTTGTGCACGGAGATGGCGTAAGCCAGTTCCAGGTTGTCCTCCACCGGCTCCGCGGGCAGGGGACGCCGGTTCGGGCCGAAGCCGGGATTGCGACCGTAACCCACCCGGTAAGAGCCTTTCCGGGGGAACACGACCTGAAACCGCTCCAGCGACCTGAGCCGCAGCTTGTCCAGTTTATGAGGATACACAAACCCGAGTTCGCCGTTGTACACCTCTATCTGTTCCGGCCTCCCCTGGTCTGCGTTCCACGCCCAGATGGGGTTAGACCGCGGGCGGTTCCGGACTTGGATCACCTTGTCATACAGGGTGACGCCCCCTAGCGTTCCCGGCTCTTCCAACATGCGCTGGTTGGCGCACTGCTGCAGGACGCTGTTCAGGTACTCGGTTCCGACCGTGTCCCCCCGGTACGGAGAGAGTACCTGCTGGTACTCCGGCCTGCCGGGCCCCCGGTCCCGGCCGAACGCCGCAGCCCACAGCTCCCAGGGCCTATCCGGATCGTACTTCCTGCCGGTGTCGGCTTCCATGTCCCGGATGATGCAGTCGATCAGGGCAGCCTCGAGCTCCTCGTAGCCCGACCAGTAGATCACCCGGAGGTCCTTATCGACGTCGCCGCCTTCCTGGACCCTCCGAAGAATCTCTTCCGCGGCCTCCGTCTCGTCGGCGGAGTCCGTCTCGGCGCAGGGGCGCTGTTGGTACAGCGCCGCGAGGTCGAGGATGCCAGTCCCCTGGCCCAGCAGCCGGTTCTCCATCTGGCGCAGGTTGGTGGTGAGCATGCCGACGCTCTGATCGAACCCGGCCTCCCGGAGCCACGCGATCAGGTCCGCGAACACCTTTCCCCGGCCGATCGGTGGCAGCTGGTTGGTGTCCCCAACGAAGATCACACGCTGCACGCTGCCCCAGTGGATGGCGCGACACAGCGCCGCCACGAGTTCGAGGTTCAGCATCGAGGCTTCGTCGATGATGTAGGTTCGGACCGAGTCCTCCTGCCTACCCCCGCTCCGCTTGAACGTCAGGTTGTCGTTGAGCCAGCCCAGCCGGGCGAGGAAGGCATGGACGGTTTCGGCTTCCTTGCCGGTCCGCTCCCGGATCCGGTCGGCGGCCTTGCCGGTGGGCGCAAGCAACCGGAACGACGAACCCGACCCGTGCGCCTTCTCAATGGCCTGGATCAACGCCCTGATGACCGTCGTCTTGCCGGTGCCTGCCGACCCCGACAGTACGCACAGCGGGCGGACGAAGATCTTCTGGCACACCTCGACCTGGCTTTGGATCGCGGCCTCGTATTCGCCGGCGTCGAGCCTGCAGAGCGGACTGTGCGGATCGTACAGGAACGCGCGCCAGTGCTGGGCCGTTACCGGCGACCTAAGGGAAATGTCCGGCCGGCGGACCAAGCCGAGGATCGTCTCCTCCACCAGCCGCTCGTCCTCGTACACGGTCCGGAGGTAGAGGTACGGCTTTCCGTCGTGTTCCCGAACGACCAGGGCGGCCGCCAGCTCTTCCCGGTAAGCGCGCAGGTAGCCCTCGGAGAAGTGCGTCCGCTTCCACTCCGGTAGGGGATCCAGGCGGCGGTTGACCCGCTCCAGCACCTCCGCGGCCGGCAGGAAGGTGCTGCGCGTCTCCCGCTTCAAATGCTCGACGCACAGGGCCCGCAGCCTCCGCCAGTCGTCAACCTCCGCCAGCGGTGCGCCGCCGAGGTGCGGCGACGGCAGCATCCCGTGGTCGATTTTGTGGAACGAGATCGTGTCGTCCTGGTCCTCCCCGACGAACTCCTCCGCGAGGATGTACGGGTTGGCCGCGATCTCCCGCAGGGACGACCGGATGCCGTACGCCTCCCGGTCGTCCGCCAGGATCCGCTCCAGTTGGTCTTCCCGAAGGTCGAAGCGCGGGAACACCTCCCGCAGCAGATGCCGCTGGTCGTCGTTGTAAAGCAGCCACCGCTTGCGAACGCCGGCGATCTCGTTCGGGGCGAGCGTCAGGCCGGGCACAGCCGAGGCATTTCCGTCCAGGAAGTCGAACAGAAGGTCCCGGGCCGCCGCCTCGCGTCCGCTCCCTACCTGCACCTTGAACCACGGGATGGCCTGGGTGAAGCGGATTAGCTTCAGCACCGCGGGAAGGCCGGGGTAGAGCCCCCGCTCCCTCCACAGCTCCGCGATCAGGCCCTGCAGCCACGCAATGCGCCGTGGCCAGTCCTCGGTCTGGTCGCCGATCTCCTGCAAGGTCGTCGCCACTTCGAGGAAGCGCTCCACCAGTACCAGTGCGTCGTCGTCCGAAATGTGCCGCGTTCCATATTTGAAGTTGCGCGGGTTGTCCGGGAACAGGGCGATGCGGTGAAGGACTTCGGGCCGGTCCATGTACACGTGGTACGGGATTCGCATCCCCTCGTCCGGATAGTGTGAGGTCACGGCGCGCTGCCAGACGTACCCGCCCCAACGCTCCCGCGTCTCGCGGCTCACGTTCCGGTACACCAGCTCGGGGCCGACCGCCTTCACCCGGGAGAGACCCACCAGAACGTATCGCCGCTGCTCGTCGTCGCTGAATGGGTTGCTGTAGTTTGCATAGTAGAAGATTAAGCTCTTGCTCTCCTGGATCTCCTCGAAGTACCGACGCGCCTTCTCCCGCCGCAGCTCGTAGTTGAAGCCGCCGTTGGGCTGGCGTACGTCGTCTTCATACATCAGTTCATACGGCCAGATGCAGACCGTGGACGGCGGCATCTCCCATTCGACTCTGTCCTCATCGTGGAACCACTCCGGCGTGACGGCATACGCCGTGGTGGTCTCGGAACCGAAGGCGTTCACGCTGTACATACAGGGCGGAATAACGTCCTTGGTGCAGGTGCAGCCGCGATGGGCCTGCTCCCACGGCAGGTCCCGCTGCTCGGCGATCATCGTGCCCGGGTACGAATAGGGGCCGATGCAGTACGTGTTGGCCTCGGGCCGCGAGCAGATGCGCCCGTTCCATCCGTCCAGATGCCAGGCCACGCGGGCAGAAATGTGAACCATGCAACCAACTCCCACCCTTCCCGACCCAGGGTCGTCTTGCCACAGACATTTCCAGCCTGCGTCCGGAATTCCCTGCCTCAGTCCCGCCCCCCGAACCGCGCCTTCAGCCGCTCCACTTCGGCGGCCTCCAGGCGGCGGAACAGCGGCGGGATGAGCTGGAACTGCCTGCCCGGAGCCAGCGCAGACAGGTCGACGCACCGCTGCAGGGGGACCTTCCGTTCATCCGGCGTCAACTGCAGGGCGTCGAACACCCTCTGGGCGGTGAAGGGGAGGATCGGCTCCGCCGCAAGCGCGAAGATGCGGACCAGGTTCAGCGCGGTGCGCAGGACCATGGCCCCCGCCTCCCGGTCCTCCTTCACCAGGTTCCAGGGGGCCCGGTCCTCTAGGTAGCGGTTGCCCAGGGTGCAGAGCCGACGCATCGCCTGCACGGCCTTGCGGAACTCCACGCTCCGCAGGTGCGACCGGTACTCCCCGACGGCCGCGGCGCACTCCCGGGCCAGCGCCTGCTCCCGCTCCCCGGGCTCGCCGCCGGCCGGCACGTAGCTGTCAAGTCAAAGTGGGGTAAGCGTCCTCTCCCTGAGTATGCGTTCAGCAATTGCGAAGGCAAATATCGAAGCACAGTGCGCCCCTGGACAAACCCTCCTGCGCTTTCTACGCACTCGCCTGCCGCGTGGGGATCATGCGGCTGCGCCACGGAGCCGGCTGTCCGCGGGAGATGAGTTCTGAGGTCGGCACGGCCTGCGCCAGACGCTTCAATCGCCGGCCCAGTTCGCTGTTTCCTGCCGCGCTCGCCAACAGAGGCAGCCGTGCCGCCAACCAGCCTGCAGGGTCCGTCGTGGCCAATCTCTCGATGACCCGGCACGGACCATGGCGCCGGTCGACAGCCTTCGCCTCGGGCCAGCGCCGCTTCTGCCATCCGCCCAGCCAGTGCTTGAGCTGCCCTTCGGCCTCCAGAGAGCGAATCTGCGCCATGTGGTGCGCCCCGCTCGTTCCCCAGCTCATCCCCTTCTTTGTCATCCGCACCGCAAGGACATGGTTAATCTCGGCCTCCGCCGCACCGAGACCTCTCGCGCCTTCAGGCGCAGGCTTTGGGCCGCCACGCCAATCCAACAACCCGTCCCAGTTCGCCTTCAGGTAGCGCCGCAGTTCCTTCACTCACTTTACCTGGTCCTCGCCCCGGGCCACAGCCACCGCCTCGTTCAACACTCGCCCAAGACCCTTCAGGTCCCCGCTGCGCACCGCATTCAGCGCTCGCCTGACCAGATCCGGCGCAAAGCCCAGCGCCTCTTGAATTGCCCGATTCCGGTGGAACGGGTCCAGGTACAGTTCTACGTTCGAAAAGTGCTTTCGCGCTTCCTTGATCCACTCCGCTCCATCGCCATTTACGATCACCCGTCCCACCTTCTCCGGGTCGTACCGTTGCGCAAAGCAGATATCCCCACGCTCCCAAAACGCCTCTGCCTGCATGTACCCGGCCCAGACCGCCTTGTTCATTAACCGGAACCGCTCGCCTGCCGGGCTCTCGGCCTCCCATCCCTCGTGCATCACGGCCAGCTTCAACTCCGCCACTCTCTGGCGTTCCCGCTGCAGGGGAATGTACATGCCGTCTGCCTCGATCACCACCATCTCAGCGCCACGGCCTTCGCTCTCAGGTGCCTGACCCCGTTCAAAAACCGCCTGCACCTCTTCACGAAACTGCCGATCCCGCTCCTGTCCCGCCTCCTGCAGCCACCGGTGCACCTCCTGGTGGCTGACAGGTACCCTCAGGTGTTCCCGCAGCACAGTCGCCGCCTCGCGAAACGACATCCTGGCCGCCAGCTCCACCGCCAGTTCCTGCACCAGCGGGCAGAAGCGCTCCTCCGGCAATAGCCCCAGCATCTCGTCCAGCGGATAGCGGTATGCCCAGCTGCCGTCCGGTCGCCGCTGTCGGTAGCCACGGGGCCGAAACCGGATCTCCATCCCGAAGAGGCTGACCAGCGTCCGCTCACGCGGCCCGATCGATTCCCACCCCTTCAAGCTCTCCTCTCGCTCCCGCTGGTTCTCTATCTCGGCCAGCACCGTCTCAACCTGCTGGCAGAAATCCGCCGCCAGCTTCTCCAACAGCCACTGAACAAGATCCTTGAAGGACGTCACAGAATCCGCTACCTTGAACATAGGACCTCCCCCCGGAATCCTTCGGGATTCTGAGTGTGTCGCCACTCAGGGGAGGTCTTTACTATTTCACGTTCGCTGATCCTGCTTGCCCCAATTTGATGTTACTCATAGGGCGGCGTAGCCGGTGCCGCCCCGGGCCGTGCGGTCTATCGTGTCTGCCAGAGAACGGGGCAGGAGGATCGTCCAGCACCGGATCGGCGGCGGACTCGTCTGAACTGGGGGAGGCTCCATCGGCGCCTGTGCGGACCAACATCCTCGGGGCGCCGTCCCCGATGTGCAGCGTCGCCTCGGCCCCTCCTCTCGATCTGGGCCTGGAACAAAGCTGCCGGCAAAGCGGGGCACGCTTCCCAACCGAACCGCAGGGGGCTGCGGTCGACAGCAGGGAGGAACGGGGATGGAGAAAGGGCAGATCCGCCAGTGGGTGTGGGATGAACTGACCCGTCGCGGCCAGGCGGCCTTTCCGAAGCCGGTCCACGGGCGGATCCCCAACTTTGTGGGCAGCGCGGCCGCTGCAGCGCGGCTGCGGGAGCTGGAGGTCTACAGGCAGGCCAGGGTCGTCAAGGTCGGGCCGGACTCCCCGCTCCACCCCATCCGGGCGATGGTCCTGCGGGACGGCAAGAAGCTCTACATGCCGACGCCGCGGCTGACGGCCGGCTTTGTCGTCCTGGAGGGCGTAGAACCCGGACGGGAGCGGGAGGCGACCAGCCTGACCAACTTCCGTCGCTTCGGCCGGGAGGTGCGGCTGGAGGAGATCGACCCGATCGATCTCGTCGTCGCCGGGACGGTGGCCGTCAGCCAGTCCACGGGGGTGCGGATCGGGAAGGGGGCCGGGTACGGCGACATGGAGTTCGCCCTGCTCTGCCGGCTGGGCAAGCTCCGGCCCGACACCCCGGTGGTGACCGCCGTCCACGATCTCCAGGTGGTGGATGCGCCGGACCACCCGCTGGGGGTGGAGCTGCCGTGGGACCCCCACGACATCTCGGTCGACTACATCGTCACCCCCACCCGGACCATTGCCGTGCGCCGGGCTCACCCGCAGCCGACCGAAATCGACTGGTCGCTCCTGGAGCCGGAGCGGCTCCGCGCGCTTCAGCCCTTGCTCGAGTTGCGGCGGATGCAGGGCGGCAACCCGTAACCGGGTCCCATCCCCTTGCGCACGGGACCCGCGCGGGCAGACTGAACGATGCGGTCCTACCTTCGCCGGGCCGCCGGACGTTCCCTGGAGCACAGCTTGTCCGTGAAAACGCTCCCCAGCAACCGCCACAGAAGCCCGATCGGCCGAGGTGACCTCACCGATGCAGTCGCTGCTCCTCTTCGGGCTGGCCATCCTCCTCTTCGGCGCCAGCCTGGCCAAGCTTCTGGAAGGGCTTTACGCCATCCGGGCGGTACCCAGCCTGGCCCATGAGGTGCCCCCGAACGCCTCCCTGGGACCCAACCCGCCGCCCCGGGTCTCTGCGATCGTTCCGGCATGCAACGAGGCCCGGTCCATCGAGAGCGCCGTCCGCTCCCTGATCCGCCAGGACTACCCGAATCTGGAGGTGGTGCTGGTCAACGACCGCTCCACCGATGGGACCGGCGCGATCATGGACCGGCTTGCCAGGGAGTTTCCGCAGGTGACGGTGGTCCACATCGACCGCCTCCCCGCGGGATGGCTGGGGAAGAATCACGCCCTCTGGGTGGGCGCCCGGCACGCCTCGGGCGAGATCCTCCTCTTCACCGACGCCGACGTTCACTATGACCCGACCACCGTCAGGCGGGCGGTCGCCTTTATGGAGCAGCGCCGGCTCGATCATCTGACCCTCGCCCCTGATCTGACGGTCCGGGGCTATTGGCTGGAGGCCTGGGTCGGCTTCTTCGTCATGGCCTTCCTCGCCTACAAGACCCCGTATCGGGCCAATGACCCGCGCTCGAAGGTCGGCACGGGGATCGGCGCCTTCAACATGATCCGGCGGACGGCCTACGAGGCGATCGGCACGCACCGGGCGATCTCGCTCCGCCCCGATGACGACCTGCGCCTCGGGCAGCGGCTGAAGCGGATGGGGCACTCGTCCCACGTGGCCATGGGCCGGGGGCTGGTCTCCGTCGAGTGGTACACCTCGCTGCGGGAGGCGATACGCGGGCTGGAGAAGAACGCCTTCGCAGGCTTGGAGTACAACCTCGGCACGGTCTTCGCCTCCGTGGTGGGCATCCTGGCGATCATGGTCTGGCCGTACGTTGCGCTCTTCCTCACCGAGGGCTGGACCCTCGGCCTCTACGCCGGAGCCATCCTGCTGCAGCTGGCGCTCTACGTCCTGGCAAACGGAGCGGGTGGGCCCCGGATGTGCCAGCTCGCCCTGGCGTACCCCGTTGCAGCGCTCCTCTTTGCCTATGCCATCGCCCGCGCTACCTACCTCACCCTGCGCCGGGGCGGCATCGCCTGGCGGGGAACCTTCTACCCGCTGGCGCTGCTGCGGAGCCAGAGCGGGCTCCCGGACTAGCGGCCGTTTCCGGTCAGGCTGTAGATAAGAACGGGCACCCCATCGCGGGTGCCCGTTGTTGATCACACGACGGTGGTACAAGCCTGAGTTATCGGCGGTGAACCAGTGAAGCTGGAACTCACGCCTGGGTCCCGCAGCTACTCTGCTTTCTTCATCCTAACCAGGTTTCCCAGCACCATCGCGGCCTCGGCGCGGGTAACGGGCTGGTCGGCGGCGAAGGCGGCGCGGGCCGGTGCCTTCCACAATACCCCGGGCAGCCAGTTCCACCACGGCGTCGCACCAGGGCGTGCCGGCGCAGACGTCTGCGCAGGTGAACGCGGTGCTACGTGAGCATGAACAAGCGATCGTGTCTCGGCGCCTTGGCAGGGCACAGGGGGGCTATCCCTCCCTCTCCACCCGCGCGACGCACTCCACGTGCGCCGTGTGCGGGAACATATCCACCGGCTGCACCTCGACGGTGCGGTACCCCATCTCCGCCAGCCGGCCCAGGTCCCGGGCGAGGCTGGCGGGGTTGCACGACACGTAGACCACCCGCCGCGGCGCCACCTGCGCGATCGCCTCCAGCACCGGCCCGTCGCAGCCCTTGCGGGGCGGGTCCAGCACGATCACGTCCGCCCGCACCCCCTCCGCCGCCAGCCGGGGCATCTCCACCGCCGCGTCGCCGGCGATGAACCGCACGTTCCCGATGCCATTGCGGGCCGCGTTCTCCCGGGCGTCCGCCACCGCCTCCTCCACCCACTCGATGCCGACGACCTCCCGGCACCGGCGCGCCAGGAACAGCGAGATCGTGCCGATGCCGCAGTAGAGGTCGATCACCGTCTCCGAACCGGTGAGGCCGGCGTACTCCAGGGCCTTGTCGTACAGCACCTCGGTCTGCGCCGGGTTCACCTGGAAGAAGGAGACGGGGGAGATGCTGAACTGCAGGTCGCCGATGTAGTCGGTGATCGCATCCCGCCCCGCGAGCACGCGGCTCTCCCGGCCCAGCACCACGTTGGTGCGGGCCGGGTTGATGTTCTGCACCACGCTGACCAGCTCGGGGATGCGGGTCATCAGCTCCCGGGCGATGTCCTTGCCGCGGGGCAGATGCGGGCCGTTGGTCACCAGCACCGCCATCGCCTCGCCGGTCCCCCGGCCCACCCGTGCGAGCACGTGGCGCAGGACGCCGGTGTGGCTGCGCTCATCGTAGATCGGCACGCCGAACCGCCCGGCCAGCTCCTTCACCTCGGCCATGATCCGGTTGGCCAGCGGGTGCTGGATGGCGCACCGCTCGATGTCCACGATGCGGTGGCTGCCCGGGGCGAAGAAACCGGCGATCACCCGGCCGGAGCGCCGTCCCACCGGGAACTGCGCCTTGTTGCGGTACCCCCAGGGATCCGCCATGCCCAGGGTCGGGTGCACCGTCACCCCACTCAGCCTCCCCAGCCGCTCCACGGCGTCGACCACCTGCTGCCGCTTCAGCCCGAGCTGCGCCTCGTAGGCGATGTGCTGCAGCTGGCACCCGCCGCACTTCCCCACCACCGGGCAGGGCGGAGCCACCCGGTCCGGCGACGGCTCCTCCACCCGCACCAGCGCCGCCCGGGCGTAGTTCCGCTTCACCTCCTGCACGCGCGCGGACAGGCGGTCGCCGGGGGCGCCGCCGGGGATAAATACGGTCAGTCCCTCATAGCGGGCCACGCCCTCGCCGCTGCTGCCGAGGCCGTGGACCGTCACCTCGATCTCCTGCCCCGGGCGAACCGGGGGCTTCTGCGTCTCCTGCATGCTCATAGGCAGAGTGTACCACAGAGCGCCCGCCCGCGCACAAGCCCAGGGCCCTTGGCCACCTTTGGACCCCACCTAGTTGCCGGTCCGGGACGCCTCCGCCTGGCGTGCCTTGTACGCCTGCAGCCACTGCAGGGTCTCCCGGAAGGCGGCCGCGGTGTCGGTAGGCACCAGCCCCAGCTCCCGGCGGGCTTTGTCGTCGCTCATGATCCAAGGGGCGGTCCAGTTGCGGATCTCGTGGGGATGGACCAGCGAGCGCCGCCGGAAGGTCAGGCGCGCGCCGATGGTGGCCAGGCGCGCCGCGCCCATCAGCACCGGCACCGGCATCGCCCAGCGGGGGCTGCGGCCGCCGCTCACCTGCGCCAGGAGGCCGAAAAGCTGCTCCTGGGTCAGGTTGGGCCCCACCAGGTGGTACACCTCGCCCGGCCGCCCCCGCTCCATCGCCGCGACCGTGCCGCGCACCACGTCCCGCACGAAGACCAGGTTGACCACCGCCTGCCCCGACCCCAGGTAGAAGGGCAACCGGCCGTTCTTCACCATCCAGATCAGCGTGTTCATGCCGTCGGGGTCGCCCGGACCGAAAACCGCGCTGGGCCGGACCACGACCACCTCCAGCCCCCGTTCCTGGTAAGAGAGCGCCAGCCGCTCCTGCTCCAGCTTGGTAATCCCGTAGGCATCGGGCAGGGGCGCAGCCTCGTCCTCCTCCGTGCGGGCGCGGTAGCGGCCGTTTTCGTCCTTCACCGCCGGCCCCCCGGCCGCGATGGAGGACATGTGCACCACCCGCTTCACGCCCGCGGCCGCGCAGGCGTCCAGCAACCGCCGCGTGCCCTCCACGTTGATGGCGCGCATCCGGCGAAGCGATCCCTGGAAGTTGATCCGCGAGGCCAGGTGGTAGACCCGGTCCACGCCCGCGGCCGCCCGCGCCAGGGAGGCCTCGTCCCCCAGGTCGCCCTCGGCCACCTCCAGCGCCGCGCAGAGCGGGCCGAAAACCGCTTCCGCCTTCTGCCGGGAACGAACGAGGATCCGCACCTGCCTCCCCTGCTCCACCAGATGAGGCACCAGCTGCGAGCCGATGAAGCCGGTGGCGCCGGTTACCAGGTCCACGGGCCACGCCTCCTTTCAATCTTTACCGAAAAGATTAGACGCCCCCGCCGCAGTTCCTACGGCGGGGGGCGTCCTTACTTCTGCGCCTGCTCTTCGAGCGCCTGGGTCACCAGCTTCAGGGCCATCTGCGGGTTGGCCCGCCCACGGGTCCGCTTCATGATCTGGCCGACGAACCACTGGGCGGCCGACTGCTTGCCGGCCTTCCAGTCCTCGAAGACCTTCGGGTTGGAGGCCACCACCTCCCGGGCGATGGCGAGCAGCTCGCCCTCATCGGCCACCTGGGTGAGCCCCTCTTCCTTGACGATGGTCTCGGCGTCCTTGCCCGTCTCCACCATCTTGTCGAAGACGGTCTTGGCGATCTTGCCGGTGATGGTTCCCTGCTCGATCAGCTTCAGCATGCCCACCAGCTGCTCGGGCGTGACGGGGATCTGTTCGGGGCCGAGCCCCTTCTCGTTCATCACCCGGTACAACTCGTTGATCTGCCAGTTGGCGACGGTCTTGGCCTGGCCGGCGCCGGCCAGCTCCACCGCGTGCAGGAACCACTGGGCGTACTCCCGCTCGGCGACGATGACGGAGGCGTCGTAAGCGGAGAGGCCGTACTCGGTCATCAGCCGCTGCATGAGGGCGTCGGGCAGCTCGGGCAGGCCGGCCCGGATGCGTTCGATCTCCTCGGCCGACACCTCCAGCGGCGGCAGGTCGGGCTCGGGGAAGTAGCGGTAGTCCTCGGCGTCCTCCTTGGAGCGCAGCAGCACCGAGATGCCCTGGGCGTCGCGCCAGGAACGGGTCTCCTGCTCGGGCTGGCCGCCCTCCTCCAGGATACGGATATGCCGCTTCTCCTCGTACTCGATGCCCCGCATGACGGCCGAGAAGGAGTTGACGTTCTTCAGCTCCGTCCGCACGCCGTACTCGCTGGACCCCGCCGGGCGCACCGACAGGTTCACGTCGCAGCGCATGGAGCCCTCTTCCATCTTCACGTCGCTGACGCCCGAGTACTTCAGGATCGTGCGCAGCTTCTGCAGGAACAGGCCGGCCTCCTCGGCCGAGCGCAGGTCCGGTTCGGTGACGATCTCGATGAGCGGCACGCCGGCGCGGTTGAAGTCGACCAGCGAGTAATCCGCCGCCGCGACGTCGTCGCCGGCATGGAGCAGCTTCCCCGCGTCGGTCTCCAGGTGGATCCGCTTGATGCGGATGCGGCGGGTGGTACCGTCCTTCTTCGTGATGTCCACGTAGCCGTCGTAGCACAGCGGCAGGTCGAATTGGCTGATCTGGTAGCCCGAGGGCAGATCGGCGTAGAAGTAGTTCTTCCGGTCGAACTTGGAGTGCCGCTGGATCTTGCAGTTCAGGGCCAGTCCCGCGCGGATGGTGTACTCCACGGCCTTGTAATTCAGGACCGGCAGCGCGCCGGGCAGGGCGAGGCACACCGGGCAGACGTTGGTGTTCGGCTCGGCCCCGAACTCGTTCTTGCAACCGCACCAGATCTTGGTCTCAGTGGACAGCTCCACGTGGACCTCGAGGCCGATAACGGTCTCCCACTTGGCGGTGGACACGGCTACCGACCTCCTTCCTCAGTCAGGGCCGGACGGGCCTCGTGATGCTTGGTCACCTTCTGGTACGCCCAGGCGATCTGCAGGATCTGGGTGTCGGCAAAGGGCTTGCCGATCAGCTGCATCCCGACCGGCAGGCCGTCCACGAACCCGCAGGGGACGGAGACGGCCGGCAGCCCCGCCAGGTTGACCGGAATGGTGCAGATATCGCCCAGGTACATGGAGACCGGGTCGTCGACCTTCTCCCCGATCTTCCAGGCGGTGAACGGCGTGGTGGGGGTCACCAGGGCGTCGTACCGCTCAAAGGCGCGCTCGAAGTCGCGCACGACCAGGGTGCGTACCTGCTGCGCCCGCCGGTAGTAGGCGTCGTAATGGCCTGCGGAGAGGACGTAGGTGCCCAGCATGATGCGGCGCTTCACTTCCGTGCCGAAGCCCTCGCCGCGGGTCTTGCTGTACATCTCGTGCAACCCGCCGGCCTGGGCGGCGCGGTAGCCGTACCGCACGCCGTCGAACCGGGCCAGGTTTGAAGAGGCCTCGGCGACCGCGATGACGTAGTACGCCGACAGCGCGTACTCGGTGGAGGGCAGCGAGCACTCCTCCACGGTCGCGCCGAGCTCCTCCAACTGGGCAATGGCCTCCTCGACCCGGGCCTTCACACCGGGGTCGATGCCGGGGCCGAGCAGCTCCTTCGGCACGCCGAGGCGCACGCCGCTGAGGGACGGTTCGCCGCCGAACTTCAGCGCCGGCGGGGTGCGCCCGGCGTTGGTCGCGTCGCGCCGGTCGGGTCCGGCGATCACCTCGAAGAGCCGGGCCACGTCCTCCACATCGCGGCCCATCGGACCCACCTGGTCCAGCGACGAGGCGAACGCGACCACGCCGTAGCGGCTGACGTACCCGTAGGTGGGCTTCAGCCCGACGATGCCGGTGAATGCGGCCGGCTGCCGGATGGAGCCGCCCGTGTCCGTGCCCAGGGCGAGAGGGGCCTCCCCGGCCGCGACCGCCGCGGCCGACCCGGAGGATGAGCCGCCGGGCACGCGCTCCAGGTCCCACGGGTTGCGGGTCACGCCGAACGCAGAGGATTCGCCCGAGGAGCCCATCGCGAACTCGTCCATGTTCGCCTTGCCGATGATCATCGCGCCGGCGGCACGCAGCCGCTCCACCACCGTCGCGTCGAAGGGCGAGACGTACCCCTTCAGGATGCGGGAGGCGCAGGTGGTCTCCATCCCGCTGGTGCAGATGTTATCCTTCACCGCGATCGGCACGCCGGCCAGCGGGCCCAGCTCCGTGTCGCCGGCCTTGCGGCGCGCGTCCAGCTTCTTCGCCCGCTCGATCACGTGATCGGCCGCCACCGTGATGAACGCGCCCACCGCGGGTTCAACCTGTGCGATGCGGCTCAGGGCAGATTCCGCAATTTCCACCGCCGACAGCTCCCCGGCCAGAAAGAGCCGGTTGAGCCGGGCCGCGCTCAGCATGTGCGTCATCCCAGACATCCCTTAGCCCTCCGTAATCTTCGGCACCTTGTAACAGCCGGCCTCCGCCTCCGGGGCCAGCGCCAGAACCGCCTCCCGGTCCAGCGACGGCAGAGGCTTGTCCTCCCGGAAGGGGTGCTGCAAGGCGACGCCGTGGTAGGTGGGAGGCACATCCGCCACGTCCAGCCGATTGATGCGTTCCACGTGTTCGAGAATGCGGTTGAGTTGCTCCGCGAAGGTCTCGATCTCTTCCTCGGAGAGGCTCAGGCGGGCCAGCCGGGCCACGCGCTGAATCTCGTCCCGCGTTACCGCCACTGTCGATCACCACCATCCCGAATTTCGGACAACTTGTTCAGCCGGAGCGTGCGCGTAACTACCTGATTCTAACACACCGCATCCCAGACAAGCAATGTCGCTGCCAGCGCCTGTACGCGCCGGATGGCCGGACCCACAGGGTCCGGCCATCGTCGGGTTGGATTCTTCCTCTACTTCGTCCGCATGTGGCAGGCGACCCAGTGGTCGTTGCCCACGTCCACCAGCGGCGGCTCCTCCTCCTTGCAGATGTCGCCGACCTGCGGCTGATAGCGGCACCGGGTGTGGAACCGGCAGCCCGAAGGCGGATTGACCGGCGAGGGCACGTCGCCCTCCAGCACGATCCGCTCCCGCTTCAGCGTCGGATCGGGGATCGGAATGGCGGACATCAGCGCCTCGGTGTACGGGTGCAGCGGATTGGTGTACAGCTCGTTCGCCGGCGAGATCTCCATCATCTTGCCCAGGTACATCACGCCGACCCGGTCGGAGACGTGCTTCACCACCGCCAGGCCGTGGGCGATGAACAGGTAGGTCAGCCCGAACTCCTTCTGCAGGTCCTCCAGCAGGTTGAGCACCTGCGACTGGATCGACACGTCCAGCGCCGACACCGGCTCGTCGCAGACGATCAGCTTCGGGTTCAGCGCCAGCGCCCGGGCGATGCCGATACGCTGCCGCTGGCCGCCGGAGAACTCGTGCGGATACCGCCGGGCGTGGAACGAGGCCAGGCCCACCACGTCCAGCAGCTCGTGGACCCGCTTGGTCTTGGCCGCGCCCCGGGCCACGCCGTGGATCTCCAGCGGCTCGCCGATGATGTCGCCCACCGTCATGCGGGGGTTCAGCGAGGAGTACGGGTCCTGGAAGATGATCTGCATCTCCCGCCGGAGCTTGCGCATCTCCTCGCGGTTCAGTTCGTAGATGTTCCTTCCCTCAAAGTAGACCTGGCCTTCCGTGGGCTCCTGCAGCCGCAGCAGAACCTTGCCCATCGTGGTCTTGCCGCAGCCGGACTCGCCCACCAGACCCAGCGTCTCACCGCGGCGGATCTGGAAGGAGACGCCGTCCACCGCCTTGGCGTAACCCACTGTGCGGGCGATGATGCCGCCGCCGGTGACGGGGAAGTGCTTCTTCAGGTTGCGCACGTCGACCAGGACGTCGCCGGTCTGCGCCTTGGTGCCAACCGCGGTGCTCATCACGCCGTGACCCCCTTCATGAGCCGTTCTTCAGCGAGGAAGCAGGCAACTTTCCGCCCGGGCGCCACCTGCTGAAGGGTGGGCTGTTCGGCCCGGCACCGGTCGGTTGCCACGGGGCACCGCGGATGGAACCGGCAGCCTTCGGGCAGGTTCAGCGGATTCGGCACCGCGCCCTCGATCACGTGCAGCTTCTCAACCTCCTGATCGAGGCGCGGGATCGACTTCAGCAGACCCTCGGTGTACGGGTGAAGGGGATTCTGGAAGAGAGCGACCGCATCGGCCTCCTCCACCACCTTGCCGGCGTACATGACGACCACGCGCTCGCACATCTCCGCCACGACGCCCAGGTCGTGGGTGATGAGCATGATCGCCATGCCCAGCTCCTTCTTCAGCTTCTTCATCAGCTCCAGGATCTGGGCCTGGATCGTCACGTCCAGCGCGGTGGTGGGCTCGTCCGCGATGAGCAGCTTCGGGTTGCAGGACAGCGCCATCGCGATCATGACGCGCTGCCGCATACCGCCCGACAGCTGGTGCGGATACTCCTTCACCCGCTGCTCGGGCAGCGGGATGCCAACCAGCCGCAGCATCTCGATGGCCTTCTCGATCGCTTCCTTGTGCGACAGGCCCTGATGCAGCTCGATGGCCTCGGCGATCTGATCCCCGATGGTGTAGACCGGGTTCAGCGAGGTCATCGGCTCCTGGAAGATCATGGAGATCTCGTTCCCCCGGATCTTCCGCATCTCCGCCTCGGACTTCTTGAGCAGATCCTCACCCTCGAACAGGATCTCGCCACCCACGATCTTGCCCGGGGGATTGGGAATGAGCCTCATGATCGAGAGGGAGGTTACACTCTTCCCGCAGCCGGACTCGCCCACGACACCCAGGGTTTCACCACGGTTGATATAGAGATCCACCCCGTCAACGGCCTTTACGACGCCGTCTTCGGTGAAATAGTGGGTCTGAAGGTTTCGGATTTCGACCAGCTTCTCGCTCACAGGCTCACTCCTCTTCTCCTTCACACCTACACATGACTCCGCCCGGCGTTTCATGCCCGCCTCATGACAATACTCCCTTTGTGCTCATGAGACGCAGTTTCGCGCGGGTTGGTTTAGATTTTTTCGCTCAGCCTATACGCGAATCCTCCCGATTCCCCCTGCATCATCTTGGCGAGGTTTCCCTAGCCCTGGAGATAGCGCTCGCAGAACTCGTCTTCGGTGAGCACCGGGATGCCCAGTTCCTGAGCCTTCTGCAGCTTGGAGCCCGCGGCCTCCCCCGCAACGACGAAGCTGGTCTTCCGGCTGACCGAACCGGCAGCCTTCCCGCCCAACTGCTGGATCAGTTCCTCGATCTCCTTCCGGCTCCACCGCACCAGCGTCCCGGTGACCACCACGGTCATGCCCGCCAGCGGCCCCTCTGCCGGCCCAGCCTTCTTCTCGCCCACCATGTTCACGCCCGCGGCCCTGAGCTTCGCCAGCAGCTGATGCGAGCGGGGCGAGGCGAAGTAGTTCTTCACCGACTCCGCGATCTTCGGCCCCAGGCCGGGGATGGCCGTGAGCTCGTCGAGGCCGGCCTGCTCGATCGCCTCCATGGATCCGAAGTGGTCGGCCAGGAGCCGGGCTGCCCGCTCGCCGACGTGCCGGATGCCCAGGGCGAAGATCAGGCGGTGCAGGGGGTTCTGCCGGGTGGCGTCGATGGCCGCCAGCAGGTTGTCCACCGACTTCTCGCCCATCCGCTCGAGGCGGATGAGCGCATCCCGCTTCTCGTGGAGCCGGTAAAGGTCGGCGGCGTCCTCGATCAGGCCGTGGTCCAGCAGCGACTGCACCAGGGCCTCGCCCAGCCCCTCGATGTTCATGGCGTCCCGCGAAGCGAAGTGCAGGATCGCCCGGTACTGCTGGGCGGGGCAGAGGTTGTTGGTGCAGCGGGTCGCCGCCTCGCCTTCGATCCGGACCAGCTCTGCGCCGCAGGCGGGACACGTCTTCGGGAAGGTCCAGGGCTGGGCGTCGGGCGGCCGTTTCTCCGGCACGACCCGCACCACCTCGGGGATGATCTCGCCGGCCTTGCGGACGATGACCGTGTCCCCGACTCGGATGTCCTTCTCCCGGATGTAGTCCTCGTTGTGCAGCGTGGCGCGCTTCACCGTGGTGCCGGCGATGCGCACCGGCGCCAGGTCCGCCGACGGCGTCACCACGCCGGTGCGCCCGACCTCCAGGCTGATGCCCACCACGGTGGTCTCCCGCTCCTCCGCGGGGAACTTGTAGGCGATCGCCCAGCGAGGGAACTTGGACGTAAAGCCCAGCCGCCGCTGCTGGGCGAGGTCGTTGACCTTGATCACCAGGCCGTCGATCTCATAGGGCAGCTCGTGCCGCCGCGCCTGCCACCCGGCCACCCAGTCCAGGACCTCGTCGATGGTGTGGGCCAGGTGCCGGTGCGGGTTCACCTTGAAGCGCCAGGCCTGAAGCCGCTGCAGCGCACTCCAGTGGTCGGCGATGCCCAGGGCCTCCGCGTCCACCACCTGGTAGAGGAAGGCGTCCAGCCGCCGCTCCCGGGTCTTGCGGGGATCCTTCTGCCGGAGTCCGCCGGCCGCGGCGTTACGGGGGTTCTGCAGCAGGGGCTTCCCCTCGGCGGCCAGCGCCGCATTCAGCTCCTCCAGCACCTGCTTGGTCATGTAGACCTCGCCCCGCACGATCAGCCGGGGCGGCACCGGGGCCTCCGTCCCGTCCAGCCGGAGCGGGATCGAGCCGATGGTGCGCAGGTTCTCGGTGACGTCCTCGCCGGTCTCGCCGTCGCCCCGGGTCGCGCCCTGGACGAAGAGGCCGTCCTCGTAGCGAAGCGAGATCGAGAGCCCGTCGATCTTCAGCTCGCACACGTAGGAGACCGGCTCGCCGCCCAGCCCCTCGCGCACCCGCCGGTCGAAGTCCCGCAGATCCGCCTCGCTGAAGGCGTTGTCCAGGGAGTACATCGGCGGCTGGTGGGGTACCTTGGCGAAGTCGGGCGCGGTGGCCCCGCCGACCCGCTGCGTCGGCGAGTCGGGCCGCCGCAGGTCCGGGAACGCCTCCTCCAGCTGCTTCAGCTCCTGCATCAGCTCGTCGAAGGCGGCGTCGCTGATCTCCGGCTCATTCTTCACGTAATAGAGGTACTCATGGTGGCGAATGGTCTCGATCAGTTCCGGGATCCGCCGCTCCGCCCAGGATCGATCCATGCTGCTTCCCTCCCCAGTCACTCCGCCTCGGCCGCGGCCGGGCGCAGGTAGCTGGCCACCAGTACCCGCTGCCCGGCCGCCCCGGCGAACTGCACGGTCACGGTGTCGCCGATGACGGCCTTCACCACGCCCTCACCGAACCGCTCGTGACGCACCCGGTCCCCGGGCTGGAACTGCGGCGTCTCCTCGGACGGCGGTTCCAGGGCCTTCTGCAGCCGGCGGGCCTGCGCGGTCCGACCCCAGCCCGCCGCGCCGATGGCCGGCGAGAAGTCGTCGTCCTCCCACTCCCGGCGCCGCGCAGCCCGCGCGCCGCCATCCCACGCCGGCCGCCGCACAGCCGCCCCGGCGTCCTCCCAGGCGGCGCCGTCGTCCCAGGCGGACCGGCGCGGCCCGGACGCACCGGCGGCCGGGGTCACCTCCTCCACCAGCTCCGCCGGAATCTCCAGCAGGAACCGGCTGGGCGCATTGTAGTTGGACTGGCCCCACAGGTTGCGGCTGACAGCGTTGGTCAGATAGAGCCGCAGGCGCGCCCGGGTCATGCCCACGTAGCAGAGCCGGCGCTCCTCCTCCATCTGCACCTCGTCGGTCAGGGCCCGATTGTGGGGGAATACCCCCTCCTCCAGGCCGACCAGGAAGACCACGGGAAACTCCAGCCCCTTGGCCGAATGGAGGGTCATCAGAGTCACCTTGTTCTGCCCCTCGCCCACCTGGTCGGCGTCGGTGAGCAGGGCCACCGTGGCCAGGAAGCTGTCCAGGTCCCGGAGGCCGTCCAGCTCCTCGCCGGCCGGCGGTTCGAACTCCGCGGCCATCGAGCGCAGCTCCTGCACGTTCTCCAGCCGCGCCGCCGCCTCCAGCGAGGTGTCGGCCCGGAGCTCCTCCAGGATGCCGGTGCGCTCCAGCACGGCGTCAATCAGCTGGCCCACCGTGCAGTGCGCGCTCAGGTTGGTCAGCTCCTCGATGAGGGCGCCGAACTCCTCCATGCGCTTCTGGTAGGTGCCGGAGAGGCCCGGCACCATCGAGCAGTCGAGGGCGGCCAGTGCCACCGGCACCTGCCACTGCTCGGCGTAGTCCACCAGCTTGTCCACCGTGGCCGGGCCGATGCCCCGCTTCGGCACCCCGACGGCCCGGCGGAACGACACGATGTCGGCCGGGTTGGCGATGATGCGCAGGTAAGCCAGGACGTCCTTGATCTCCTTGCGCTCGAAGAAGCGCAGGCCGCCGTAGATGCCATAGGGGATGGAACGGCGCACCATGGCCTCCTCCAGCGCGCGGGACTGGGCGTGGGTGCGGTAGAGCACGGCGAAGTCCTGGTAGTCCAGGCGGGTGCCGTCGGGCAGGCCCTCGGCCACCAGCCGCTCCACCTCGCGCGCCACGAACGCCGCCTCGTCCCGCTCGTCGGCGGCGGTGAAGTGGTACACCGGGTCCCCGGGGCCCGCCGCCGTCCAGAGCCGCTTCTCCTTGCGGCCCGTGTTGTGCCGCACCACCGCATAGGCGGCGGAGAGGATGTTCTGCGTGGAGCGGTAGTTCTGCTCCAGCTTAATGGTCCGACAGCCGGGGAACTGCGCCTCGAACTCCAGGATGTTGCTGATGTCCGCCCCGCGCCACGAGTAGATGCCCTGGTCGTCATCGCCGACGACGGCCAGGTTCTGCTTCTCCCCGGCCAGCAGGAAGACCCACCGGTTCTGGACGTGGTTGGTGTCCTGGTACTCGTCGACGAGGATGTACTCGAACTTGCGCTGGTAGTACTCCCGCACGTCGTCGAACCGCTCCAGCAGCTCCACGGCCTTCAGCAGGAGGTCGTCGAAGTCCAGCGCATTGCCCGAGCGCAGCTGCTCCTGGTACAGCGCGTAGACCTTGGCCACCTGCTGCCGCCAGTAGTCGCCGGCCCGGTCGGCGAACCGCCGGGGATCCAGCATGGCGTTCTTCGCGTTGGAGATCGTGCCCAGCACGGCGCCGGGCTGGAACTGCCTTTCCGACAGGCCCAGCCGCTTCAGGCAGTCCCGGATGACGGCCTGCTGGTCCTCGGCATCCAGGATGACGAAATTGCGGCCGTAGCCCAGCCGCTCAATGTCCCGCCGCAGCATGCGGACGCACGTCGAGTGGAAGGTCGCCGCCCAGACCTCGCGCGCCCTCGGGCCCACCAGTTGCTCCACCCGCTCCCGCATCTCGGCGGCCGCCTTGTTGGTGAAGGTGATCGCCAGGATGCGCCAGGGATCGATCCCCCCACCCAGCAGGTGGGCGATCGCGCCGGTGTCGATGGGCCCCGGGCCCTCGACGGCCAGCCGCAGCGCCTCGAGGTCGTCCGCCGTCAGGCCGGGGGGCGGCGGGGCGTCAGGGTCGTACTCCGGCCCGAACAGGATCAGGTGGGCGATGCGGTGGGCGATGACGCGGGTCTTCCCGCTTCCCGCTCCGGCCAGGATGAGCAGCGGCCCCTGACCGTGCAGCACCGCCTCCCGCTGCTGCTCGTTCAGCCCGGAGAGCAGCCGGCCGCGCACCGCGGCCCGCAGGCGCTGGTACTCACGAACAGATGAAGGATCAAGCATGATCGCGGGTCACCTACCTCACGACAGGGGGATTTCTCGCCCGCCCGCCGGTCCTCCTTCCTCCCCCTCTTTTCCGCCACTTTCGACAATGGGTTGACCCGTTCCATCATCTGGCAATAAGGGTTGACAGTCGGTTTCGGCTCCTGGTAAAGTGGGTAGCGTTGCCAAGAACTACATGTGACACTTCTTATTATTCAGATATATTGACCGTATGAGGTCTAAAGGAGGAACCGACTGTGCGCCAACGACTCCGCCGGCGCGGCTTCCTCTGGGCGGCCCTGGCGCTCGGAGTGGCGGCCGTTCCCACCATGCTCGCGGCGACGGCGGCCGAGCCCGCGCAAGACGCCGAACCGGTTCTGCCCGAACCTGAACCCGATCCGACGGCGGAGCTGCCGCCCGACCCCGCGGAGCTGGGGCGGGCCCGCCTGGAAGAGCTGGCCGCCCGCATCGAGGACCTGGCCCCGGAGGAATACCGCCCCCTGGTGGTAGAGGTCGCGGACCGGTACGGGGTCGACCCCCGGCTGATCGCGGCCGTCATCACCGTGGAGAGCCGGTGGGATCCGGACGCCGTGGGCGCCCACGGCGAGCGCGGCCTCATGCAGATCCTGCCCTCCACCGGCCAGTGGCTGGCCGGCGTCATGGGGCTGGAGGCGTACGACCTGAGCGACCCCGCCACGTCCGTGGAGATGGGCACGTTCTACCTGTCCGCCCTCATCGCCGAGTACGGCTCGGTGGACGTCGCCCTGGCCGTGTACAACGGCGGGCCGCGCGCGGCGGCCGGCTGGGAGACCAACCCGTACCGGGAACGGGTACTGGCCGCCTACAGCTCGACCTTCCCGCGCGAGCAGCGCGAGCTGCTCGACCTCGCGTCCTGATCGGGCGCGCGCTTGCCCCCGGCCGCCTGTGCGACCGGGGGCCGCTGTCTGTCATTGACCGCCGCCACCGCCGCCCTGCTGGCCTCCGCTCTGACCGCCACCCTGTCCACCACCCTGTCCACCGCCCTGGCCGCCGCCCTGTCCGCCGCCCCGGCGGGAGTCTTGGGTTCCCTTGGACAGGATGTCCTGCAGCGTCTCACGGATCGCCTGCTGCAGCTGTTGCTGGACGATGGGGTCCTCCAGCATCTCCGCCAGCTTCTGCTGAATCAGCTGCTCGCCGGTCGGCGAGCCCATGACTTCCTTCACGGCATCGGTCAGCGCGTCCTTGCCCTCCTGCGTGTCGAGGGCCATCTCAAGGATCTCCACGCCGGCCTGCTCCTTGACCTGAAGACGGATGTAGTCCTTCATCTCCGGCTCGCTCAGGCTCTCCCTGACGGCCTTCCGTACCTGCTCCGAACTGGGTTCCGGCGACTGCTGCGGCTGCTGCTGCGCCATGCACCCGGAAAGGAGCAGGGCGCAGAACGCCATGGCTGCCCACCGTGCTCGCACCGTACGCAATCCCCCTCCAACTGGCCATCGCACGGGTTTGCCTTTAGCGTTCACCAGCGGAAGGGCGTTGATTCGGAGCGCGTCCGGAGCGGGCGGGCGACGCGGAGCAGAAGCGACGGTGGGCCGTGCACCTGCACGGCCCACCGTCGCTTCTGTCGTCTGGCGGAGAGAGAGGGATTCGAACCCTCGCGGGGCTTGCGCCCCCTACAGCTTTAGCAAAGCCGCCCCTTCAACCACTTGGGTATCTCTCCGCGGCGGAATGCTTCCGCCGCCCGATGGGCGGCGCAAAAGATAATATACCATGTCCGTGCCCGTCATGCAACCTGGTGGCAGAATGCGGCAGACCGCCGGGCAGGAATGAGAAAAGCCGTGCTCGCACGAGCACGGCCGCTGGCGGAGAGAGAGGGATTTGAACCCTCGCGGGGCTTGCGCCCCCTACAGCTTTAGCAAAGCCGCCCCTTCAGCCACTTGGGTATCTCTCCGCGAGGGATTGCATCCGCCGCCGCAGCGGCAGCGCAAGTGATACTATATCATGTCTGCGCGTTCTGTGCAACAGGGATTCCTTGTACAAGCGACGATCGCACGCGCGGTGCGGCGCGTCTCTCCGCTATCTGTGCGTGAAGACGAAGGTAAAGTAGCTGGTCGTCTCGATCAGGTCGTCGCGCAGGATCGCGCCGGAGTTGGTGTGCCCGAGCACGGTGGGGCCGTCGGCGCCCGCGGCCGCCATCGCGGTCAGCAGCACGGCCACGGACCCCGGCGAGTCCAGGTGTTCAGGGCCCATCTGCAGCAGCCGGTCCAGGTCGCCGGCGGTGATCGTCGCCAGGGTCTCCCGGTCCATCGCCTCGGCCTCAGGGCGGGTGAGGTAATGGGAAAAGTCGACGGAGGCGACCAGGATCCGGCCGGGGCCCAGCTCCGCCGCCAGCGCGCCGGCCAGCCGCTCCAGGTCTGCGCGGGAGAGGCCGCGGTGCAGGATCAGCGGCACGACCCGCGCCTCCGGTGCGTGGAACTTAATGTAGGGCATCAGCGTGCCCATGGCGTGCTCCCGCGCAAGCACGTCCTCTTCCACCGCGGCGAGGCCGAGGCCCACGAGGGCGTCCACCGCGCCCGGGTCCACCTCCACCAGCCCGAAGTCGGTCTGCCACGGGCGCCGGCCCGTGATGACCGGGGGCCCGGCCGCCTCGTGGTTCGGCCCCACCAGGAAGATGACCTCCGGCGGATCTTCCTCCAGCAGCAGGAAGAACCCGGACAGCAGTTCCGCAGCCAGGTCGTGGTGCGGCACCAGCCCGCCGGCCAGACGGCCCGCAGCGGAGGCGGTCACGGGGCCGGCGCCGGATGCCGACCGCCGTGCCGCCTCCAGACCCTGGTAGAACAGCGTGGGGTTGAAAAAGGCGTTGGGATGGGCCCGTTGAGTGGCTGCCCTTCCGGCGCCGGTAGGGGGCGTCGTATCCACCGCTGCGCGGGGCGCCGCGCCCTTTCCGACCACACCGGCGGCCAGGGCCGCCGCGCACACCGCCGCCACCGCGGCCAACCGCCACCGCCGCCCGACGTGCCTCTCGCCTACCATCCGATCCTCACCGTCCCGGCCGGGGCCATGCCGTACACCAGCCCGTTCTTCTGGTCCTGGAGCACGGCCTCCTCGATCCGGTACTCGCCGGCGGTCACCACCCGGGCGTAGTACTGGATGGGCTGGCCCTTCTTCCCGGCCCAGAACGTCACCCGCTGCCCGTCCACCAGCGTGGCCCGGGTGGTGTAGTTCGACCAGTTGATCCGCTCTCCCCAGGACCAGGGCCGCTCCAGGTAGCGGAGTCCCGAAGGCAGCGTGTCCGTCAGCTCATACGCCCCCTCCGGCGCGTCGGCCGGCAGGCCGTACGTGAGGGTGACCGTGACGATGTCACCCGGCTTCCACGCCTCCGGCGCCGGAGAGTAGCTGCGCACCACGTTGCCTCCCGCCATGGTCACGGCGGGGCGTCCGGGGGCGGCGTAGGTGACGACCGCCGCAACGCTGCCCTCGACCGACGTGACCCGCAGCGAGGCCAGCTCCTCCGGCCGCAGGGCGAGGCTGACCCGCTCGCCGGGCTGCAGGATCTTCTCGACCAGCTGGCCGTTCAACCGGTAGGCGAGCCCCACGGGCGCGCCCCGGAGGCCTTCCAGCCCGCTCCGGGCGGCGAGCACGAGCTCCAGGTTGATCAGGCTCTCCCGCGGCGGATTGTCCAGCAGGTAGCCGAGCATGCTCGTCGCTTCCGGCTCCCCGAGCCGGGCCGCCAGGGCCGCCGCCAGCGCGGTGGCCTCCAGCTGCTCGTCGCGGCCCGCGCCCGCCGTCAGCCGCAGGTCCTGGCCGATCTGGTCACCATGGGCCGCCACCAGGGCCCGGTAGCGCGGGCGCACCGTCTCCAGGTCGCCCAGCGCCGCGGCGGCGAGCATGCCGCAGAGCTCCTCCGCCGGCGAGAGGTCCGGTTGGGCGAGCAGCTCGTGCGCGGCGAGCAGCACCGGCTCTCCCAGGCCGGCCAGGCCGTAGAGCGCCATGGCCTTCCGCTCCCGGCTCTCGCCCTCGTCCTCCAGGATCCGCTCGAAGTACAGCGCCAGGGCGGTACGGTCAAACCGATCCGGCGCCAGATCTGCGGCCAGCGCCGAGAGCTTCAGGTCGCCGTCGCTGTACGGCAGGATCGCGATGGACCCTTCCGTGGTCTGATACCGCAGCGCATCCAACTCCGGCTCTGGCCAGGCGTCCTCCCAGCCGAAGTGAGCCTGCAGCAGTTCCGCGGCCTCCGCCCGGGCCAGCCGCTTCTCAAACCGGCTGCCCGACAGCCACCGGGTGCGGTGCAGCACCTCCAGGTACCGGCCCCGCTCCCAGTCGAGGAAAGTCACGTAGGTGAGCCCGTCCGTGGCGCCGGAAAACCGCGCCCCGGGCTGAACGACGGCGAAATCGACCCGGTTCTGCACCAGGTGGGTCCCGCGCACCGCAAAGGTGCGCTCCAGGGCGTCCGCCAGCCCGCCGGAGGCGGCCGTCACCCTGACCGTGTAGGTCCCCTCGGCGGCCAGCGGCGCCAACGGGACCGAAACCATATCGAACGGGCGGCCGCTGAGCCGCAGCCGGTGCCGGTAGCCTCCCGGCCCATCCACCTCCACCGCAAACTGCACCCCCGCGTCCGGCGCCAGCGCCTCGCCGTAGGCGCGCACCTGAAACACGGGCCGCTCGCCGACCAGGTAGACCTCGCCCATGACCAGGTCGGCGAAGAAGGGCAGCCGGACCGGGATCCCGATGGCTCCGCTGACGGCCTCCATGGTCTCCGGCCGGACCGCCTGGTACGTCAGTCGCCAGCTCGTAAGGTTGTCGGGGACACGGAACGACACCACGGCCTCGCCGGAGGCGTCGGTCACGACGCGGGTGAAGAGCGCCGCGTCCCGGAAGTCGCGGCGGACCCCGCCGCCTTCGCCGCCCTTCTCCGCACCTCCGCTCGTGGGTGGAGGCTCGTGGGAGCTGCGGGTCCGGAGCACGCCGGAACTGACCCAGCTTCCGTAGAGATCGCCGAGGATGTCCACATCCTGCTCCCGCACCGCGAACAGGGCCTCATCCACCAGGTTCAGGTTGACCACGGCCCCGGCGGCCGGCCGCCCGGTGCGGTCCCTGACGGTCACCTGCACCCGCACCTCATCGCCCGGGCGGTAGGCCTCCCGGTCGGGGGTGACGGTCACGTCCAGCCGCATCTCCTCCGGGTCGACGGCGATGGAGTGCATGGCCGAGAGGTAGCGGCGGCCGTCGAAGGCGACGCCGTAGAGGGTCGTGTTGGGAAGGTCTTCGACCTGCAGCGCTGCGGTGAAGGCAGCCGAATCCTGCACGACGTACTCCCGGATGCCCCGGCGGGCGGTGAAGAACAGGAAGCCGCCGGGCCGGTCATCCAACCGCCGCTGCCCCTTGCGGAGCACGTACGCCACCGGTTCGCCGACGGCGACCCGGTACCGCCCCTCATCCTCGGGGACCAGTTGCGGCCATCCCCAGTCCGGGTCGTAGCCGTACCACTGGCCCGAAACCCACGCGCTGCTCACAAGCCACAGGCCGCGGGAGTCCTGCACGCCGTACTGGATCTCGTACTGCTTCTCCGGGTCGAGGGTGAACCGGAAGATCGCCCGCCCGTCCCCGTCGGTCTCCGCGGTCTCCTTGATGATCTCACGGGTCTGCTGCTGGTACCGGTACCGCTTGCGCACGACCTTCTCGATGAAGTCGTAGTACTCCCCCTCCTCAACGGGGATCCAGTTCCGCTCGAAGAGGGTGAACGTCACCGGTTGCCCCGCCACCGCAGGGCCCGTGGCGTCGGTTCCCGTGCCGGCCAGGAGTTGGTCCAGCACGACCCGGTTGATCTGGACCGTTACCGTGACCTGGTCGCCTACCACCATCGTCTCGGCCCGCTGCATCACATCCCGGGAGAAGAGCCGGACGGTCCGCTCCGCCGTCACCTCGCCGATCTCCGGTTCGCCTCCGCTGACGTAGAGGGTCAGCCAGCTTTCCCACCATCCCCAGCTTTCCGGCTGCTTGGGCGGGGTGTAGACGATCACCGCCTCGCCGTTGGCATCGGTGATCACGCTGCCTGTGTCGCCGCCGATCCGGTAGTTCAGCTGCATGTCGGGCACGGGCGTCCCCTCGAAGAAGGTGGCCCGTACCCGGAAGGTCACCGTCTCGCCGGCGAAGAGCGCCTCCCGGTCCGGCGTCACGTCGATTTGGTAGACCGGCTTGGCGTAGGTGGCCACCTCGAACCAGCGGCTGGCGAACAGCTCATCGCCGACCCAGAGGCCCATCTGATAGGTGCCCGGCGTGAGGTTCGGCAACGTCAGGCCGCCGATGAAGCTGGAGCGCTCCACCGGCAGGTCCGCGCTGGCCAGGACCACCCGCTCGCTTCCGGCTCCCCAGTACCACCCGCGGGTGACCTCCACCCGGACCCGGTCCACGGGCCGGGCTTCCGGCTCGCGGGGATGGAGGATGCCCCAGAGGTGGACCGTGTCCGTCGGCTTGTAGATGGCGCGGTCCAGGTAAAGGTAACGCCAGTACAACTCGGACCGGGACTCCGGGGCGCTCCAGTACCCATAGCTGCGCCCGGTGTGCAGGACGGCTTCCTTGGTCCCGCTCCGGGCGATCCAGAAGCCATGCGGGGGCTCGCCATCCCCGCTGGAGTCCGCTGACCCGCCGGCAACGGCGGCTTCCGGCTCCAGCAGCGCCACCCCGTTCTGGTCGGCCGTGGCCGCAGTCGAACCGTCGGGCCGGTGGAGCACCGCCCCTGCCGCCGGCCGTCCCGTCTCCAGGTCGTTCAGCCAGGCGAGCACCCCGGTGGTGCTCTCCGCCAGGTAATAGGAAAGGTCGGTCACCTGAAAATGAACCTGCCGGACCTGTCCGTCCCGCTGCACTTCGGCGAGGTAGTACCCGGCCGGCAAGGGCTCCGGAAGGACCAGGTAACGGTCATACTCCAGCTCCATGGGCTTGGCGGAGAAGGTCGCGACCGCCTCCAGGCCCTCGGTGGACTCGTGGTAGCGGTCGCGGGCCGCGCTGCTCCAGGCGGGCAGCCCTAGGATCTCCTGCAGCGCCGCGACGTAGGCGGCGGCGTCGGGGTACCGGTAGACCGCAATGGCGTACTCCCGGGCGCCGCCGGCGTCCCACATGCGGAAGTACGGGGCCGTGTCGGTGGGGAACTCCGCCGCCTCGTCGGCCAGGTGGAACCACCTGACCGGGCTGCCGGAACCCGCGGGCGCGGTTTCAAACGCAAAGGTATACTCACCCAGCTTCCCCTCGCCCCGGATGCGGCCCAGCCCTTCCTTCAGGGTGACCGTGTAGATGGTCCCCGGCTGCAGCGGATCCCGGGGAACGAACACGGCCGTCTTCTTATGCCGCTCCCACCGTCCGTTTACCGGGGGGCTGATGCTGAAGTACGCGGACGGGTCCTCGTAGTCGTCATGGCTGAAGGTGAACTCGATGCCCGTCTCCACGGGAACGCCCGTCGACTGGTGCGCGGGGAGCGTGCCCAGCAGACGGAACTCGGCGCGGGTCTGGAAGGACCACTGGTAATCCCGGTCCAGTCCGGCCTCCCGGGCGAGCCGGAACCGGTAGACCCGATTGGGCTCCAGCGCCGCCGCCGGCGCGATGGTGAAGCGGGTCCCCTCGCTGTCGGCCTGCTGGATCCGCACGCTCACGGCCGGCTCCACCGCCAGGGCGGCCTCCACCGCAGCCAGCGTGAGCGGCCTCCGGCTCGTGAGGACCAGCTCGCCGGAGGGGTCCAGCCCGGCCGGGTCGAAGGCCGCCGGCTCCAGGGTGACCTCGGCCGCCTCCGCCTGCACCGGCAGGCGCGCCGAAGAAGGGGCCGGAGCGGGACCAAGCGCCGCAAGGACCGTAAGGATGAGGACAAGGGCAACGGACAGAGAGAACACGGTCTGTAGGATGCGCATGGGGGGCATCACTCCCGGCGCAGTGTTCTGCCAACTCGCACGTTGGACGAAAGCGCGGGACCAGAAGTTTCGCGCAGGTTGTACGCTGCAGGTTCCCTGCAGCGCCTATGCGCGACCCCTTCCGGCCCCTCGGCGATCCCCCTGATGCGAAAGGGCGGGAGCGCCCTCCGGGGCCCCGCCCGGTCCCATCACCCTTCGCCCAGCGCCGCCTTCAGCGCCTCCACGAACCGTCGGTTCTGCTCCGGCGTCCCCACCGTCACCCGCAGGTGGTCCGGCAGGCCGAAGGAGCCGCACGGACGCACCAGCACCCCGCGCCGAAGCAGCGCGTCGAACACCTCTGCCGCAGGCCTGCCCGCGTCGAACAGGACGAAGTTGGCCTCGCTGGGCACGTACCCGAGCCCCAGCCGCTGGAAGGCGGCGTAGAGGTACGCCTTTCCCTCCCGGGTGAGCGCCCGGGTCCGCTCCACGTGTTCCACGTCGTCCAGGGCCGCCAGCCCGGCCGCCACCGCCAGGCCGTTCACGCTGAAGGGATCCCGGGCCGTGTACAGCGGCGCCAGCACCTCCGGCCGCATGACGCCGTAGCCCAGCCGGAAGCCCGCCATGCCGTAGATCTTGCTGAACGTCCGGGCGATGACCACGTTCGGGTAGTCCTGCACCAGGGCCCGGCTGTCGAACGGGGTCTCGTCGAACTCCCGGTAGGCCTCATCCACCACCACCAGGGTCGACGGCGGCACCCGCTCCAGGGCCGCCCGCAGGTCGGCCTCGGCGAACACCGTGCCGGTGGGGTTGTTGGGCCGGCAGAGGAAGAGCAGCTTCGCACCCCGCGCCGCCGCCTCCGCCATCGCAGGCAGGTCCATGGTCCAGCCGGCCAGGGGCACCGCCACCACCTCGGCGCCCATCAGCTCCGCCACGAACCGGTAGGCGGCGAACGACGGCTCAGGGACGACCACCCGGTCCCCCGGCTCCAGGTACACCTCCGCCAGCAGCCGGAAGACCTCGTCGGAGCCGTTGCCGATCAGGAACCAGTCCGCAGGCAGGTTCCACATCTGCGCCAGCCGCTCCCGGAGCCGGCGGGCGGTTCCCTCGGGATAGGTGTGGACCTGGGCCATCGCCGCGCGCGCGGCCGCCACCGCCCGGGGCGAAGGGCCCAGGGGGTTCTCGTTCTGGTTGAGCTTGACGAGGTCGTGAAGCCCCAGCTCCCGCTGGACGTCCTCCACCGGCTTGCCCGGCACGTAGGGCTTCATCCGCCGGACCGCTGTGCGCACGCTGGACATGGCTACTCCTCCTTCTGCTGCTCCCGCCTCCTCCCCCGCCGGCTGGCCAGCTGGTCCGCCACGTCCGCGGGGCTCAGCCCCTGGTCCACCAGGGCCACCAGGCTGTGAAACCAGAGGTCAGCCACCTCGAAGGCCAGGTTCTCCCGGTCCCGGTTCTTGACGGCGAGCACCACCTCGGTGGCCTCCTCGCCGATCTTCTTGCAGTAAGCGTCGGGTCCCCTCCGGAAGAGCCTGCTCGTGTAGCTCTCCGGGTCGGGATGCGCCCGCCGCTCCGCCAGAACGGCGGTGAGCTCCCGGAGGATGGACCCGATGTCGTAGGGCACCGTGTCGTCCGGCTGGATGGGCCAGAAGGCGGTGTCGATCAGGGCCTTGGGCGAACCGTCCACCCGGCGGGTGAAGCAGGAGTAGGTGCCCTCGTGGCAGGCCACCCCCTCCTGTTCCACCAGGAGCAGCAGCGAGTCCCCGTCGCAGTCGGTGCGGATCTCCCGGACCCGCTGCACGTGGCCCGAGGTCCCGCCCTTCTGCCACAGCTCCTGCCGGCTGCGGGACCAGTACCAGGCGTACCCGGTCTCCAGCGTGAGGCGGAGCGCCTCCTCGTTCATGTACGCCTGCATCAGCACCTGCCCGGTCCGCACGTCCTGCACGACGGCCGGAATCAGCCCGTCCGGGCCCCACTTCAGCGTCAAGGTCTCCGTCATGACCGTACCAGCACCCCCCTCTCCCGGAGGAAGGCCTTCACCTCCCCCACCGTGTGCCTGCCGCTGTGGAAGATCGAGGCGGCCAGGGCGGCATCCGCCCGGCCCACGGTCAGAACTTCGAGGATGTCCTCCGGGCTCCCTGCCCCGCCGGAGGCGATGACGGGCACCCCGACCGCGTCGGCCAGGGCCTGGTGGAGCGCGATGTCGTACCCCTGCCGGGTGCCGTCGGCGTCCATCGACGTGACCAGCAACTCGCCCGCCCCGCGCCGGGCCGCCTCCTCGGCCCAGGCGACGGCGTCGATGCCGGTGGGCGTGCGTCCGCCGTGCAGGTAGACCTCCCAGCCCCCCTCGGGCCGCCGCTTGCAGTCGATGGCCACCACCAGGGTGGAGGAGCCGAACAGGTCGGCGATCTCGTCGATGAGGTCGGGCCGCTGCACGGCCGCGGTGTTGACCGACACCTTGTCCGCCCCCGCCCGCAGGTACGCCTTCACGTGCTCGACGGCGCTCACCCCCCCGCCGATGGTCAGGGGCACGAAGACCTGCTCGGCGGCCCGGCTCAGGACGTCCAGCGTGGCCGACCGCCCCTCCCAGGAGGCGTTGATGTCCAGAAAGACGATCTCGTCCGCCCCCTGCCGGTCGTACTCGGCGGCCAGGGCCACCGGGTCGCCGGCGTCCCAGGTGTTCAGGTGGAACTGGACGTTCTTCACCACCCGCCCGTCCCGGATATCCAGGCACGGGATGATGCGCTTCGCGAGGGGCATGGTGCCAGCGCCTCCTTATCACGTGTCACGGGTCTCTCCGCAGAGCGACAGGGCCTCCGCCAGGTCCACCGCGCCGGTGTAGAGCGCCCTGCCGATGATGGCCCCGGCCACGCCGGGGATCTCCGTGAGCCGCCGGATGTCCTCCAGCGAGGAGATCCCCCCGCTGGCGATGACATCGAGGCCGGTCCGGCCCATCATCTCCAGTTCGGCAAAGTTGGGGCCGGTGAGCATGCCGTCGGTGGCGATATCGGTGTAGACGACCGTCCGCACCCCGACCTCCCGCATCCGCACGGCCAGGTCCACGGCCCGGACCCGGGTCACCTCCACCCAGCCGCGCGCGGCCACGAAGCCGCCGCGCGCGTCGATGGAGACGGCGACCCGGTCCGGGCCGAAACGCGCCACCGCACGGGCCGCCACGTCGCCTTCGAGGGCCGAGGTGCCGATGATCGCCCGGGAGACCCCCAGCGCCAGGGCGGCCTCCAGCGCCTCCAGGGTGCGCAGCCCGCCGCCCAGCTGCACCCGCACGCCGGGGTGCCTCTGGCGCAGCGCCTCCACGATGGCCCGCACCGCGGCGGCGTTCTGCGGCCGGCCCCGGAGCGCGCCGTCCAGGTCCACCACGTGGATCCAGCGGGCGCCGGCCTCCGCCCAGCGAGCCGCGATCCGGACCGGGTCCACCCCATAGACCGTGGCCTCGTCCATGCGCCCCTGCCGGAGCCGCACCACCTGGCCGTCCTTCAGGTCGATGGCCGGGTAGAGATCAAGTCGCATACCATTCTCCCCCAGTTGGCCAGCATCCGGAGTCCCGCCCGGGAGGACTTCTCGGGATGGAACTGGATACCCAGCAGGTTGCCGCGGCCCACCACCGAGGGGTAGGTGCGGCCGTAGTCGGTCAGGGCCAGCGCCGTGGACGGCGGTTCGCCCTCCACCGCGTAAGCGTGGTCGAAATAGGCCCAGAAGGGGGTCGGCAGCCCGGCGAAGAGCGGGTGGTCCCGCTGCGGCTCCACCAGGTTCCAGCCGATCTGGGGAAGGGGCAGCCCGTCGGGAAGGCGCGCAACCCGCCCCTCCAGGAGGCCCAGCCCCGGGCGCGGGCCGCCCTCGTCGCCCTCCGCGAGGAGGAGCTGCATCCCCAGGCAGATGCCCAGGACCGGCCGGCCGGCTGCGGCCGCCTGCCGCACGGCCTGATCGAGGCCGCGGCGGGCCAGGTTCTGCATGCCGGTGCCGAACGCGCCCACGCCGGGCAGCACCAGGCCGTCCGCCCCCGCCACCGCCGCCGGGTCGTCGCTCACCGCCGCCTCGAAGCCCACCGCCCGCAGGGCGTTCCGGACGCTGGCGAGGTTGCCCATCCCGTAGTCCACGATGACGATCCGGGCCATCAGAACAGGGCCCCCTTGGTGGAGGGGACCCCCAGGACCCGGGGATCCCGCGCCACGGCATCGCCGAGGGCCCGGGCGAAAGCCTTGAACAGACCCTCGATCATGTGGTGGGTGTTCCGGCCGTAGTGGACCTTCAGATGCAGGGTGATGCCGGCATTCATGGCCAGGGCGCGGAAGAACTCCTCGGCCAGTTCGGTGTCGAAGTTACCTACCTTCTGCGCCGGCAGCGCGGCGTCAAAGACCAGGTAGGGACGGCCGCTGACGTCCACCGCGGCGAAGGCCAGCGTCTCGTCAAAGGGGACAAAGGCCGAGCCGTACCGGCGGATGGAGCGGCCGTCGCCCAGGGCGCGGCGCAGGGCCTGCCCCAGGGCGATGCCGGTGTCCTCCACCGTGTGGTGCGCGTCGATCTCCAGGTCGCCCACCGCCCGGGCCGTGAGATCGGTGAGGCTGTGGCGGGCGATCTGGTCCAGCATGTGGTCGAAGAACGGCACACCGGTGTCGACATCCGCCCGTCCCGCCCCGTCGAGACGCCACGTGACGGCGATGTCGGTCTCCCGGGTCTTCCGGGCCACCTGTCCGACCCGCTCCGCCAGTGCGCCCGTCTCATTCCGACTGCAGTCCGTCATCCGGCTTCCCTCCCCTCCGATGGGCTCTCCCCGTCCGGCTTCGCCAGCCGGATCTGCATCGACGCCGCGTGGGCCAGCAGGTCCTCGGTGAGCGCCAGCCGCACGGCGTGAGGCGCCTGGGCGCGGAAGGCGGCCTCGCTGTAACAGGTCACCGCCGAGCGCTTGATGAACGTCTCCACGCATACCGGCGACGCATACCGGGCCGTGCCCTCGGTGGGGATCACGTTGGACGGCCCGGCGATGTAGTCGCCCATCGCCTCCGGCGTCCAGCGGCCCAGGAAGATGGAGCCGGCGTGCCGCACCAGCGGCAGGAACGCCCAGGGGTCGGCCACGCCCACCTCCAGATGCTCGGGCCCGACAGCGTTGACCAGGTCCGCGGCCTCCTCCAGCGTGTCCACCGCCAGGGCCGCGCCCAACTCCGCCACCGACCGGCGGATGGTCTCCGCCCGGGGCAGGGCGGCGGTGTGCCGCGCCATCGCCGCGCCGACGGCCGCGATGCGCTCCGGCCCGGCCGTGGTCACCAGGATCACCATGCCGTTGGGGTGTTCGGCCTGGCTCAGCAGGTCGGCCGCCAGCCACTCCGCATCGACGCTGCCGTCGTCGACGGCCATCACCTCCGTCGGCCCGGCCAGCATGTCGATGCCGACGGGGCCGAAGACCAGCTTCTTGGCCAGGGTCACGTAGTAGTTGCCCGGGCCGGCGATCTTGTCGACCCGGGGCACCGTGGCCGTGCCATAGGCCATGGCCCCGATGGCCTGCGCGCCGCCCACCTTGTACACGTCCTTGACCCCCGCAGCCCTGGCGGCCACCAGCATGTGCGGGTCGATCCGGCCATTCCGGTCCGGCGGGGTGCAGACGATCACCTCCGGGACCCCGGCAACCACCGCGGGGATGGCGGTCATCAGCAGGCAGGAGAAGAGCGGTGCCGACCCGCCGGGCACGTACACCCCCGCCCGGTCCACCGGGGTGACCCGCTGGCCCACGATGGTGCCGTCCGGCCGGGTCGTGAACCAGGAGGTGGGCACCTGCGGCCGGTGGAAGGCGGCGATGTTCTCGACGGCCACCTGCAGGGCGGCGCGAAACGCCGCGCTCACCGCGGCCTCGGCCTCCCGGTACTCGGCCTCGGTCACCCGCAGGCCCGTGGCCTCCAGGTCGGCGCCGTCGAACTGCCGGGTGAAGGCGTACAGCGCCCCGTCTCCCTCCCGGCGCACCCGCTCCAGGATGGCGCGCACCTGCGCCTCGATCTCCGGGTAGAACTCGGTGCGGCGCCGGTTCAGGAACTCCAGGAAAGCCTGCGGCTCCCATACCTTCAACATCTCGATCTCCTCCTTGACGATACGGCCGCAGGCTAGGCGTTTGCGGCCACCGCGCGCCGGCTCACCAGCTCGCGGAGCCGCTGGACCATCGGGCCGATCCGCTCGGCCCGGAGCCGGTACGCGGCGCGATTGGCGATCAGCCGCATGGACGAGGTCCACAGTTCCTCCACCACGACCAGGTTGTTCTCCCGCAGGGTGCGGCCGGTCTCCACGATGTCGACGATCAGGTCCGCCAGCCCCACCTTGGGGGCCACCTCGATGGAGCCGTGCAGGAAGATCGTCTCGACCTGCAGGCCCCGGCTGTTGAAGTACGCCTCCGTCATGCGCGGGTACTTGGTCGCCACCCGCTGCCGGGAGCGGCCGCTCAGGAGCTGCCGGGGGTCCACCCCCGCAGGCGCCGCCAGCACGAAGCGGCACTGGCTGTAGCCCAGGTCCAGCAGTTCGTAGACCTGGGGCTCCAGCTCCATGAGCACGTTCTTGCCGACGATCCCCAGGTCCGCGGCCCCGTACTCCACATAGGTGGGAACGTCCGAGTCGCGGGCGATGATGAAGCGCGTGCCCTGCGCCGGGCACTCGACGTAAAGGCTCCGCCCCTCCTCGGGCTCCAGCTCCGGCCCGGCCAGACCCGCCTCCCGGAGAAAGCGGACCGTCGCGGCGTACGGGCGGCCTTTGGGCAGGGCGATCGTGATCGGCGACATGAATGCAGTTCCCTCCTGGAAGACTTCATGGGTGCCGGGGTGCCGGGGCCCCGGGGCCTGCGGCGCCGAGCCCCGCTGCCCGGCGCCTGCAACGGCTAGTGAATCGACGGCACCCCCGGGCGCAACACCCGTGCCGCGGCCCGGGCGCGAGCGTACGCGGCCAGCTCCTCCCCGGTCCGGTCCAGGAAATCCACCTCCACGGCCAGCCCCTGCGCCCGGAGCCGCGCCGCCCAGGCCATGGCCGCCGCCTCCTGCCCGGGCGGGCAGGCGATCACGGCGTCAAGGCCCGGCTCCGCGGCGAGAGCACCCTGCTGCTCCTGCGCCATCAGCAGCCGGTCCACCTCCAGGGCGAAGCCCGTCGCTGCCAGCGGCCGGCCGAACTCCGCGACCAGGTTGTCGTACCGGCCGCCGCCCAGGACCGGCGCCCCGATGCCCGGGAGATAGCCCTCGAAGACGACCCCGGTGTAGTAGCCCAGGGACCGCACCAGCCCCAGGTCGAGGTTGACCTGCTCGGCCACCCCCAGGGCCTCCAGCACCTCGAGCACCCGGCCCAGGTGCTGCAGCGCCTCCGCCACCCGGCCACCGACGCCGCCGAAGCGGGCCACGGCCTCCGCATAACTGCCGTGGAAGTGGACCAGCGCCAGCAGCCGTTCCGCCCGCTCGCCGGAGAGGCCCGCCCGGGCGACCCCCTGCTCGAAGGCCACAAGATCCCGGGCGACCATCGCCTCCTTCAGCACGGCCGCGGCCTGAGGATCGACGCCGGCGCTCTCAAACAGCCCCTCCACGACGCCGACGTGGCCCAGACCGATACGAAAACCGGTGAGGTCCGCCGCCCGGACCGCGGCGCACGCCAGGCTGATGACCTCCGCGTCGGCGGCCTCCCCCGGCGCCCCGACCAGCTCCACCCCGGCCTGCCAGATCTCACTGGTCGCGCCGGCCCTGAGTTCCCGGTGCCGGAAGACCGGCGCAAAATAAGAAAGCCGGAGCGGCAGGGGCTCGTCGGCCAGCCGGGTCGCCATCAGGCGGGCGATGGGGGTTGTCATGTCCGGGCGCAAGGCCAGGGTGCGCCCCTTTCGGTCGAAGAACTGGTACAGGTCCTCCCGGCGGCCCCAGTTGGCCGCGCCGGCGGCAACCGCCTCCAGGTACTCGATGACCGGAGTGGAGACCTCCCGGTAACCCCAGGCGCGGAAGACGTTGTCCAGCCTTGCGGAGAGGCGGCGCATTGCTGCCGCTTCCGACGGCAGCCGGTCGCGCACTCCGTCGGGCACCTGCGTCCGGGTCACCGGTGTGCTCACGGCCATCGCCCTCCTGTACTTTAGTAGGCTAATGTGATAAATGGCTAAAACGAGGCTACCATAATCGACCGCTTTGGTCAAGAGGGCGCGAAAAACCCGACCGGAGACCGGTCGGGTAGGCGGAAGGAGCTACATCCCGCCCTGTCGGGCCTGCGCCTCGTTGACGGTGAGGGGCCGGCCCCCGTATTCGTAATTGTGCAACTCGGCGATGGCCCTGCGCGCCGCCTCCTCGTCAGCCATGTCCACGAACCCGAAGCCGCGGGAGCGGCCGGTTTCACGGTCGGTGATGATGCGGGCGTTCTCCACCTCGCCGTAGGGCTCGAAGAGGGCACGCAGGTCCTCGGGGGTGGTGCTCCAGGGCAGGTTTCCCACGTAGATGCTGAATGGCACGATCCGTTGCCTCCTCCTGTCGGGGCGCCGATCCAATCGGATGCTCTGGGCCCTGTTGCGGGTTTAGCCTCATTGTGCGCGGCCCGGACGGGTTCACGCGGGAGAAAATCTGGGCGGCTGCCGCCCGCAATCTGCCTGCGCCGCATACCAGAGGCCGCACATGCCCGGCTGCACACTGGCTGCGACGGATTGAAGATGCGGCATGACGTCGTGTTATAATACCAAGATGTTGTGTATTCCTGTACGAAAGGGTGGAAGGCATGCCCCATCACGGCCCGACCCTGGGCAGCCTCGTCCTGGTCGCGATCCTGGCCTTCGTGGTCCCGCTCCTGCTGAACCGGCTAAAGCGCGTGCGCATCCCCATCGCCGCCGGCGAAATCCTGGCCGGGGTGCTGGTCGGCAAGAGCGGCCTCGGCCTGGTGCAGAGCGACGATCTGCTCTCGATCTTCAACTTTCTTGGTATCGGCGCGCTGATGTTCCTGGCCGGCATGGAGATCGACCTGGCCGCGCTGGTGGGCGGAGGAGCCCGTCCGAAGGGGCGGCCCGCCTGGCTCGCCCGCCTGCACCATCCGCTGGCCCTGGGTGTGGCCCTCTTCCTGCTCACCACCTACGGGGCCTGGTGGTTCGCCGGCCTGCTCCAGCGGCGGGGCCTGGTCGAGGAGCCGCTCTTCCTCACCCTGATCATCGCCACGTGCGGCCTTTCGATCATCATGCCCGTCCTGAAGGACCGCCAGATGCTGACGGATCCCTTCGGCCAGGTGCTCTTCTCCACCGCGGTGATCGCCGACTTCCTGCCGATGCTCGGCCTTTCGGTCCTGGCCGCGGTCAAGGTCAACGGCTCCGCCCTGGAAGCGCTGTGGATCCTCGCCCTGATCGCCGCCGGCGCCGCGGTCTACCTGGCCGCCCGGTGGCTCAGCCGGTTCAACCTGTTGGAAGGGCTCACAGGCGGCACGGCGCAGATCGGCGTGCGGGCCGCCTGGGCGCTCATGCTCGTCTTCCTGGCCCTGGCGCAGACCGTGGGCGTCGAGGCCATCCTCGGCTCCTTCCTGGCCGGTCTCCTGCTCTCGATGCTCGCCGGTTCCCACCGGGAGGAGATCACCCACAAACTGGATGCGCTGGGCTTCGGGTTCCTCATCCCCATTTTCTTCGTGATGGTGGGCGTCGAGTTCGATCTGCGCGCCCTGCTCGGCGACCCTGCGGCCCTGGCGCTGGTGCCTCTGCTCCTGGCCGGCACCCTGGTGGTCAAGGCCGTCCCCGGAGTCCTGCTGGCCATCTGGCATCCGCCCCGCAAGACCCTCGCGGGGATGGTCCTGCTCACGACCCAGATGTCGGTCACCATCGCCGCCTCGGCGGTGGCCTACACGGTGGGGGCCTACGGCGCCTCCACCCACGCGGCGGTGGTGCTCGTGGCCATCACGACGGCCATCCTCGGCCCGGTCCTGTTCAACCGCATTCTGGGTGAACCTGCGGACGCCCCGGTGCGGCGCGCGGTGGTATTGGCCGGCATGAACCGGCTGTCGCTGCACCTGGGCCGGCGGCTGGTGGCGCAGGGGGTTCCGGTGCGCGCGGTGGACGAACACCCCGAACGTGCAGCGGAGTTCACGGCGGCCGGCATTCAGGCGGTGGTGGCGGATCCGGCCTCGGCGGAGGGGTTGCGCCAGGCGGGCGCAGAGGACGCCCGCGCGCTGGTGGCGCTGACCAGCGACGAACGCTCCAACCTCGCCGCGGCTCGCCTGGGCCGCGGGGAGTTCGGCATCCCGCGCGCCATCCTCTTCGCAACCAGCCCGGACGGGCTGGCGGAAGCCCGGCAGGAAGGACTGGAGGCGGTGAATCCGGACCTGGCGCCGGCCCTGCTGGTGGAGAGCCTGCTCTCCAGCCCGGCCGCGACCGAGCTCTTCACGGGCGGGGACCAGGACGTGCAGATCCAGGACTTCCTGCTGGCCGGCGGACCCCTGGCGGGCACCGCCCTGCGGGATGCGCCGCTGCCCGCCGGGGTGCTGGTGGTGTCGGTGAAGCGGGGCGCCGAGAAGATCGTACCCCACGGTCACACCGTGCTGCAGCGGGGCGACCTGCTCACCGTGGTCGGCCCGCCCGAGGCGTGGGAGGAGATGCGCCGCCTCACCGGCTGAGCGGACCTGCAGCCTTTCCTTTCCCCCTGTTCAGCCGCGCTGTTTTATTCAGGTAAAGACAGCTTGTTCTGGCAGTTCGTGCCCTCCTATACTGGTCGTGGAGCGAACAGCACCGAGCCGGACAGGAGGAATGATCCCATGCAGCGACCCTGGGCGGAACCGTACAAGATCAAGGCGGTGGAACCCATCCGCATGACGACCCGGGAGTACCGGGAACAGGCGATCCGGGAGGCCGGCTACAACACCTTCCTGCTGCGCAGCGAGGACGTGTACATCGACCTGCTGACGGACTCGGGAACCAACGCGATGTCGGACCGGCAGTGGGGCGCCCTGATGATGGGCGATGAGGCCTACGCCGGCGCACGCTCCTTCTTCCGCCTGGAGGAGGCGGTGCGCGAGATCTACGGCTTCAAGTACGTGGTGCCGACCCATCAGGGGCGCGGTGCCGAGCACCTGATCTCCCGCATCCTCATCAAGCCCGGCGACTACATCCCCGGCAACATGTACTTCACGACGACGCGCACCCACCAGGAGCTGCAGGGGGGCACGTTCGTCGACGTGATCATCGACGAGGCCCACGATCCCCAGGCCAGTCACCCGTTCAAGGGGAACGTGGACATCGCCAAGTTCGAGGCGCTCATCGACCGGGTCGGGGCCGACAAGATCCCGTACATCAACGTGGCGCTTACGGTCAACATGGCCGGTGGTCAGCCCGTCTCCATGGCCAACCTGCGTGAGGTGCGGAAGGTTTGCGACCGGCACGGCATCCGGATGTGGAGCGACGCGACCCGCGCCGTGGAGAACGCCTACTTCATCAAGGAGCGGGAGGAGGGCTACCAGGACAAGCCGGTCCGGGAGATCCTGAAGGAGATGATGTCCTACTTCGACGGCTGCACCATGTCGGGAAAGAAGGACTGCCTGGTCAACATCGGCGGCTTCCTGGCCATGAACGAGGAGTGGATCCTCCAGAAGGCCCGGGAGCAGGTGGTCATCTTCGAGGGCATGCCCACGTACGGCGGCCTGGCCGGGCGCGACATGGAGGCGATCGCTCAGGGCATCTACGAGATGGTGGACGACGACTACATCGCCCACCGGATCCATCAGGTGCGCTACCTGGGCGAGCAGCTGCTGGAGGCGGGCATCCCCATCGTGCAGCCCATCGGCGGCCACGCCGTCTTCCTGGACGCCCGGGCCTTCCTGCCTCACATCCCGCAGGACCAGTTCCCTGCCCAGGCGCTGGCGGCGGCGCTCTACGTGGACTCCGGGGTGCGCGCGATGGAGCGGGGCATCGTCTCCGCCGGCCGCAACCCCCAGACCGGTGAGCACAACTATCCCAAGCTGGAGCTGGTGCGCCTCACGATCCCGCGGCGGGTCTACACCGACCGGCACATGGACGTGGTGGCGTACTCGGTGAAGCACCTGTGGAAGGAGCGCGACACCATCCGCGGGCTGCGCATGGTCTACGAGCCGCCCACCCTGCGGTTCTTCACGGCCCGCTTCGAGCCGATCAGCTAGCAGATCCGCAACCCCGCCCGGAGACGGCGTGAGCACCGGGGCCCGGCAGTCGACCTGCCGGGCCCCGGCGCGTCGAACGATGCCCGGCCATCGGCGGCGTCGCCCCGGGCCCCGTCACCAAACCGGCGGCGTGCACATACGCTGGACCTGAACTCGTATGCGCGAAAGGAGAGGAGAAGGATGCAGCAGCCCGGCATGGTGACCTACAGCCCGCAGGCGCCGGTTCAGACCCAGCCGCAGGCAGCCCTGGCTGCGCCGGTCCCCTTCGCCGCCGGACCATTCGGCAGCGCGCCGCCCTTCGCCCAGACCGGCCTGCCCGTGCAGGGGCAGCAGCCCAACCCCGCCCAGGTGCTGACCCAGCAGCTGGTGCAGACGGCCCGGTCCCTGGAGCAGCTCTTCCCCGGTTACCAGGCTCTGCTCTCGCTCCTGCTGGAGGCCAGCAGTAACGCCCCCTCGCCCGCCCTGAACGAGGCGGTGCGCAGCGTCGAGGAGGGGCTCTACTACCACGGGGCCGCGCTGGGAGCGATCCGGAGGATCCTCTGCGGCGAGGCCACCCCAAACGTACTTATGAATCTGGCCGCGGGCTTCCACGGGCTCATGCGCACGCAGCCCAGGGTGCGCGCGGCGGCGGAACAGGTGCTCTCGCTGATGCCCTCGGCCCGGCAAAGCCTGACCGGAACCCTGGTACAGTCGATCGGCGCGGCAGACGGCGTGCTGGCCGCGGCGGCAACCGCCATCCAGACCCTCGTGGGACCCCAGGCGTGGGAGGCCGCCAGGACCACCTGAGTTCCCTATGACGCAAGCAGCACAGGGGGTCTGTCCCCCTGTGCTGTTTTCGCTGCGCCTCAGCCCTGTTTCTTGTACTCGTTCCTGGTCCGTTCCAGCACGATGCGGTATCCGTCAGCCCCGTAGTTGAGGCACTTCTTCACGCGACTGATGGTGGCCGTGCTGGCGCCCGTTGCCGCAACGATATCTTCATAGGTCATGCCCGCGTCCAGCATCTTGGCCACCTCGAGCCGTTGTGCCAGAGCCTTGATCTCGCCGATCGTTGCAATATCCTCGAAGAAGCGATAGAACTCCTCCACCGTCTTCAGGGTCAGCATCGCCTCAAACAGCTTGTCAGTCAATTCGTCGCGCAGTTTCTCGTTGACCGGCATGCACGGGTTCCCTCCCAGCACAGCGCATCTGCCATGACGTATTCGCTTTCGCAGGCGAAAACCCCTTTTCCCCGGCGGTGGGCTGTCGCGGTGAACCCCTGCGGCCCGCGCGGCTCAGGTCCCCAGGGCGAGCAGCCCGGCCACGAAGATGAGGGCCATGCCGATCGCTGCGCAGACCCCGAACGCGAGCAGGAACGCCTCGGACAGGTACCGGTTGCGGCGCAGCACCACCGAAAGCGGCGCCATCACCAGGATGCCCAGCGCCAGGTCGATCACGCCCAGTCCCAGAACGGAGCCCATCCTCCACCGCCCCCATTTATCCGACTTTTCGATCTCGTTTGTTATTTATATGTCCGGAGGCGGTTCCCCTGCTGATTATGCCCAAACGGGCTCCCTTCGTGTGCGCCGGCCGGACAGAACAAGGGGTCCCCTCCTCCCACGAGGAGGGGACCCCGCTCCGCGCGCCCGCTGCGGTGGAGCCGCTGTGTACGGGGCCGCGCTACTGCAGCTCGAACGTCACCGAAACCGTCGCCGAGAACGTGGATGTGCCGGCGTACACGGGCACCGGCGCGATTTCCGCGGCCACCCCGTCCATGTTGAACCCGGCCCGGGCCTTGACCAGCGACGCGCCCTGGTCCTGGACGCTGACCGAGTGGACCCGGACCACCTTGGCGCCGAGCTCGCCGGCGACCAGCTCCGCCTTGGCCTTGGCATCGGCTACCGCCAGCTTCAGCGCGTCATCCAGCAGCTTGTCGGCGTTCTTCACCTGGAAGGTGACGCCCCGGAGATCGTTGGCCCCGGCCTGAACCGCCGCCTGGATCAGCTCGGCGACCTTGTCCAGGTCCTGCGTGGTGATGGACAGGGTGTTGGTCGCCCGGTAGCCGACCAGCTCCTGGCCCCGCTCCTGCGTCCAGTTGTACTCGGCGGCGAGCTGGAACATGCTGGTCTGGAGCTCCTCCTCCTTCACGCCCTTGGCCTTCAGGGCTTCGGCCACCTTGTTGATGCTGTCGCTCAGGGCGTTGTACGCCTCGATCGGCGTCGGCTTGACCTCGCTGACGCCCACTGTGATGACCGCGGTGTCTGGCTTTACCTCGAGCTCACCCCGTCCCACTACCGACAGGGTCCGCACGGGGGTATCGTCCTCAGCCGCGTGGACCGGCGCGGCCTGCGGCAGGAAGGCTGCGATGCCGAGAATCAGGAGGCCGGCGAGGATAACCGTGAGAAGACCGTTCCGCAACCTCATTCGGATCCCTCCTCTGCGTGGTGTCCTCCCGTTAGACGGGAGGAGTCGGTACGCCGGGTTCATCTTCTTGCCACCGGTAAAAGGAATCCCGGGTCGGACAGGAGGGAGATTTAACACATCGATTATTCCGGATAAAAGGGGGGCTGATCTGTATGTGTTCGGCCGTTCAGCAGCGCACCGTGATGACGTCCCGCCTGAGGATCCACGTTCGCGAAGCCGGATCCGGTCCGGTCCCTGTAGTGCTCCTGCACGGCAACTGCAGCTCCTCCGCCTTCTTCGACGAGCTGATGCTCTCCCTGGGCCCGCGCTACCGCGCGATCGCGCCCGACCTGCGGGGCTACGGCCAGACCGAGCCCCTGCCGGTGGACGCGACCCGGGGCTGCGGCGACTGGGCTGATGACCTGGCCGCCCTGGTGGACGCCCTGGGGCTCGGGCGCTTCCACCTGGCGGGCTGGTCCATGGGCGGAGGCATCGCGATGCGTTACGCCCCGGACCACGCGGACCGGCTGCTCTCCCTCACCCTCATCGCGCCCCTGAGCCCGTTCGGCTTCGGCGGCACCCGGGACGCCGAGGGGACGCCCACCGCCCCCGACTTCGCGGGCTCCGGCGGCGGCACGGTGAACCGGGACTTCGTGGGACGGATCGCGGAGGGAGACCGCGGCGCTGATCACCCCTCCTCGCCGCGCAACATCCTGAACAGCTTCTACTTCAAGCCGCCGTTCCGGGGCACGGAAGAACAGGAGGAGCGCTGGGTGGATGCGCTCCTCAGCACCCGCATCGGCGACGACCATTACCCCGGCGACGCCGTGCCCTCCGGCAACTGGCCCGACATGGCGCCCGGCACGCGCGGCATCAACAACGCCATGTCGCCCAAGTACCACAACGTATCCCACTTCGCCCACATCGACCCGAAGCCGCCGGTGCTCTGGATTCGGGGCGACAGCGACCAGATCGTCAGCGACACCTCGCTCTTCGACCTGGCCTATCTGGGCCAGATCGGGGCAGTGCCCGGATGGCCCGGCCCCGAGGCCTGCCCGCCCCAGCCGATGGTCGCCCAGACCCGCTTCGTCCTCGAGCGCTACCGGGCCGGCGGGGGCGAGTATGAGGAGGTCGTCATCGCAGACGCCGGCCACTCGCCCTTCATTGAGCAGCCCCAGGCTTTCCTGAGCCACTTCCTGCGCCACCTGGAGCGGTCGTCCGCCCAGAGCTGACCGCCCCCGGGCGGAGCCATTCGACGCCCGGCCGACCGACAAGGTAGCCCTGCGCGTAATCCACGCCGAACTCCCGCACCAGCCGGAGCGTCTCGGCGCGGTCCACGAACTCTGCGATCGTCTGCTGTCCCTGGGTCCGGGCCATGGCCACCATGGCCCGGACCAGGTGTTTGTCCGCGTCCTCCGTGGGCAGGTTGCGGATGAACGCCCCGTCGATCTTCAGGTAGTCGACGGGCAGCTGCTTCAGCAGGCGCAGGCTGGAGAAGCCGGACCCCACGTCGTCCAGGGCGAAGCGGCATCCCAGCCTGCGCATCGCCGTGATGAACCGCCGGGCTTGCTCCAGGTCGCCGATCGCCGCCGTCTCGGTAATCTCCAGCACCAGCTTGGAAGGGTCCGCTCCGCTGGCTTCCAGTTCCTCCTGGATCATGCGGGCCAGGCCGGGATCGGAGATGGTCTTGCCGGAGAGGTTGACCTCGAACGCCTCGATCTCGCTGTCCGGCTCCTGCTGCGCGATGAGCCGGATCGCCTCCCTCAGCACCCAGCGGTCGATTTCCTGAATCAACCCGAAGCGCTCCGCCCCGGCCAGGAAGGCGCCCGGGGCGATCACATTGCCGCCCTCGTCCACCAACCGGAGCAGGAGCTCGACCCGGGTGATCCGGCCCAGCCTCAGGTCGAGGATGGGCTGCGCGTACAGTACGAACCGGTCTTCCCGCAGCGCCTCGCGCAGCCGTCGGTCCCAGGAGAGCTTGGCGACCATCTCGATCCGCTGCTCGTCGGTCCCGTCGAAGACGGCCACGGCGTTGCGGCCCGACTCCTTCGCCCGGTACATGGCCATGTCGGCCTGGGCGACCAGCGCCTCGGCGGTGAGGCCGTGGTCGGGGAAGAACGTGACGCCGATGGACGCGGTCATGGTGACGCTGCGCCCCTTCACGCGAAACTCTTCCTGCTGCACCGCCCTCAGCAGCGATTCCGCGACGGAGACCGCCTCGCGCCCGGTGTACGGCATGAGGATGGCGAACTCGTCGCCGCCGTGGCGGGCCGCGATGTCGATGGGCCGCAGGTGGGCCTGGATGATCTCGGCAACGCGCACCAGCACCTGGTCGCCGGCCTGGTGCCCGAGCGTGTCGTTGACGTACTTCAGCAGGTCGAGGTCCATGAAAAGCAGCGCCCCGCGCACCCGGTGGTGGCGCGCGAGCTCGAGGTAGCGCTCCAGCTCCGCCTGGAACGCCCGGCGGTTGTACAACCCCGTCAGCGCGTCCTGGCTGGCAAGCCGCTTCAGCGCCGCCTGGACCCGCCTGCGACCGGAGATGTTGCGCACCTCCAACACGCGCAGTTCGTCGGCCCCGGCCCGGGTGACGGCGACGGAGACCTCGACGGGGAACGAACTGCCATCCTTGTGGTGTGCGACCAGCTCGTGCCCCTGGGTGGCCGGATGCCCGCCGGAGCGAAGCCCGTTCGCCCCAGGCCCGGCGCCGTTCAGGCCCTTGCCCTCGCCAGGGGCGGGTCCCGGAAGCTCGGGCAGCAGCGCGCGGATCGGCTTGCCCAGCACCTCCTGCTTCGTGTACCCGAAGATCTCCTCCGACCGGCGGTTGAACAGCACGATGCGCTGCTCCCGGTCGGTCGCGATCAGGGCGCTGGGGGCCATGGCCACGACGGCCTGAAGCCACTGCGCCGAGGGCTGCTTCGCCGGCTGGAGGATCCCCCGCGCCGCGAGCAGGGAGAGGTTGATCCCTCCGAAAAAGAGCGCTCCCAGCCACCACCGCACCCACACCGCCATCGCGGTGCACAGCGCAGCGGGCAGGGAGGCGACAGCCACGAGAATCCTTCGCTGGAAAACCGAGAGCGTGGGGCGCTCCAGCCACAGGAGGAGGGCGCTGCTCAGGAAGAAAGACAGGCCGACAACCACGCGCAACGGCTCAGCAAACCCCTGCAGGAGCGCCGCGGCGTACGCGGGAGCGAACAGAATGAGCGCCCCCTGAAGAAGTTGAGCCCCAGCGGCCGCGCGGGTCAGCCGCCTGGCCTCGGCGCACGGGACCTGACGTTCTTCACGAGCCCCGACCAGAGACACGCATCATCGACCTTTCATCCGTCACTTAACGCCGGCAGGGCTCGGAGCCAGCTTCCCCGTAGCCCATAGGATGACCGTTGGGACGGCCGCTCAGAGCGCACGCCAGCCAATATCGCGTCGATAGGTCTTGCCTTCGAACTGAATCTGATCCACCCCGGCGTACGCCATTGCCAGCGCATCCCGCAGAGTGGGGCCCGTCGCCATCACCCCGAGCACCCGGCCACCTGCGGTGACCACCTGACCGTCCTCGTTGAAGGCCGTGCCCGCGTGGAACACGGTGACGCCGACCTGGTCGGCCTCCACCAGCCCGCTGATGGGCAGGCCCTTGACGTACTTCCCGGGATAGCCGGCGGAGGCGAGCACCACGTTGACGGCGGCGCCGGGGCGGAAGCGGAGATCCACCTCGTGCAGCCGCGCCTCCAGGCAGGCCTGGATCACCTCGAGCAGGTCGTTCTCCAGAAGCGGGAGCACGGCCTGGGTTTCCGGGTCGCCGAAGCGTGCGTTGAACTCGATCACCTTCGGACCGTCGGCGGTCAGCATGAGGCCGGCGAAGAGGCAGCCCACGAACGGCGTGCCCCGCCGGGCAAGCTCGGCGATGGTCGGTTCCAGGATGCGCCGCTGCACCGCCTCGGCCATGTCTGCGGTGTAGGCCGGCACCGGTGCGTAGGCGCCCATCCCGCCCGTGTTGGGGCCGGTGTCACCCTCGCCCGCCCGCTTGTGGTCCTGGGCGGCGACCATCTGCTTCACCGTGCGCCCGTCGCTGAAGGCCAGGACGGAGACCTCCTGTCCCTCCAGGACCTCCTCGATGACGACCCGGCTTCCGGCCTGGTCGAAGGCGCCCTCCACCATCGCCGCCCGCAGCGCAGCACGTGCCTCGTCCAGGTCAGCACAGACCTGCACACCCTTGCCCGCCGCGAGCCCGTCCGCCTTGATGACGACGGGACCCGGGCGGGCCTCGATGTACGCCAGTGCCTGCTGGTAATCCGTGAAGTCGGCGTATGCCGCGGTCGGCACGCCGGCGGCGGTCATGACCTCCTTGGCGTAGGCTTTGGAGGCCTCGATGCGAGCCGCCGCGGCCGTGGGGCCGAAAGCCGGGATGCCTGCGGCGGTCAGCGCATCCACCAGCCCCGCCGCCAGCGGAGCCTCGGGGCCCACGATGACCAGGTCGATCCCCAGCCGGCGGGCCAGGTCCACCTGCCCGGCGACATCGGTGGCCTCCACGTCGGGATGGCACCACGCGAACCGGCCGATGCCGGGGTTCCCCGGCGCCGCGTGCAGCTCGTCGATGTGCCTGCTCTGGATCGCCTTCCAGGCGAGGGCGTGCTCGCGTCCTCCGCCGCCGACGATCAGGACCTTCATTTTCTCACACTCCTTACTTATTCCCTGCCGACCTCGCCGTTCCTGGCATACCCAGCATTTTTCCATTATTTCTACCCCAAAAGGCTGACCACCGCGCCCGGCGCCAGACCCCCTGCCGGCGCCCTGACATCTGATCGCTGGACGTGCACGAGAGCCCCCGGCCAGCGGGCAGGGGCGGCTCAGGTTACCGCCGCTCAGTGCCGGAAGTGCCGCACGCCCGTAAACACCATCGCCAGACCCAGCTCGTCCGCCCTGGCGATCGACTCCTCGTCCCGGATCGACCCGCCCGGCTGCACGATGGCCGCGATACCCGCCTCGCCGGCCGCCTCCACCACGTCCGGGAAGGGGAAAAAGGCGTCCGAGGCCAGCACCGCCCCGCGGGCCTTCTCCCCGGCCTGCCGGAGGGCGAACCGCGCCGCGTCAATGCGGTTCATCTGCCCCGCGCCCACGCCCAGGGTCTGGCCGTCCCTGGCCACCACGATGGCGTTGGACTTGACGTGCTTGCACACCTTCATGGCAAAGGCCAGGTCGCGCAGCTGTTCCGGCGTGGGTGCGGCCTTGGTCACCGGCTTCCAGGCCACCGGGTCCTCGGCGATCGCGTCCCAGCTCTGGACCAGCAGGCCACCGCCGACCCGCTTCATGTCGAACCCGGACGGCGGATTGCGGTCGATCGGCCCCACCGCCAGGAGCCGCAGGTTCTTCTTCCTGGTGAGCACCTCCAGGGCTTCCGGCGCAAACGCCGGGGCGATCACGATCTCCAGGAAGATCTTGCTCAGCGCCTCGGCGGTCTCCCGGTCGCAGGGCCGGTTCAGCGCGACGATGCCCCCGAAGATCGACACGGTGTCGGCCTCGTAGGCCTTGCGGAACGCCTCGGCGATGGTCGGGGCCACGGCCACGCCGCAGGGGTTGGCATGCTTGATCGCCACCGCGGCCGGCTCCTCGAACTCCTTCACCAGCTCCAGGGCCGCGTGGGCGTCGTTGATGTTGTTGAACGAGAGCTCCTTGCCGTGCAGCTGCTTCGCCCGGGCGATCACCGTGCCCCCGTCGGATCCGTCGCTGTAGAACGCCGCCGCCTGGTGCGGGTTCTCGCCGTAGCGCAGCTCCTGCACCTTGGTGAACGTGAGGCTCAGGACATCCGGGAAGGGAGAGGGCGCGGCCGGCTTCTGCGGGCCCGGGTCCGCTCCGATGGGTCGTTCGGGGGCCGTCTCCCCCAAGGCCCGGGTGGCGACGATCTCCCTGCCCCGCGTGGCCATCCAGCCGGCGATGGCGCCGTCGTACGCGGCCGTGTGCTGGAAGGCTTCCAGCATCAGGCTGAACCGGGTCGGCAGCGACAGGTCGCCCGTCTCCCGCAGCTCGGCCAGCACGGCGGGGTAGCGCGCCGGGTTTACGACGACCCCCACGTCCTGGTAATTCTTCGCCGCCGCCCGCACCATCGCGGGCCCGCCGATGTCGATCTTCTCGATGGCCTCCTCCAGGGTCACCGCGGGGTTGGCCACCGTCTCCCGGAAGGGATACAGGTTGACCACCACCAGGTCGATGAGGCCGATTCCGTGCTCGGCCAGCTGCGCCATGTGGGTGGGGTTGGCGCGCATCGCCAGGATCCCCGCGTGGATCTGCGGCTGCAGGCTCTTCACCCGCCCGTCCAGGATCTCCGGGAAACCGGCCACCTCGGCCACCTCCCGCACGGGAATGCCCGCTCCCTGCAGCGTGCGGTACGTACCGCCCGTGGAGATGATCTCCACCCCCAGGTCGGCCAGCCCCCGTGCGAACTCCACGATCCCCTGCTTGTCGTAGACGCTGATCAGGGCGCGCTTCACTGCCATCCGTTTTCCTCCTTCCCCTTCCGGTCCGGCCCCTTCCCCAGCTCCGGGCGGTACCCGTCCCGGTCCAACCAATAGCGCCGCTCGTGGCCGGCGAGATAGGCCAGCAGCGGGTCCCGGTAGGTGGGCCAGGTGATGTAGCGGGCGACCTCGTCGCGCTTGACCCACCGGACGTCCACCACGTACTCGTCATGCTCCGGCACCCGCAGCGTCCCGGCCACCAGCCGGCAGGAGAACACGTGCACCAGGAAGTGCTGATCATGGACCAGGTTGTGCGTGTCCTGCACGTACGCCAGTTCCACGGGGGCGACCAGCAGGCCGGTCTCCTCCTGCACCTCCCGCACCACGCAGTCGGTGAGCGACTCGCCCACCTCCAGCCGGCCGCCGGGCAGCGACCAGACCTCGCCGACGGCCCAACGGTTCCGCACGATCACCAGCCGGTCCTCGTCCTCCACGAGGCCGAGGCCCAGAATGAACTGCTCTGCCAACGCCGATTCCTCCCTCCGATACGGGCCCTCCTCCCGCACGGCGCGTCCTCCGATGCGGGAGCGAGCCCCCGCCGGAGAGTGTACCCGCACGGGCCCGGGTTCTCCTGCCGCACCAGGCGCCCGGGGGGCCTGCCCAAACGGAGACCCGGGTTACCCGCGGGGAGCCTCCGCCCGGTCGAGGATCCGCACCCGGCGCCCCTCGATCACCAGCCGCCCCTCCGCGAACAGCCGGATCGCCTCGGGGTAGATGCGGTGCTCCTCGGCCAGGATGCGCCGGCGCAGGTCCTCCACCGTGTCCCCCTCCAGCACCGGCACGGCGGCCTGCAGGATGATGGGCCCCTCGTCCACGCCCGCCGTGACGAAGTGGACCGTGCAACCCGCCACCTTCACCCCGTGCTCCAGGGCCTGCCGCTGGGCCTCCAGCCCCGGGAAGGCCGGCAGCAGCGACGGGTGGATGTTGAGGATGCGGTTCGGGAACGCCGTGAGCATCGGCCCGCGGACCAGCCGCATGTACCCCGCGAGGCAGACCAGATCGACCCCGTAGGCCTGCAGCCGCTCCGCCAGCGCCGCGTCAAAGGCTGTCCGGCTCGGGTACGCGGCCGGGTCCATGTGCAGGGCATCGACCCCGGCCCGGCGGGCCCGCTCCAGCCCGTAGGCATCGGCCCGGTCGGAGATGACCACCGCCACCCGGCCGGGGATGCGCCCCTCCCGGCAGCCGTCCAGGATCGCCTGCAGGTTGGTGCCCGAGCCGGAGATCAACACGCCGATGCGGATCATCGCCGCACCACCACCCTCGGACCGCCGGGCTCGGCGGCCGCGACCTCACCCACAACCCACGCCTCCTCGCCCAACTCCCGCGCGGCGGCCGCAACCGCCTCGGCCTGGTCCGCCGGCACCGCCAGCACCATCCCGAGGCCGAGGTTGAAGGTGGCCTCCATCTCCGCCTGCGCCACGGGCCCCAGCCGCCGGATGAGGTCGAAAACCGGCGGCTCCTTCCAGGCGCCCCGCCGCAGCACGGCGGCCGTGCCCTCGGGCAGCATGCGCGGGATGTTCTCGTGCAGCCCGCCCCCGGTGATGTTGGCGATGCCGTGCACGTCGAACCGCGCCAGCAGCCGGAGCACCGTGCGGACGTAGATGCGGGTCGGGGTCAGCATGACCTCCAGCACCGTCCGGCCGCCCAGCTCGGGCGGCCGGTCATCCAGGTCGAAGGCGCCGCCGTCCACCTTCAGCAGCACCCGCCGGGCCAGCGAGTACCCGTTGGCGTGCAGCCCGCTGGAGGCGAGGCCCACCAGCGCGTCCCCCGGCGCGACCTTCTCGCCGGTGAGGAGCCGGTCCCGGTTGACGATGCCCACGGCGAACCCCGCCAGGTCGTACTCGCCGGGCGGGTACATGCCGGGCAGCTCGGCGGTCTCGCCGCCGATCAGGGCACAGCCGGCCTGCAGGCAGCCGTCGGCGATGCCCTTCACCACCTGCTCCAGCACGGCCAGGTCCTTCTGCCCGATGCCGATGTAGTCCAGGAAGAAGAGCGGTTCCGCTCCCTGGCAGAGGATGTCGTTCACCGACATGGCCACCAGGTCGATGCCCACCGTGTCGTGCCGGCCGCTCAGGAACGCCAGCCGCAGCTTGGTGCCCACCCCGTCGGTGCCGCTGACCAGCACCGGCTCGGGGTACCTGGCCGGGTCCAGCTGGAACAGGCCGCCGAAGGCCCCGATGTTGCCCAGGGTACCGGGCCGCCGGAGGGTGCGGGCCGTGTGGGCGGCGATCCGCCGCACCAGTTCGTAGTGCCGCTCCCGGTTGACGCCGGCGTCGGCGTAGGTGAGCCCCTTCTCAGTCACAGCCGCAGCCCCCCTCCAGCGCGTACTTGTCGGCCTCTTCCGGCACGGGCACCGGGTAGTCGCCGGTGAAGCAGGCCAGGCAGAAGCCCGCTTCCGGCGACAGGCCGGTGGCCTTCACCATGCCCTCCACCGAGAGGTAGGCCAGGGAGTCGGCGCCGATGGCGTCGGCGATCTCCCGGACCGTGCGCCCGCGGGCGATCAGGTCGGTGGACTTGGAGGTATCGATGCCGTAGTGGCAGGCGTTCTGGTACGGCGGCGATGCGATGCGCAGGTGCACCTCCCGCGCCCCGGCCTCCCGGAGGAGGCTCACCAGGTGGCGGGACGTGGTGCCGCGCACGATGGAGTCGTCCACCAGCACCACCCGCCTGCCCTCGATCACCTTGCGCAGCGGGTTCAGCTTCAGCTTCAGCGCCGACTCGCGCCCGGCCTGGGACGGCAGGATGAACGTCCGGGCGATGTAGCGGTTCTTGACCAGCCCGACCTCGTAGGGGATGCCGGACTCCTCCGCGTAGCCGGTGGCCGCGGAGATCGAGGAGTCGGGCACCCCGATGACGATGTCGGCATCCGCCGGCGCCTCCTTCGCGAGCTGGCGGCCCATCGCCTTGCGCACGGTGTGCACGTTGACCCCGACGAACTGCGAGTCGGGACGGGCGAAGTAGATGAACTCGAAGATGCACGGCCGGGGGGCGACGGCCTCCCTGACCGCCGCCCGGGACCGGAGCTTGCCCCCCTCGCTGATGGTCACCATCTCGCCGGGGGCCACCTCCCGCACGAACTCCGCGCCGATGGTGTCAAAGGCGCAGGTCTCGGAGGCCAGCACCCAGCTGCCGTCAAGCCGGCCCAGCTGCAGCGGGCGGATGCCGTGGGGATCCCGGATGCCGATCAGCCGGTCCTCGGCCAGGATGAGCAGGGCATAGCCGCCGTGCACCTGGCTCACGGCGTCGACGATCGCGTCCTCCAGGCTCTTCGCCCGGGAACGGACGATCAGGTGGGCCAGCACCTCGGTGTCGATGGACGTGGTGAAGATCGCCCCCTGCTCCTCCAGCCGGTCCCGGATGGCCGGGGCGTCCACGAGGTTGCCGTTGTGCGCCAGGGCCAGTCCGCCGCGCCGGGTGTTCACCACCACGGGCTGGGCGTTGCCCAGCCGGGAGGAGCCGGTGGTCGAATACCGCACGTGGCCGATGGCGATGTCGCCGGCCAGCCGCTGGATGGTCTCGGGCTTCTCGAACACGTCGCTGACCAGCCCCATGCCCCGGTGGGTGTTCAGGTTCGCACCGTCCGCGGCCACGATGCCCGCGGACTCCTGCCCCCGGTGCTGCAGGGCGATCAGGGCGTGGTACACCACCCGCGCCGCCTCAGGGTGGCCGTAGATGCCGAAGACGCCGCACTCGTCCGCCGGGCCCTTGTCCGGGTTGGTCGGCCACCCGCCCAGGTAGGGCTGCAGGGCCAGGGCCAGGGTCGGGTCACCGGGCCGGATCACGCGTCCATCCACCTGGGGATCGCCTCCTTGTGCGCACGCACCAGGTCCGCGACCGGCAGGTCGATCAGCTCCTGACGCCGGTAGACGTGGGCCGACCCGCTGCCCGGAGCCAGCGCGGCCAGCCGGAACCGGCCGTCGGCGGTCACGTCGCCCAGCACCCGGAAGGGGATCTGCTCCACCATCAGGAGGGCCTGCAGCCGCCCCACCTGCTCCCGGGTGGCCGTGACCAGGATGCGGGACTGGGACTCGCCGAAGAGCTGGCCGTCTACCCGGCCCTCGCCGAGGAAGATGCTCACCTGGCAGCCCAGGGACGGCTCCGCGGCGGCGATGGCCATCTCCGCCAGGGCGACCGCGAGGCCGCCCTCCGCCACGTCGTGGGCGGCGGTCACCAGCCCCTCGTGGATCGCCCGCAGCACCACGTCCTGCAGCCGCTTCTCGAAGGCGAGGTCCAGGGCCGGGGCGTCGCCGGCCAGCACGCCGTGGATCAGCCTGGCGTACTCGGAGCCGCCCAGCTCGTCCCGGGTCTCGCCCAGCAGGAGGATCACGTCACCCACCTGCTTGAAGCCCGGGGTGGTCAGCCGGTCCAGGTTCTCGTGCACCGCGATCATGCCGATGGTCGGGGTCGGGTGAATGGCCTCCCCGCTGGTCTCGTTGTAGAAGGAGACGTTGCCGCCGGTCACGGGTGTGCCCAGCGCCTCGCAGGCCTCGGCCATGCCGGTGATGGCCTCGTCGAAGGTCCAGAAGATCTCCGGCTTCTCGGGGTTGCCGAAGTTGCAGTTGTTGGTGATGGCCACGGGCCGGGCGCCGGTGACCACGCAGTTGCGGGCCGCCTCCGCCACGGCGATGGCGGTGCCCCGCCGGGGGTTCAGGTAGACGTAGCGGCCGTTGCAGTCCACTGAGGCGGCGATGCCCTTCGGGGGCCCCGCCTGGCCGGACCGGCCGGGCAGGCCCTCCCCCGGCGGCTGCCGGGTGAGGCCGTGCGCCCCCGGCGCGACGGCCGCGCCGAGCCGGATGACCCCGGCGTCTCCGCCGGGCCCCAGGACGGTACCCGCCTGCACCATGTGGTCGAACTGCTCGTAGATCCAGGCCCGCGCGCCGATGTTGGGCGAGCCCAGCAGCCGGAGCAGCGTCTCATTCCAATCCTCCGGCTCGGGCAGCCGGGACCAGTCGAAGGCCCGCAGCTCCGCCAGGTAGGCGGGCTCGGCCTTGGCCGGGTGGTAGACCGGCGCTTCGGCAAGCGCCCTGGCCGGCACCTCGGCCACGACTCGCCCGTCGTCCAGCACCCGCACCATGCCGTCGTCGGTCACCCGGCCGATCACGGCGCAGCCCACGCCCCACTTCCGGCAGATCGCCTCGACCTCGGCCTCCCGCCCCTTCTTCACGCAGACGAGCATCCGCTCCTGTGACTCGGAGAGGAGGAACTCCCAGGGCTCCATGCCCTCCTCCCGGGCCGGCACCTTGCGCACGTCCAGCTCCACGCCCACGCCGCCCCGGGCTGCCATCTCCGAGGACGAGGAGATGAGGCCGGCGGCGCCCATGTCCTGGATACCCACCACCGCGTCGGTCTCGAACAGTTCCAGGCAGGCCTCCATCAGCATCTTCTCGGCGAAGGGGTCGCCCACGGGCACCGTGGGCAGCGCCGCCTCCGCCTCGCTGCCGCTGAACTCGGCCGAGGCCAGCAGCGACGCGGCGTGGATGCCGTCCCGACCGGTCGGGTTGCCCACCACCATGATGGCGTTGCCCGGGCCGGCGGCGATGCCCCGGTGGATGCGGTCCGGCCGGAGGATGCCGATGCACATGGCGTTGACCAGGCAGTTGCCCCGGTAGGACTCGTCGAAGTAGACCTCCCCGCCGATGCAGGGCACGCCCACCGTGTTGCCGTAATGGCCGATGCCGGCCACCACACCCCTGAGCAGTTCCCGCTGCTTGGGCTCGTCCAGCGGGCCGAAGCGCAGGGAGTTCAGGGTCGCCACCGGGCGGGCGCCCATGGTGAAGACGTCCCGCAGGATGCCCCCCACGCCCGTGGCCGCGCCATTGAAGGGGTCCACGAAGGAGGGGTGGTTGTGGGACTCGAGCTTGAAGGCCACGGCCAGGTCGTCGTCGATCCGGACGACGCCGGCGTTCTCGCCCGGCCCCTGCAATACGTGCTCGCCGCGGGTGGGAAGCCGCCGCAGCGCGGCCTTCGAGTGCTTGTACGCGCAGTGTTCGGACCACATCACGCCGAACATGTGCAGTTCGGTGGGGTTCGGCTCCCGCCCCAGGATCTCCACCACCCGGCGGTACTCCGCCTCCGTGAGACCCACCAGACTCCAGGGCTGCTGCATCTCAGACACGGATGACCCTCCCCGTCAGGTGTTGCACCATGGACGCAAACAGAAGGCGCCCGTCGGCAGAACCCAGAACCTGCTCCGTCGCCCGCTCGGGGTGGGGCATCACGCCGGCGACGTTGCCGGTCCGGTTCACGATCCCGGCAATGTTCTCCGCCGATCCGTTGGGGTTGGCCCCGGGGGTAACCGCCCCCTCCGGCGTGCAGTAGCGGAACAGGACCTGCTGGTTCTCGCTCAGGGCACGCAGCGTGTCAGGATCGGCCTGGTAGTTGCCCATCCCGTGGCTCACGGGGATCTTCAGCACCTGGCCCGGCCTGCACGCCAGGGTGAACGGGGTGGCCGCGTTCTCCACCCGCACGCGGCTCCATCCGCACCGGTAACGCCCGTGGGCGTTGGGCCGGAAACCGCCGGGCAGGAGGCCCGCCTCGGTGAGGATCTGGAAGCCGTTGCAGATGCCCAGCACCAGCCCGCCCCGAGCCGCAAACTCGGCCACCGCCTCCATCACCGGGGCGCGGCAGGCGAGGGCTCCGCTGCGCACCCGGTCGCCATAGGTGAAGCCGCCGGGAATGACCACGGCGTCGTAGGGTGTGAGATCCCTTGCCTCGTGCCAGACGTAGTCGGCCTGCACCCCGACGACCTCCCGCAGGACGTAGAAGGTCTCCATCTCACAGTTGGTGCCCGGAAAGACGAGAATCCCGAACCGCATGGCCCCCGCCTCCTCTGCGCCAGCCCGCGCTTCCGTCAGCTCCGTCTATCGCCGGCCCCCGCCCGCGCCGGCAGCGGTCTCCGCCAGCACCTTGCGCAGCCGGTCGAGCACATCCGCATACCGGCGGGCGGTCTCCTCGATCAGTTCCCCGGGCAGCTCCGGAGCCGGCGGCTGCTTGTTCCAGCCCGTCCGTTCCGCCCAGTCCCGCACCGGCTGCTTGTCCAGGCTGTCCACCGGCTCCCCCTCCCGGTACCGGTCGGCCGGCCAGTACCGGCTGGAGTCCGGGGTAAAGGCCTCGTCGATCAGCACGATCTCGTCGCCGACGAAGCCGAACTCGAACTTGGTGTCCGCCAGGATCATCCCCGCCTTCTCCGCCACGCCCGCAGCGTAACGGTAGAGGGCCAGCGACTTCTCCTTGATGAAGTCGGTCACCGCGTCGCCCAGCCGCCTGCGCACCTCCGCCTCCGGCACGTTCTCGTCATGGCCCCGGTCGTTCTTCAGGGCCGGCGTGAAGATGGGCTCCGGCAGCCGGCTGGAGAGCCTGAGCCCCGCCGGGAGGGGTATCCCGCAAACCGTGCCGGAGGCCTGGTACTCCTTCCAGCCCGATCCGGCCAGGTACCCCCGCACCACGCACTCGACGTCGATGCGGCGGGCCCGGCGCACCACCAGCGACCGGCCCTCCAGGAGACGCCGGACGTCCCCGGGCAGGCCCAGGCCGCCGAGGTCGTCGCTGACAAGGTGGTTGGCGACGATATGCCGGGTCGCCCCGAACCAGAGCGCGCTGAGCTGGGTCAGCACCCGGCCCTTGCCGGGGATGCCCTGCGGAAAGACGACGTCGAAGGCGGAGAGCCGGTCGGTGGCCACCATGAGGAGCCGGTCCGCGTCCAGCTCGAACATCTCCCGCACCTTCCCCCGGTGCAGCCGCCGGAGGCCCGGGTCCGGCACCGTCAGCAAGACGTCCATGTTACGCACCCCCCAGGAGCGCTAAGACCTCCTTCATGTCCTCCGATCCCAGTCGGCACTCCAGCGGGTTCATCACCTGCATCAGGCAGGCGCCCTCCTCCGTCAGGCCGAAGCGCATGCGCAGCTGCAGCCGCTCCACGCCGCGCAGGCTGAGATGCGCCCGGAGCGTTCTGGCGGCGTGCAGCGCGGCGTCCTCGATCCGCTCCAGCCGCTCCGGCGTGAGCGCGGCCTCGGCCTCCTCACGGCTCAGCTCCCGATCCCCATCCCGGAAGGCGAGCCGGACCTCACCCGGTCCGGCCTCGGCCGCCACCTCCACCGGCAGCGGCTGCACCTTGCGGATCAGGAAGGAACGGCTCGTGAAACGCGCCGCGAAGCTGGTCGCCAGGCCGTGGCCGACCAGGATCTCCTGGATGCGGAGAGCCGCCGCGCAGACGGTCTCGTCCTCGAACTCCAGGATCAGCCGGTCGGCCCGGTCGGTGGCGTGGACGGCCAGCCCGTCGCCCGCCCAGAGCCGCTCCCGCTTCAACACCGGTTCCTCCATCGTCCCGAACCCTCGCTTCACACTTGATCAGAACCTGTCCCTCCGCGCCCCGGGTTTCCACCTCGGACCCGGACGGGCGTTCCTCAGGCCTCCGCTAGATCCGGACCTGGGTCATGACCACGAAGGCGAAGGCGACGCCCAGCACGGCGGCCAGCAGCGCGCCCAGATGCCGGTTCCGGCTCCGGGGCCAGAAGTACATGACCACGACGGTGACGATCAGGCCCCCCAGGGCCCCGACGATGATGCTGCCCAAGCTCGTCATTCGATCAACCCCAGTCGCTTCATGATGGTATCCACATGACGCAGGTGGTGCTTCAGGTCGAAGGCGGCGTCCAACTCCGCAGGCGTGAGCAGCGCCTGCACCGTCGGATCCTCCTCCAGCAGCCGGCGCAGGTGGATCCCCTCCGCCCAGGCCCGCATGGCCTTCTCCTGCACGACGGCGTAGGCCTGCTCACGCGACAGCCCTTTCTCCACCAGGGACAGCAGCACGGAGCCCGAGGAGGTGAGGCCGTAGGAGGCCTGCATGGACCGCCGCATGTTCTCGGGGTAGACGTGCAGGTTCTCGATGATCCACGTCATCTTGTCCAGCAGGTAGTCGGCCAGGATGGTGGAGTCGGGCAGGATGACCCGCTCCACCGACGAGTGGGAGATATCCCGCTCGTGCCAGAGCGGCACGTTCTCCAAGGCCGCGATGGCGTTGGCGCGCAGGATGCGGCTGAGGCCGGAGATCTGCTCCAGGGTGACGGGGTTGCGCTTGTGGGGCATGGCGCTGGAGCCTTTCTGGCCCTTGGAGAAGGGCTCCTCCACCTCGCGGGTCTCGGTCTTCTGCAGCAGCCGGAGCTCGGTGGCCAGGCTGTCCAGCGAGGAGCCGAGGATCGCGAGGGTGGTGAGCAGGTGCGCGTGCCGGTCCCGCTGGAGCACCTGCGTGGAGATGTCGGCGACCCCGAGCCCCAGCCTCTCGCAGACGTACTGCTCCACGAACGGATCGATGTTACCATAGTTGCCCACAGCCCCGGAGAGCTTACCGACGGCGATGGACCGGCGCGCCTGCTCCAGCCGGTCGGCGTCCCGCCGGAACTGGGCGTAGAAGACGGCCAGCTTCAGCCCGAAGGATGTCGGCTCGGCATGCACGCCGTGGGTCCGCCCCATGATGGGGGTATCCTTGTACCGCACCGCCTGGCGGCCCAGCGCGGCGATCAGCCCGTCCAGCCCCTTCTGGATCTCTCGGACGGCCTCGTTGAGCACGGCCGACAGGGCCGTGTCCACCACGTCGGTGGAGGTGAGGCCGTAGTGGATGTACCGGGCCGCCGGGTGGTCGATGCGCTCGGCCACCGCGGTGGTGAAGGCGATCACGTCGTGCCGGGTGGTCTGCTCGATCTCCGCCACCCGGCGGACAAAGGCCTCGTCCACGGTGAACGCCCGGGCCCGGAGCTCGGCCACCGCCTCGGCCGGGATGACCCCCAGCTTCGCCCAGGCCTCGCAGGCGAGGAGCTCCACCTCCAGCCACTTCTGAAAGCGATTCGCCGCCGACCACAGCTCGGCCATGCGCGGCCGGGTGTAGCGTTCAATCATGGGTATCCTCTCCCTCCGGCGACAGATCTTCCCGCACTCAGCGTATCTTTCCTGCGGTCTCGCCGCAAGGGAAGTCGAGCGGGGCCCGGGGTCTTGCCCGAGCCCCGCTGCGTGTCGGCGAGGTTGTGTTGTGCCCGGTATGGCCTAGAGGACGAAGTGCAGGATGAAGAAGCCGGCGAGCACCCACATCATCCAGTGGACTTCCTTGGCCCGGCCGGTGAGCAGGTAGATCACGGCGTAGGCGATGAAGCCCAGCGCGAGGCCCTCGGCGATGGAGTACGCAAACGGCATCATGAGGGCCGTGATGATCGCCGGCAGGGCGATGGCGAAGTCGTCCAGGTCGATCTGGGTGATGGAGGAGGCCATCATGATACCCACGATGATGAGGGCGGGAGCCGTCGCGGCGCCGGGGATGGCCAGGAAGATGTCGGAGAAGAAAGAGGACAGGAGGAACAGGACCGCCACCGTGACGGCGGTGAGCCCCGTGCGGCCGCCGGCCGAGACGCCCGCCGCGGACTCGACGTAGGTGGTGGTGTTGGAGGTGCCCAGCAGCGAGCCGATGATGGTGCCCAGCGAGTCCATGACCAGGGCCCGGTTGCCGCCCTTCATGTTGCCCTTCTCATCCATCAGGCCGGCCTTGGAGGAGACGCCCACAAAGGTGCCGATCGTGTCGAAGAGGTCGGTGAAGAACATCGCGAAGATCACGGCGAACATCGCGGGGTTCCCCAGGACGTCGAAGTCGAGCTGCAGGAAGGTGGGTGCCAGCGAAGGCGGAGCCGAGACCAGGGAGGAGGGCAGCTGGGTCACGCCCATCGGGATGCCGATGAGGGTGGTGATGAGAATGCCCAGCAAGATGCCGCCGGTGACCCTGCGGGCGACCAGGACGCCGGTGATGATGAGGCCGATCAGCGCCAGCATGGTGCCCGGCCGGCTGAAATCGCCCAGGGCGATGGTGGTCGCCTCGCTGGCCTCGACGATCCCGGCGTTGATCAGGCCGATCAGCATGATGAAGAAGCCGATGCCGGCCGACACCGCGTGCCGCAGCGAGAGGGGGATCGCCTTGATCATCAGCTCCCGCAGCCCGGTCAGGGTGACGATCAGGGCCAGCACGCCCGAGCAGAAGACCGCCGCCAGGGCCTGCTGCCACGGCAGGCCGAGGGAGCCGCACAGGGTGAAGGCGAAGAACGCGTTGAGACCCATGCCCGGCGCCAGCGCCACCGGCCAGTTGGCCACGAGGCCCATCGCCAGCGTCGAGAGCGCCGCCGCCAGGATCGTGGCCATGAAGATCGCCGACTTCTCCATGCCGGTGCCGATGGACAGGATGTCGGGGTTGACGGCGATGATGTACGACATGGTCACGAACGTGGTCAGTCCGGCCAGGATCTCCCGCTTGACGTCGGTGCCGTTCTCCGTGAGCTTGAAGACCCGATCGAGCAGCCCCTCGGACGTCTGGGACGGACGGATCGCCTCACGAGCAGCCACAGACAAACGCCTCCCAAACCAGATGATGGAATGATGATGCACGAACCCCCGGAACCCGAACGATAGGCGGGCAGGTCTCCTCCCGCCTGGAGGGAAACCTGCCCGCCTGGGATTTTCGCCCACCGGTGTAGCCGGACCCCGTCCGGCCTGTGCCGCTCGGTCGCAGACCGGCGCCGTACGGGCGCCGCGGAACCCTAGGCACACTTTCCTCCGTCGCCGGCTGGGTGTTGCCGGCCTCTACTCTCACTCTACGAATCGGACGAGCCGGTGTCAACCTCATATCCGAACTTTTTTCTGTTCAGAGCGTAAAACGTTCGGATGCAGGGCCGCGAGCCGGTTCCTGCGCACTTCCTCCAGTCCCGCCTGTCCTTCCACACCATGTCGTCCGGTGCACGCGACCGAGCTCCTGCCGCCCGCCGATCGCCAACCATCCCCTGTACGATTGGACCCATCCAATCAACTTCACGAGTGGCTGTTGACGCATTGGATGGTTCAAGGCACCATAGCTCCCAGAAGAGAACCGGTGGGAGGGAACGGGATTGCGCAAGGCACTCACGATCGCCGGGTCCGACACCAGCGGCGGCGCCGGCATTCAGGCCGACCTCAAGACCTTCCAGGAGCTGGGCGTCTACGGCATGTCGGCCCTCAACGTCATCGTCACCATGGATCCCAACGGCTGGAGCCATCAGGTCTTCCCGCTGGATCTGGAGCTGCTCGAGCGGCAGCTGATCACCGCCTTTGAAGGCGTCGGCGTCGACGCCGTGAAGACCGGCATGCTGGCCTCCGCCGCCGTCGTCGAGCTGGTGGCGCGCAAGCTGGACCAGTACGGCGCCGAGCGGGTGGTCATCGATCCGGTCATGGTCTGCAAGGGCACGGACGAGGTGCTCATGCCGGATCACGCCGCCGCCATCCGGGAGCTGCTGATCCCCCGGGCCCTGGTCATCACGCCGAACCTGTTTGAGGCGGCACAGCTGGCGCAGCGGCCGCCCATCCGCACCCTGGACGACATGAAGGAGGCGGCGGCCCGCATCGCCGAGGCAGGGGCGAAGAACGTGCTGATCAAGGGCGGCAGCAAGCTGGAGGGCGTCGGGAAGGCCGTGGACCTCTTCTACGACGGCAAGACGTTCACGCTGCTGGAGTCGGAGAAGGTCACCCACGGGTACACCCACGGCGCCGGCTGCACCACCGCGGCGGCGATTACCGCCGAGCTGGCCAAGGGCGCGTCGGTGGCCGACGCGGTCCGCACCGCCAAGCGCTTCGTCAGCGCGGCCATCCGCCACGGCTTCCGCCTCAACCAGTACGTGGGCCCGGTCATGCACGGGGCGCTGCGGCTTCACGGAGACGAGTAGCGGATCCATCGGCGCCATCGGGCCGCCGTCCCGCTCGGTCCCGCGCAGGAGGGTGACCTGCACGAAGTGCTCAAAAACGTCTGCTGTGGTTGATCCGGTCCGGTCCCGCGGCTACGATGGAGAGACAGCAGGACCGGCAGCGACCGGTCATTCGGCCACACGGGAGGTAGGGCCGGTGATTCAGGACCTCACCCGCGGCAACCTGGAGCGCGTGCGCAACCCGAGCCTGCGCGCGTACGCCGAACGGTACCTGGAGATCTACGAAGCATTCGAAGAGGCGGTGCAGCAAGCCGGGCTGCCCCTGGAGCCGCCCGGCCGGAACGGCGAGGCGCAGGACCTGCGGGCCGAACTGCGGGCCCGGGGGGCCTCGTTCCGCAACGCCGATCACAGCATCCACCTGGGACCGCTCTCGCCCGCCTGCGAGGCCTGCCGGATGGGCGTGGGCACCGCGACCTTCTTCGCCTCCCTGAAGTGCCACCGCCGCTGTTTCTACTGCTTCAACCCCAACCAGGAAGGGTACGACTTTTTCCAGGAGCACCGGCGGGACCTGGGGGCCGAACTGGCGGAGCTGGCCGAGGGTGGGTTTCAGGTCAGCCACGTGGCGCTGACCGGCGGGGAGCCGCTGCTGCACCCCGAAGAGGCGGTGACCTTCTTCCGGACCGCCAAGCAGCTTTTCCCCGGCGTCCACACCCGGCTCTACACCAGCGGCGACCACCTGGGCGAGGCGCTGGTCCGTCAGCTCGCCGAGGCCGGCCTGGACGAGGTGCGCGTGAGCGTCCGGGTGGACGACGGCCCCGCCGGGCGCCGCCACACCTACAGCCGGCTTGCCCTGGCCCGGGAGCATATCCCCGCCGTGATGGTGGAGACCCCGGTGCTCCCCGGCACGCTGGACGCCATGACGGAGATGCTGCTGGAGCTGGACCGCATCGGGATCTTCGGCGTGAACCTGCTGGAGTTCTGCTTCCCCTTCCACAACGCCGAGGCGTTCCGGGAGCGGGGTTACCAGGTCAAGAACCCGCCCTACGAGGTGCCCTACGACTACTGGTACGCCGGCGGGCTGCCCGTGGCCGGGAGCGAAGTGGACGCGCTGCGGCTCGTGAAGTTCGCCCTCGACCAGGGGCTCTCTCTGGGCGTGCACTACTGCTCGCTGGAAAACAAGCACTCGGGCCAGATCTTCCGGCAGAACAGCACCGCCAGCCTGCCGGCCACGGCCTGCTTCTCCGCCCGCGATTTCTTCATCCGCTCGGCCAAGGTGTTCGGGCGCGACGCCCTGCGCTCCCGCCGGCGTTTCGACGCCCTGGGCTACCGGGGCTATGCGGTCGACCCGGCCCGCGACTTCCTCGAGTTTCACCCGGCCTGGATCCCCCAGCTGCGGGGGGTCGCGGACGAGGTGGCGCTCTGCACCTACGTGGCCGAGGAGCGGCCGGAGGGACCGGTGCTGCGGGAGCTCAAGATCTCGGTCACGACCCCCGGGACCTTCGATCCGGAAACCGACATCTGAGCCCGGCATGCAGAGGACCGGAGGGGACCGACGGCCCCTCCGGTCTTGCGCGCTTTCTGACCGCTAGTGGGTGCCGATCTGCACGCGGGTGGCGGAGAACAGGCGCCTTTCCGGCGGTCAGCCGCCGCCCCGTTTCGACCGGAGGCCCCGCCCTGCCTGGCCAGGCAGGGCGGGGCCTCCCGCATGATCCCCCGCTCACCGCGTGAGCACCAGCTTCATCCCGCCGATGATGAGCAGCACACCGAGCACCTGGGGCCACCGGATCGGAATCGGACCGGCCGTTCCGAAGCCGATGGCGTCGATCACCAGGGCGGCAATGAGCTGCACGCCGGTCAGCAGGCTGAGCGTGGCGTTTGCGCCGATGGCGCCGGTTCCCACGATCACGGAGCTGACCACCATCGCGCCGCACAGGCCGCCCAGGAAGCTCCACGGCGGTGCGGTCGAAAGCCCCTGGCCCAGGCCGGACAGCCCCTGTCCCCGCAGGGTGAACAGGGTGAGTGCCAGCAGCGCGGTCCCACCGACGATGAACGAGACCAGCGATGCCGGAATGGGTCGGATGTGCTGGGCCAGCGTGGCGTTCACCGGCGCTTGCACCGCGCCGGCAACGCCACCGAGGATGATGATCAGCCAGAACAGCCAGGATGCCATCCCGCCGCCTCCTTCACATTTCGGGTCCCGCGAACCCGCACAACCCTTCATCTGTTCGGCGGCGGCGGGAAAACTCCTCCGTCGCGACTTTACCCGAGGAAGCCGGCCTCCTTCAGCGCGGTCCGGGCGGCTTCCAGGTCCTCATCGGCCACCAGGACCACCGGGCCGGTGCAGCCCATGCCGGACTTGGCGTAGATGCCCCGCCGCCACAGGCAGGCCACCGCCTCCTCCAGGTCGAGGATGTCAACGCCGGGGATCTCCGCCGTCGCCACCTTCTCGGGCGGCGCCGCTGCCGGGCCGTCCGGGGCGGCGACCGTGCCGCCAGCCTCTGCGCCGGCCTGCGGCCCCGCCACGGCATCCGGGCCTGCCTGCGGACGGATCTGGCCTCCGCCGGCCCCGCGCCGCTCCGCCAGCAGCCGGTCCAGCCCGGCCTCCCGGGCACGGGCGTATTCCTGCGCCACCACCTGCGGCAGGTTGCCCCGGGCCATGTCCGCGGCGTACCGGATCGCCCCGGCGATGACCGGCGCGCCGGACGCCCGGCTGATGATGTGGACGATCTGCCGCTGCTCGGGGCCGACCCCGGGGCCGTAGCCGTAGCCGGTCGCCTCGTAGCTGCCGCCGGTGGACTGGGCCGAGATCAGCTTCATCAGCAGGTTGCCCGTCAGGCTGTCGGTCACCAGCACGTCGGGCTCGCCGGTCAGCACGTCGTTGCCCCGCATCAGGGCGCCGCCGTCGGCCCGGCCGGACGCCGCCCACCGGAAGGGATAGCCGCCCGTGCGCAGCGCCTCCAGGACCCGCTCGGCCTGGCGGGCGCCGTCCACGTTCAGGATGCCCACCGTCGGGTCGGTCAGTCCCAGCGCCCGGGCGACGGCGATGCCGCCGATCGCGGCGCGCACCATCGCCTCGACCCGGTCAGCCGCGGCCGTGCCGGTGGTGGTCGCGATCAGCATCTCGCGGCCGCGGGCGGGGGTGATGACCCGGCCCACCGTGGCCACGCCGATCGGGAACGCGTAGTGCAGCGTCACCGCTGCCGCCAGCTCGCCCGCGGCCAGCATCCGCTCCATGGTCCGGTGCTCGTCGGCGAGGCACCCGTCGCCGGCCTCCACCCAGCGAACCGGCGTCTCCCGGGGCGGCCTGCCGATGAGCACCACCTCGATGTCCGGCCACTGCCGCCGGGCCTGCTCAGCCGCCCGCAGGACCTCCTCCTCGCCCAGCTCGCTGCCGTGCAGCGTGATGCCCACCGCCGGGCGGACCGGCTTCGGGGCAGGCGCGCCGGCCTCTGCGGGCGCGCCGCCGGGTGCGTCAGCCGCTTCCCCGGGCTGGGGGCCCGGGTTCCGCTCCAGCAGCACCGACACGCCGTCGAACAGGTTGGTCATGCGGCCCAGGAAGAGCGACCCCTTGCCGATGACCATCGCCCGCCGGATCTCACCGGCCATGATCGCGTCCCGCACGTGGCCGATCACCGGCACGCCGGAGGGGATGTGCCCCTGGGTCGGCGCGAAGCCGGGCATGCCGTGGGCGGCGACGAAGGCAGGCAGCTCCGCCCGGCCGATCTCGCCCCGCTTCACCGCCAGCGCGGCGATCATCTTGTAGTTGGCCTGGGGCACGTCGCCGGCCCCCGCGGGCTCGGTGAGCTCAGGGTTCTGCATCTCGACGCCGTACCGATCCACGTCGGAGAGCTTCAGCCCCGCGCGCTCCAGCGGCTCGGTCACCAGGGCCTCCATCACCGCCTGGGGCGAGGAGCCCGAGCCGATCTTGTGCCGGCCCACCACGTCGAGCCGCACCCGGGGGCTCGTGTGGTCGTCGGCCGAGAGGTGGACCGCGAAGGCGCCGATGACGTCCTCCAGCACCGGCAGCCCCTTGGCCACGTGGTCGCGGGAGTTCAGCCCGAGCTTGGCCGGGGTGCCGCCCGCCAGCACCACCACGTGCCGGAACACGCCGGCCCTGATCAGGGCGGCCGCCTCGATGAGGGCGTGGGTGGGACCTGCGCAGAAGGAGCGGGTGTCGGAGCCGGTGGCGTTCACACAGCCGGCCATCTCGCCGATGGCCTTGGCGAAGTTGCCACCGCCCCGCTGGTTCATGTCGCCGCACGCCTCTTCCGAGCACTCAATAATGTACTCGACCTCCTCCGGCTTTACGCCGGTCCTGGCAAAGAGGTGCCGGAGCCCCAGCACCGCGGAGGCTTTGGTCACCAGGTTCTCCAGCATCACGTGGCTGGAGAGCGTCTCGTCGTGCTCGTGGGCCCGGCGGACGACCCCCACCAGCCGGTCGCCCAGGTACAGGGGAGCCGCCTTCTCCTCCAGCAGCCGCTGCAGTTCGGCCTGCTCGACGCCCGTCCCCAGCCGGGCGGCGTCCGCCGCCCAGAGCGGGTGCGCGGCCAGCCGCTCGGCCATCTCTGCGGCGAAACCGGCCTCCAGCCGGACCAGATCGAACGCGTCGACCAGTTTCAGGAGGGCCAGGAACTCATCCTCCGGCATCATCTCGCCGTACCGGGCTTCCCGCTCCGCCCCCTCCACCGGGTGCTCGTACCAGGGGCGGGGGATCCGGGCCAGCTCGTCGGGCCGGAGACGGCCCAGGTAGGTCTGGTTGGGCGGGTAGGCCAGGGCCTCCTCGAAGCTGCGCAGGTGCCGGGGCAGCCTGGCCAGGTACGGGCTTTCCGGGTTCAGCCGACGCTCCATCGCCGGCGTGGTGCCGTAGTGTACCAGCAGGTTCGGGGCGTGGATCAGGCAGTAGGCCGCCCCGCGGATGACAGGCTCGGTCATGGGCATCACTCTCCTTCGTCGCGCGCCGGGGCAGTCGCCGGGTGCAGGGTACCCCGCCGGTGGACCGGTCCATCGCCGCGCACGCCGCTACGAACCGGGCACCCCGGAACGCCGCCCCGCGGCACGTAAGGGGCGCCGCAATCACGGCGCCCCCTCCGGGTCTTACTCGAACACCGTCTGCCCGTCCACCGGGGTGGTCAGCGCCTGCAGCGCCTTCATCACCAGCCGGCGGCGCAGGGTCCGCTCCTCGTCGGGCGGCAGCGCCGGGTTGCCCAGCGGATGGGGGATGGCCACCGCCGGCACGATCCGGTTGGCGCCCACGGTCAGCGAGATCGGCACCACGGTGCAGACGTGGACCACGGGGATGCCAGCCCGCTCGATCTCCTTCACCATCGTTGCTCCGCAACGAGTGCAGGTCCCTCAGGTGGAGGTGAGGATGACGGCATCCACCTCGTACTTCTTCAGGTCCTCGGCGATCTCCCGGGCGTAGGCTCGGGCGTTGGCCACCGAGGTGCCGTTGCCCACGGTCGCGTACCAGTAGTCGTGCAGCTTGCCGATGACGCCTTCCCGCTCCAGCTCCCGCATGACGTCCACGGGGAGCACCCGGTCGGCGTCGGCGTTGGCGTAGGTCGGGTCGTAGCCGCCGTGGGCGGTCTGGTGCGTCTCGGCGGTCAGGTCGTCGAGGTCACCCAGGTAGTACTTGCCGTACTTGGATGCTGAGGAGGATTCGATGTGGTCCGGGTTGCCCTTGGGCACGATGCCGCCGGAGGTGACCAGGGCGATCTTCGCCTTGCTCAGGTCCTTCACCGGCGGGTTGGGCGGCACCCGGTCGAAGGAGGGCATGGGGTACTCGGTGGTGTAGGGCTCGCCTTTCAGCTTGCGCACCAGCATCTCCACCGCCCGGGCGGAGCCCCGCTCCGCCGCGAAGGTGTTGACCCGCAGGCCCCGTTCCAGATAGGTGCCCGGTTCGGGCTCCTGCCCCGCCGCCAGCCGCCGGATCAGGGCCGCCATGGCCGGGATGGCCGTCCGCATGGAGGCGGCGGAGTTGCCGGTCTCCACCACCCATGCGTACCGGCGGTAGACCTCCACGCCGGGATTCTCCAGGAACATGCCGGTCACGACGGGGATCCCGAGCTCCTTGCTGACCACCTCGGCCACCGCCCCGCACGCCATGCCGTAGCGGCCGGCGTTGAAGGCCGGGCCGGCGACGACCAGGTCGGGGTTCTGCTGCCGGATCAGCGCGAGCACGGTGGCCTTGGCTTCCTCCAGGTTCTCGTTGAACCAGGAGTCGCCGCAGATCACGGTGGCCACGATCTCCCCGGCGTCGCCCAGGGCCGCCTTCAAGGCCATCCCGGGCCCCACCGGGCCGGGGCGTACCTCGGGCCGCACGCCGGCGTGCTCCTCACCTCCGATTCCACCGAAGAACTGGTTCAGGTAATGCACAATCCGCACGTGTGACCCCCCTTTACCAGGCGGCGTACTTCTCGCGGATCGAGCGGACCTCCTGGACGATCGCCTCCACGTCCAGCACCATCTCCATCAGGGAGACCTGCTCCTCGTAGACGTTGGGATCGATCTGCTCCTTGATCTCGGGCTCGAAGATGTGGTACGCCTTGAGTCCCAACTGGACTCCGGCCAGTGGACCGGCCCAGGCGGGGTCGCCGTTGCTGACCGTCTCCGCCGCCAGCCCCGAGGCCTCGGCCTCGGCGCCGCCCAGGATGACCACGAGGTCCTCCTTGGGATACTTCTCAGCCAGCTCCTTGACCCTGCGCTGGTTCTCCATGTCCATGGCCCCTGCGCTCGTTCAGACGAAGCACTCCGTGGAGGCGAAGACCACCTCGGCGCCGGCGCTGCGGACGCAGGCCTCCAGGGCCGGACCCGGGATGCCGTCCCGGTCGCCGAGGATGATCGCCTTCTTCCCCTTCAGTTCCATGCTCTCACTTCCTTTACAGACAGTAGAAAGCCTCAAATGGTCCTGGCCGACAGGCGGGAGAAGCCCAGCTCGTTGGTCGCGCCGGTGATCACCTGGATCTCGGCCTCGATGGAGCCGTCGGGCCTGAGGGATCCTTCCCAGCCGCCGGCGATGACGTTCACCTGCTCGGGGTAGCCGATGACCTTCTCCATGGGCGGCAGCACGACCACGGCGTTGGCGTTGCCGGCGGTCACCACGGCGTCGGCGTGCGGCGTGGCGTCGGCCAGCGACTGGGATCCGCCGTCGCGCCCGGCGTACTCGTCGGTGATCAGCACCGTCTTGATGCCCTTCTCCTCCAGCTTCCGGCAGTTCATCATCAGGTCGGTGTCGGGGTTGCCGAACCCCTCCTCGGTGACGATGGCGCCGTCGGCCCCCAGCATCCGGACCAGCTTGGCCGCGTAGCTGGAGGAGCGCTCCTTGTCCGCCAGGGTCACGTTCTCGTTGGTGATGACCACCCCGAGGAAGTTGATGTCCTTGCCGTGGCGGGCGTACAGGTCCTCGATCACCGGCGAGTTCTGGTGGTGGTAGGTGGTGTTCTTGTCGCAGGCGGAGACGCAGTTGCCGCTGACGATCGCGCCGTCGAAGACCTCGGTCGGGGAGATCAGGGTCGGCAGGATCCGCTTGGCGTCCACGCCGTAGACGTAGGTGTCGTGCAGCAGCCCCTGGGACTGAAGCATGTACACGTAGACCACCTTCGGCAGGTCCGGGTACCGGGCGATGGCCTCGGGCAGGGGCAGGTGCTCGTAGGTGACCACCTCGTCCGGCTCGGCGTGGCGGCCCGCCTCGCCCAGATAGGCGGCGGCCTTCAGCCCCGCCAGCCGCAGGGCGGCCTCGTGCTCGTGCTGGGTCAGCCCCTCGCGCGGGGTGCAGTGCACCGTCACGTTGATGAGCTTGGAGAACGGGGTGTACTCGGCGCCCGGGCCGGACATGTCGATCAGCCCCTCCTGGAAGCCGACGATCCGGCCGGTCGTGACGACGGCGCAGCCCTTCAGCACGTGGGTGCGACCCTCGCCCACCGTCTCCACCTTCCCGATGAACCCGGGGAAGACACCACCGGGGCCCGAGACCTTGACCAGGGGCTCGATGACGTCCTTGACCGGGATGATCCGCACCGACTCGCCGGGGCGGGCGATGTCCAGCTCCACGGCGGTCAGCCGCTCGTCCTGCAGGAGCAGGTTTGCGAGCTCCTCCCGGTTCACGGTGAGGACGCCGCCCTCCACCCGGGTGGTCTCGCCGAAGCGCACGTCGCGGATGTAGATGCGGCCCAGTTCCAGCTTCATGGCCCTTCGCCTCCTCACACCAGCCGCTGCAGCTCGGCCTCGATGGCCTCCGCCGTGCACGCCTCGGGCCCGGCCAGCTCGGCCACCTTCTCCCCGTCCCGGAAGAAGAGGAACGTCGGCAGCCCGAGCACCCGCTGGCTGATCGCCAGCCGCCGGTTCTCCAGCACGTTGACCTTGCAGAACTTCACCCGGTCGCCATACGTTTCGGCCAGCCGCTCCACCTCAGGCAGCAGCTCCATGCACGGGTCGCACTTGGGGCTCCACCAGTCGACCACCACCGGGCCGGACGCCTGCAACACCTCCTGTTCGAAGTTCTCCTTGTTGACCTCCAGCATCCATGGGTCACCTCCTCAGATCCTGGCCGGCAAGTGTCCAACCACCCACTCCTCCAGGTGGTTGAAGTCCTCGGTGAGGGTGGCCAGGGGAATGCCCTTGTGGAAAATGCGCACCGCCGGCACGTCGAACACGCCGAGGCGGGCCGCCGTCCGGGCGGACTTGTAGCAGTCGATGCGGGCCAGGCGCATCTGGCCGCCCATCCCGGCCACAATGCGCTCCGCCTGCTGCAGCACGTGCACCGACAGCGAGTCGGCCGGGCTCCAGAACACCGCCAGGACCGGCTCCTCGGGGGATAGGATTTCCCGGTCCACCTGCTCCTCCTCCGCCAGGAACTTCTCAGCCGCGCACGCGGCGATGGCGCCGTCGGCGGCGGCCGTCACGATCTGCCGCAGCCACTTGCGGCGGGCGTCGCCGGCGGCGAAGACGCCGGGGATGTTCGTCTCCATCGTGTCGGGGTCGGCGATGATGTACCCCTTGCGGTCCAGCTCGATCCCGGTGCCCCGGAGGAACTCGGTGCGGGGGGTCGTGCCCACGAAGACGAAGACGCCGTCGCAGGGAAGCTCCGTCCGCTCGCCGGTGCCCAGGTGACGGAGCGCCACCTTCTCCACGTGGTCCTCGCCCAGGATCTCCTCGACCATGGTCTGCCAGATCACCTTGATCTTGGGCGTGGCGAACAGCCGCTCCTGGGCGGCCTTGTTGGCGTCCATGATGCCCTCAGGGTGGATGCAGATGAGGGTCACACTGCTGGCGAACCGGGTGAGGTAGATGGCTTCCTCCACGGCGGCGTCGCCGTTGCCCACCACCACCACGTCCAGATCGGTGAAGAAGTCGGCGTCGCAGGTGGCGCAGTACGACACGCCCTTGCCGCGGAGCCGGCCCTCGCCCTTGACTCCGAGCATGCGGGGCTCGGCGCCGGGGCAGAGGATGACCGCGCGGGCCTCGTAGACCTCGCCCTTCTTGGTGCGGATCGTCTTGACCGGCCCCTGCAGCTCCACCGCGCCGACCTCGCCGCGGACGATCGTCGCCCCCAGGGCCTCGGCGTGCTCCCGGAACTGTTTCATCAACTCCGGTCCGGTGGTGCGGCCGAGACCCGGGTAGTTCTCCACCTCCTCGGTGGTCGCCGCCTGGCCGCCCGGCCGTCCCTTTTCAATCAAGAGCGTCGACATCCGTGCCCGGGCCCCGTAGACGGCGGCGGAAAGACCGGCGGGACCGCCGCCGATGATCACGAGATCCCAGCGCTCAGCCATGCAAAACCCCTCCCGAAAGCGTGTTGCTTTCCCATGTGAAAAAAAGGAACGAGCCAGCAAGCTGGTCGTTCCTCTGTCTCCTCCACCTGAGAGTTTGGCCGTGCGGGAGGCCTTGCTCCTTCGGTGCCGCGCAGGGCGGCTCTCCAGAGGGCGGGGGGGGGGCGCGCTGTGCACGCCCAGGCGACGGTCCTGGTGCCTGAGAGATTCACGGAGAGTCCGACCCCCTCCCCGCTTGCTCCTTCGGCGCTTCCCCTGAAGGAAGACTCTCCCGCCGCCGGCCCCTCTATGCGCTATGTGGTTTTCTACATTCATGTTATCTGTTTGAAAATTGTCTGTCAATTGAGCACTAGGCCCTATTCCCGTAGACCGTTGGGCCTCCTCCCATGGTCGGCGGGCCTGACCCGGAGAGGCTAGGCCGACCGTGCCCGGCCCTTTGGGCGGAAGTCGAACCCCAGCCCGTCCAGCACCAGGAACATCACCCCGGTGAACAGGAAGAGCCAGCGGAACTGCTTGGGCAGATGCAGCCAGCGGGGGATCAGGCTGAGGAAGCCCAGCGGCACGGAGAAACGGAAGAGCGCGGCGGCCAGCGACGGCAGCAGCGGCCGGCCGGCGATGCGAAGAGCGACCGCCGCCGCCGGCACGACCAGGGGCGACAGACCGCCCAGGATCCAGATGGGGTCGAAGGTGTCCAGCAGCCGGCCGGCCCGCACCACCTGGGGGATGATGGTGAGGCAGGCCACCACGGAGATGTGCGCCCAGGAGACCACCGCGAAGCCGGCGCCCACGATGAACTGGACGCCCGGCTTCACCTCAGGCTCCAGCAGGACGGCCATCTGCAGGAAGCCCCAGGCCAGAAGCGCCGCCACCAACCCGCCGCCGAAGTAGGGCAGATGGTAGGGGTACCGCAAGGTGTACACCGGGGTGACGTAGGCCGCCAGGGCGCAGAGCGCGGTCAGGACCAGCCGGTAGTATACCCTGGCCAAGGCGCCACCCCCTCCCGCCGGAAGTTCACGCTGTCATGTTCGCCCCTGGAAGCGGCTTTCCTGCCCCCGGCAGGCATGCGGGTCCTCCGCAGACAACCGACCGCCCGGGTCCGATGTCCGGGCGGTCGCCAGTCATCCGTATGCGTCTCAGGCCTTGCTCTTCTGCACGGCGGCGTAGACCTTGGTGGGCAGGCCGAAGATGTCGATGAACCCCTTGGCCGCCTTGTGGTCGAACTTGTCCGCCTTGTCGTAGGTGGCCAGGTCGTAGGAGTAGAGCGTGTAGGGCGAAGTCCGGCCCACGCAGAAGGCCGAGCCCTTGAAGAGTCTCACCCGCACCGTGCCGGTCACCGTCTCCTGGGACTTCTTGATGAAAGCGTCCAGGGCCTCCTTCAGCGGGTGGAACCAGAGGCCGTTGTAGACCAGTTCGGCGTACTTCTGCTCCAGGCCCAGCTTGAAGTGGTGCAGCTCCCGGGGCAGGGTGATGGTCTCCAGCTCCTTGTGCGCCAGGGTGAGCACCGCCGCCGCCGGCATCTCGTACACCTCCCGGGACTTGATGCCGACCAGTCGGTTCTCCACGTGGTCGATGCGGCCCACCCCGTGGCGGCCGGCGATGGCGTGCAGCCGCTCGATCAGGGTCACCAGGTCCAGCGCCTCGCCGTTCAACGAGACCGGCACGCCCTGCTCGAAGCCGATCTCCACGTACTCGGGCTCGTCGGGGGCATCCTTCGGATTCACGGTCCACTCGAAGGCCTCCTCCGGCGCCTCCGCCCACGGGTCCTCCAGGACGCCGGCCTCGCAGGAGCGGCCCCACAGGTTCACGTCGATGGAGAACGGGTTCTCCTTGCCCACCGGGACCGGGATGCCATGTTTCTGGGCGTAGTCGATCTCCTCCTCCCGGCTCCATCCCCACTCCCGCACCGGGGCGAGCACCTGCAGGTTGGGGTTGAGGGCGGCCACGGAGACCTCGAACCGCACCTGGTCATTGCCCTTGCCCGTGCAGCCGTGGGCGACGAAGTCGGCCCCTTCCTCCTCGGCGATCTGGACCAGCAGCTTCGCGATCAGCGGCCGGGAAAGCGCCGCCGAGAGGTAGTACTTGGACTCGTAACAGGCGTTGGCCTGGAGCGTCGGCAGGATGAAGTCGTAGGCGAACTCTTTCCTGGCATCGTAGACGTAGCTCTTCACGGCGCCGATGGAAAGCGCCTTCTGCCGGATGAACTCCAGGTCCTTGTCGTTGGCGCCCACGTCCACCGCCAGCGCGACCACATCGGCGTCGTAGTTCTCCTTGATCCAGTGGATCGCCACCGAGGTATCCAGCCCGCCTGAGTAGGCCAGCACGCACTTCTTCTTCGCCATCGATCGGAGCCTCCTCGTCCTCGCCCGGCGCCCCGGGCCTCTTGGTGCATGATTATACTCCTAGGTGAATAAGTATGCAATAGGGGTGAATAGATTTAGAGAGGCGCCCGAACCGGGCGCCTCCCGTTCACTTCATGCCTCTGCCATGCCGAGTGTGGCCACACCCCCGGCGTCGGCCTGCAGGTCCGGCGGGACGGGCAGGCTACGCAGCCGACTCCGTCCGGGCGCCGGGGGCGGCCTGCGCCAGCCCGGGAACCGGCTCCCGCGGGAGTGCCCGCCGACCGGCCATGAGGAGCCGCAGGCCGTTCACCGCGACCAGGATCGTCGACCCCTCGTGGCCCACCACCGCCAGCGGGAGCGTGAGGCGGCCCATGAGGCTCAGGACCACCAGCATGACGATGACCCCGACGGCGAAGGCCAGGTTCTGCCCGACCACCTTCCGGGCCAGCCGGCCCATGCGGAAGACATCGGTCAGGCGGGCGAGGTCGTCGGCCATGAGCACCACGTCGGCGCTCTCCAACGCCGCGTCGTTGCCGGCGCCGCCCATCGCCACGCCCAGGCTGGCCCGGGCCAGGGCCGGCGCGTCGTTGATGCCGTCCCCCACCATGGCCACCGGGCCGTACAGCCGCTCCAACTCCTCGATGGCCCTGAGCTTGTCGCCCGGCAACAGGTTCGCCTGGAACTCGTCCACGCCCGTCTCGGCCGCCACAGCCGCCGCCACCCGCTCGTTGTCGCCGGTGAGCATCACCACCCGCTGGATCCCCTGGGTTCGCAGGGCTTCAACGACCGCGCGCGCCTGGGGCCGGACCCGATCCGCGACGCCCAGCACGCCCAACGGCCGCCCGTCGGCGATCACCAGCACCGCGGTCTCGCCGCGGGTCTCTACCTGCCCCGCCGTCCGGCTCATCCATTCGTCCGCGCCGGACTCCAGCAGCCGCCGGCTCCCCACGAGCACCCGCCGGCCGTCCACCACCGCCGAGACGCCCAGCCCCGGCTGCTCCTCCACCTGCTCGGGCTGCGGCAGTTCGCCCAGCCGCCGGCGGGCCGCGGCGACGATCGCCTGGCCCAGGGGATGGCCCGAACGCAGCTCGGCCGCCGCCGCCAGGCGCAGGAGCTCCGCCTCCGACACCCCCTCCGCCGGAAGGACGGAGATGAGCTCGGGCCGACCCTCGGTCAGCGTGCCGGTCTTGTCGAAGGCGACCACCCGGACGATCCCCGCCTGCTCCAGGTGGATTCCGCCCTTGAAGAGGATGCCCTGCCGGGCGCCGGCGGCGATGCCCGAGAGCAGCGCGGCCGGCGTGGCGATCACCAGCGCGCAGGGCGACATGACCACCAGGAGCTGCATCGCCAGATAGAAGCTGTCGGACCAGGCCCACCCGGCTGCCAGCGGCGGCACCGTCCACGTGAAGAGGGCCACGGCCACCACGATCAGCGTATAGTAGCGGTCAACCCAGTCGACGACCCGCTGCGCCCGGGCCTTGTGCTCCTGCGCCTCCTCCACCAGCCGGATGATCCGGGCCAGGGTGGAGTCGGTCGCCGGCCGCGTCACCCGGACCAGGAGCATGCCGGTGGTGTTGACGCTGCCGGCGAGGACCTGCGCGCCGGGCGCCTTGGCCACGGGCACCGATTCGCCGGTGATCGCCGCCTGGTCGACGGCGGAGCGGCCCTCCACGACCACGCCGTCGACGCCCAGCCGCTCCGCCGGGCGGACGACCACCAGGTCGCCCACGTTGACCTCCTCCAAGGGGACCAGACGCTCGCGGCCGTCCTCATCCCGCACCAGGGCCTCCTCCGGCCGCAGCCTGACCAGGGCCTCGATCGCCCGGCGGGTGCGGCCCGAAGCGAACTCTTCCAACGTATTCGAGAGGGCAAAGAGGAAGATCAGAACGGCGCCCTCGCTCCAGCGGCCCAGGGCCGCCGCGCCGGCCGCGCCGAGCACCATCAGCATATCGATGTTCAGGCTGCCCTGCCGCAGCGCGGCCAGGCCGTCCCGTACCCGGAGATACCCGCCGGAGACGTACGCGGCCGCGTAAGCCGCAGCGGCCCAGCCCGCCAGGCCCGGTGCCAGCCGCTCCCACATCCAGCCGACCACCAGGAACAGTCCGCTGAGCACGGTCGCCCGCACCAGCGGCCGGAGCTCGTCGTCCATCAGATCTGCCCGCACTGCGAACACCGAGCCACCCCCTAATTTAGAACGGTTCTAAGCTATAACCATTCTAACTCTCTCCAGGGCGGTTGGCAAGAGGATGATGGGCCCGAACACAAAAATATACGCCACGGCCCGAGCCGTGGCGAAAGGGATCGGCAGACGGAGGGGAATCAGTCGGCGGCACCGTCGCGGGCGCAGGCCGGGCAGATGCCGTAGTAGAGCATCTGGGCGCCCACCAGCCGGTATCCGGTCTCGGCCTGCACCATTTCCTCCAGTCCGGTGGAGATGTGGTGCAGGTCGATCACCTGCTTGCAGCGGATGCAGATGACGTTGACGTGCGTGTCGACGTCCAGCTCGTAGTGGACGGCGCCCGCCGCGTCCGGCCCCAGCTCATAGACCAGGCCCCGCTCCTTCAGGACGGTCAGGGTATTGTACACCGTGGCAAGGCTGACGCCGGGGTGGTGCTTCCGGGCGGCTTCGAAGATCTCCTGCACGGTGGGGTGCTGCTTCCCCGCCATGTCCGCGAGGGCCGCGCAGATGGCGGCGCGCTGGGCCGTGAGCTTCAGCCCGGCGGCGCGCAGGCCCGCGGTGAACGGATCCTCCCGGTGCTGTTCCGCGACCTGGTGCCCGCTCTCGGTCATGGCGTTCACCCCCCACAGCGAGAATCATTCCAGTTAACAGTATATCAGATCCCGCGTGACTGCAATAGTCTTTTGCCCGGAACCTCCCATCACCAGTTTTCCGCAAAGCGAGCCGCACTATGGCAGGACTTGACCGCAAGCGGGAGAAGCGAACAAACGAGGTGATGTCCTTGAGCGAACCCAACGCCCGACCTCCCCAGGCGCTGCTGTACGTGCAGGACCTCCCGCGCGCCGCCGCCTACTACGCCGGGCTCCCCGGATTCCGCGCCGTCCCCGCGGGATCGGCGGACGTGCTGGTGACCGCGCCCGAAGGGGAGACGCTGGTGCTGCTGCGGGCCGGGACCGAGCCGCCCCCCGCGCTGGCGGCGCCGCCGGCCGGCCCCGGCGCGTGGGTCTACCTGCACCGCCGGGACCTTCCTGACCTGGCCGCGCGCCTGCGGCAGGCCGGCCTCATGCCCGACGGCCCGACGGTCACATACCCTGGGTACCGCCAGATGCTGCTGCCCGATCCCGAGGGCTACGTGCTGGCATTCTGGGAGGAGCTGCCCGTCACCGACGACCAGATCCTGGAGCTGTACCGAACCGGCCCGGCCCGGCTGGCCGACGCCGTAGGACGCCTGGGCGACGCCGGGCTGGACGTCCCCCGCGCCCCGGGCAAGTGGACCGCCCGGCAGATCGTCCACCACATCGTCGACTCGGACGCCGAGACCTTCCACGTCCTGCGGATCGCGCTGGCCCTGCCGGGCAGGCGCATCGCGACCACCGTCTGGGAGAACGACGAATGGATGCGCGGCCTGGCCTGCGACCGGCGGGCGGTGGAGCCGGCCATCGCCCTGTTCGCCGCCGCGCGCGCCTGGATCCTGGAGGCGCTGTCTCACCTGCCGGACGCGCTGGAGCGGACGGTCACCTGGCCCAGCGGCTACACGGCCAGCGTGCGTGATCTGCTCCGGCAGCAGGGGGGCCACGCGGTCCACCACATCCTGCAGCTTGAGGAGATGCAGCGCCGCCTGAAGAAATAATGCCACGAAAGTCCCGGGATTCAGAACCAAAGGCGACCCGCACGGTGTCTTATAGGCGGAACCCGCATCCGGGCCCTGGAGGAGGTGTGCCCCCATGACCTCGTTATTCCTTTATTCTTTTTATGTCGGCTTCGGCCTGACGCTGGTCTCGGTCATCCTCGGGTTCCTCAACCTGGGCGGCGACGCCGGCGACCTGTCCCACGGCGGCCACCTGGGCCCCGGGGGAGACCTCAGCCTCGACGCAGGCGGGGACCTGAGCGTTGATCTCGCCACGGACGTGCCCATGGCCCACGACGGCTCGGTGGGCAAGGCGACCGGGAAGGCGGCGGCCCTCTCGCCCGTTAACTTTCAGACGCTGGTGGCCGCGCTGATGGGCTTCGGCGGCGCCGGCTACCTGACGTCCCACTACGGTGCCCCGGTGGCCCTGGCCGGGGCAGCGGCAGGCGGCTTCGCCACCGGCTGGCTCGTCTACCGGTTCCAGCGCTTCCTGCTCCGGGGCGAGCGGCCGCTTCCGCCCACCCGGTACACGGGCATCGTCGGCCGGCTCACCGTTCCGATCCGGGAAGGGGGCACCGGCGAGGTGGTCTACACGCTGAACCAGACCCGCACGGTGTCGGCGGCCCGCTCCGTGGACGGGCACCCGATCCCGAAGGGCGAGGAGGTCGTCATCCTTCGCTACGAGCGGGGCATCGCCTACGTCCAGCCGTGGCGTGAGTTCATGAAGGAAGAAAACCTTAAGGAGGTTTGAGACGGGAATGGGACCGCTGATCATCGCCGGCCTCACGATTCTGGGCATCCTGCTCCTGTTGGGCCTTCTGGCCTCCATGTACCGCAAGGTGCCACCCAACCGCGCACTCATCGTCTACGGCTTCGGGGGCCCGCGCGTCACCAAGGGCGGCGGCCTGGTGGTCTGGCCGCTGATCCAGTCGGCGCAGGAGCTCTCGCTGGAGCTCATGTCCTTTGACGTCGTCCCGCAGCAGGACTTCTACACGGTGCAGGGCGTCGCGGTGACCGTGGAGGCGGTGGCCCAGATCAAGGTCAAGTCGGACACCGAGTCGATCCTGACCGCGGCCGAGCAGTTCCTCTCCAAGACCACCAAGGAGCAGAACGAGATCCTGAAGCTGGTCATGGAGGGCCACCTGCGGGGCATCATCGGCCAGCTCACCGTGGAGCAGATCGTGAAGGAGCCGGAGATGGTGGCCGACCGCATGCGGGCCAACGTCGCCGACGACATGAGCAAGATGGGGCTGGAGGTCATCTCCTTCACGATCAAGGAGATCAAGGACAAGAACGACTACATCAACAACATGGGCCGGCCCGACACCGAGCGCATCAAGCGGGCGGCCGAGATCGCGGCGGCCGAGGCGCTGCGCGACACCGAGATCAAGCGGGCGGAGGCGATGCGCGAGGCGGCCATCGCCAAGGCGAGGGCCGAGCAGGAGACGGTGCTCGCCCAGTCCGAGTCGCTGGCCAAGCAGGCCGAGGCGCAGCGTGACCTGAACCTGAAGAAGGCCGCGTTCGAGGCCGAGGTCAAGCGGGCCCAGGCCCAGGCAGACAAGGCCTACGACATCGAGGCCAATATCATCCAGCAGAAGGTCGTCGCCGAGCAGGTCCGCGTGCAGCAGGTGGAGCGCCAGGAGCAGGTCAAGGTCCAGGAGGCCGAGATCCTGCGGCGCGAGAAGGAACTGATCGCGACCGTGCTGAAGGCCGCGGAGATCGAGCGGCAGAAGCAGGAGGCGCTGGCGGCGGCCCAGGCCCGCAAGCTGGAGATCGAGGCCGAGGGCCAGGCGCGGGCGATCCGGCTCTCCGGCGAGGCCGAGGCCGACGTGGTCCGGCAGAAGGGTCTGGCGGAGGCGGAGGTCATCCTCGCCAAGGGCCGGGCGGAGGCCGAGGCCATGCGCATCAAGGCCGAGGCGTACAAGGAGTACGGCCAGGCCGCCATCCTCGACAAGCTCATGCCGGTCCTGCCCGAGCTCATGCGGGCGGCCGCGGAGCCGCTGTCCCGCATCGACAAGGTCACGATCCTCTCCCAGGGCCAGGGGGCCGAGGTGGGCGTCAACAAGTTCATGGCCGACGTCGCCAAGCTGGTCGCCACCGCCCCCACGGTCCTGGAAGGGCTGACCGGGATCTCGATCCAGGAGATGATGAAGCAGCTGCCTGGCCTGGAGTCCAAGGTCCGGGAGATCGAGGCCGAGGTCAGGGAAGCGGAACCGGTTCCCCAGACAGAGACGGCGCCCGTCGCCGCTGCCATGGAGCCGGAGGCGGAAGCCGAGGCCGAAGGGAAGACCAAAGCAGAGGCGTAGGCGATCCGTCGTCCCTTGTGTACAAGCCTCAGACAGAATCGGAAGGGGACCTGCGGGACATACCCGCAGGTCCCCCCTTATACGCCCGATGGCGGCAGCCGGCCCAGTGTGCGCCCCGCCCTGGCCTGCGCCGCCGCTATTCACCACCCCAGTGCCGCTCCAGGAAGCCCAGTATGGTCGCCGCGTAGTCGTGAGCGCGCTCAGGATGTTCGTAGTCGTCGATGTCGATGATGAGGTGACGGTCGCCCTCGACAACCCAGGTCTCCACATGCCCGGGGGCGCGGGCGACCAGCCGCTCGAAGCTGGCGAAGGGCACCTGTGAGTCGCCGCGGGAGTGGATGAGGAGGGCCGGGCGGTCGCCCAGCCTGGCGATCTGCCGGGCAGGCGTGATGCCCGCGTTCGTCGGGCCGAACCGGAGCGCCATGTAGGCGGCGACGAAGGGCTTCTCCGCCGCGGCCAGCCAGGCGGGGGCCCCCTGTAGGGCCATGTTGTCGGCGAACACGTCCGGCCAGGAGGAGAAGGCCGACATGCTGATGACCCCGGCGATCTCGGGGATCTGGCCCGCGGCGTTGATGGCGGTGGCGCCGCCCATGGAGAGGCCGTAGACGACAATGGGCACGCCGTCATAGGCGCTGCTGGCGCGCAGGTAGTCCACGGCCGCCCGGACGTCGAGGTGCTCCCGGTAACCGAGGCAGATCAGGTCGCCCTCGCTCTCTCCGTGCGCCCGCATCTCGAGCAGCAGGGAGGCGTAGCCGTGCCCGGCCAGCCACCGGGCGTGGCCGAAGAAGGCGGTCACCGAAGGATTCTGGATGCCGGAGAGGAAGATGATCACGGCCTTGGGGTTCGGCCGACGCACCTCGTAGGCGACCAGGCGGAGGCCGTCCTGCGTGGTGAGGTCGACTCGCTCGGCGGTGAGTCCGAAGTCATCTGCTGCATACATCCGCTGGAAGTCGACGTGCAGGTCGATCATCGGGCTATCGGGCTGGTGATGAGCGGGGGCAGGATTGAGAGTCCCGCAAGGGCCAGCAGAACCAGCGCGACCACCGCGATCAATACGGCCCGTTTCGCCCTGCTTTTCTTCGGGCGTATCCGTGGCTGAACCTGCACCTTTGCGCCTCCTTGTTGCTGCGTATTCCGCTATTTCGCACGCCTTTTGTCTTCTCTGAAGCGGCGGTGACTCCTGCAGGGGAACGACACAGGCCCGCATTTCTGCCGGCACGCACAGAGGGATCTGCGTGCATGACCGCAGATCCCTCTGTGCGATGTAACGCCCAGCGTGCGCCCCCAGGGCCTTCGCCGGTCTGCCCAGCAGGGCGGGCACTATCCTGCAGATCCCACCGCCGCCAGCGCCTGATCGAGAATCTCCAGCGCCCGGTCGCAGTCCGCCGCGGTGATGATGTAGGGCGGCAGCAGCCGCACCACGGTGTCGGCGGTCACGTTGACCAGCAGCCCGAGCTCGTGGCACTTCTCCAGCACCGGCCTGGCCGGGCGGGTGAGCTCGATCCCCAGCATCAGCCCCATGCCCCGGACCTCCTTCACCAGGCCCGGATGCTTCGCCTGCAGCCGCCGCAGCCCCGCCAGCAGGTACTCGCCCATGGCTGCGGCCCGGGCGGGCAGGTCCTCGCTGAGCAGCGTCTTGACCGTCGCCAGGGCCGCGGCGCACGCCAGCGGGCTGCCGCCGAAGGTGGTGCCGTGGTCGCCGGGCGCGAATCCCCGGGCCGCCTCCTCCGTCGCGCACACGGCCCCGATGGGCACGCCCCCGCCCAGCCCCTTCGCCAGGGTGAGGATGTCCGGCTTCACCCCGAAGGCCTGGTAGGCGAAGAGGTGGCCCACGCGGCCCATGCCGCACTGGATCTCGTCGAAGATCAGCAGGGCGCCCCGCTCGTCGCAAATCGCCCGGGCCGCCTCCAGGAACTCCCGGGCCAGCGGCCGCACGCCGCCCTCGCCCTGCACCGGCTCCACGATCACCGCGGCGGTCCGGTCCGTGACCGCGGCCCTGAGCGCCGCCACATCGCCGGCCTCCACGTAGTCGAATCCCTCCGGCAGCGGCCCGAAGCCCTCCTGGATCGCCGGCTTGGCCGTGGCCGTCACCGTGGCCAGGGTGCGGCCGTGGAAGGAGTGGGTCAGCGACACGATCCGGTTCTTCGCTTTGAGCCCCTTCCGCCACTGGTACTTCCGGGCCAGCTTGATCGCGCCCTCATTGGCCTCGGCGCCCGAGTTGCAGAAGAAGACCCGGTCCAGCCCGCCGTGCTGGGTGAGCAGCTCGGCCAGCTCGGCCATGGGCTCGCTGTAGTACAGGTTGGAGCAGTGGATCAGCCGGGCCGCCTGGTCGGCGATCGCCGAAACCAGGGCCGGGTGGGCATGGCCGAGCACGTTGACGGCAATGCCGCCGAGGAAGTCCAGGTACTCCTTGCCGTCCGCATCCCAGCAGCGCACCCCCTCCCCCCGGACCAGGGCGATCGGGTAACGCCCGTAGGTCTTCATCGTGTGCGCGTCCGCCCGGGCCATCAGGGCTGCGCTCCTCGATCCGCTCACGTCCGCCATCGCCATCCCCTCCGCTACTTGACCACCATGGTGCCGACGCCCTCGTCCGTGAAGATCTCCAACAGCAGGCTGTGGGGCACCCGGCCGTCGATGATGTGGACCCGGTTGACGCCGCCCTCCAGGGCCGTCAGGCAGCACTGGAGTTTCGGGATCATCCCGCCCTGCAGTCTGCCCCGGGCGATCCAGGACTTGACCTCCTGCGCCGTCACCCGGCTCAGCAGGCTGGAGGGGTCATCCTTGTCGGCCCGGACCCCCTCCACGTCGGTGAGCAGCACCAGCTTCTCCGCCTTCATGGCCGCGGCGATGGCGCCGGCCACCGTGTCTGCGTTGATGTTATAGGGTTGCCCGCCGGGCCCCACCCCGATGGGGGCGATCACCGGCACGTAGCCGGCGGTGGTGAGCGTCGTCAGCACCTCGGTGTCCACCGCGGCCACGTCTCCCACAAAGCCCAGGTCCACCATCTCCCCGGTCTCCCGGGAGCGGTGCAGGTGCCTTGCGGCCCGGATGAGGCCGGCGTCCTGCCCCGAGAGGCCCACCGCCTTCACGCCCTGGGCGCACAGGTGGGTGACGATCTCCCGGTTCGTCTTGCCCACCAGCACCATCTGAGCGATCTCCATGGTGGCCGCGTCGGTCACCCGCAGCCCGTCCACGAACTGGGGCTCGATGCCCATCCGCCGGGCCAACTCCGACACCTCCGGCCCGCCGCCGTGCACCACGATCGGGTGCATGCCCACGTACTTCATCAGGGCGATGTCCTGCATGACCGCGGCCTTCAGATCGGCGGCGGCCATCGCCGCCCCGCCGTACTTGATGACCACCGTCTTGCCCGAGAACTCGCGGATGTACGGCAGCGCCTCCGCCAGCACCGCCGCCTTGTCCAGCGCCTGCTGATCCACGGAACCCGCCTCCTGGGGTGTGATTGCATAATTATACTTCAGTGTGCATGCATATTCAAGGGGAGCCGGCCGCCCTCACATGGGCAGCGGCTCCCTTCCCTGCAGGCCGTGGCCGGCCTCCTGCGCCTCGTACCGGGCCCGGTGCTGGCAGCGCTCGCAGATGTGAATGGTCCCCGCCCCCGGCGGGGCTCACCGCCTCGCCCGCCGTCGGATCGTCCCCGGCCCGGGCCGCAGCCGCCTGGGAAACGCCCTCGCCCGCGGGCGTGAACAACGGCTGGCCGGCCATCGCCTTCTCAATCTGTGCCAGGACGTCCACCCCCTCGTGGTACCGGAACAGCTTCAGCGCCGGATGCCTGGGGTCATCCAGCCGGAGCAGGACCCGGTTGCGTTTCACGCCCTCCACGGACCGAACCCGTTCCAGCGGAATCTGATCGACCGGCCCCTGGGCGCCGAGCAGCCAGAGGATCCGGTCGCTCAGCACGACGGTCGTGCCGGCGAAAATGCGGTCCTGGAACCAGACGAGCACCGGCAGTCCGAACAGGGGCCACGGGTGGTTGAGCCACAGGCTGAGCAGCGGCAGGACAGTGAGCAGGGCGAGGTAAGCCGCCCCACGGCCCCGGACCGCCGACCGCTCCGCGAGCGGCACGGCCAGCAGCGCCTCCCGCACGGTGCGGGGGGCTTCCCCGGGCGGAGCGGCCCTGGCTTGCTCGGCCGCCCGCAGAACGGCCTCCCGAAACTCCGGCGGGGTGACCAGCGACAGCCGCCGCACCTCCCGGCCGTCGTTCCAGCGGACCTGCCATCCGGTCCGGAGCGGCTTCACCTCGGCGGCGGCCAGGGGAATCGCTTCCCAGCCAAACGCACGGGCCACGCGGAGAACCGAGCCGGTCAGCATGGTGGGCCGGTTGCGCCTGTCCCCCACCCAGGTGACGATCACCATGGACGACACGACCTGGAAGTAGTTCATGACCTGATGGAGCTCGATCTCTCCCCCGCCCGCCAACCACTGCAAAGCGTACACCAGGACCAGCAGCAGGGCCGCTCCGGCCACGGTCCACCTCTGCCATGATCCGGCACGGACGACCTGCATCGGCAACCCCTCCCGTGCCGCCTCTACTGCTGCACCGCCCGCCGCGGGATGGGCGGCGGGAGCCGGCGCCGGCGGCGCGGCTGGAACCCAAGCACACGGGCCACCTGGGGCAGGTTCCGGCGGCCCCAGCCGCCGCAGCGGCCGGGATCCGTCAGGTCCACCCACTCCAAGGCGCCGATGGAGTCGTTGGTCGCAGGATCGGTTCCCACCTGCGGGCGTCCCTTCGTAATCCAGCACCGGAAGAAGTAGCGCACGTAATCCCGGCCGGGAGGAGCCTCCTTCAGGACCATGGGCCCCACCTCGACCTCCACGGAGCACTCCTCCATGAGTTCCCGCTTCAGCGCCTCTTCCAGCGTCTCACCCGGCTCCAGCGTGCCGCCGGGAAAGTTCCAGTACCAGGCGTTCTCCTCAGGGTAGTAATACCGGACCAGCAGCAGGCGGCCGTTTTCCACGATGAGGGCGTACGCTTTCTGACGCTTCCTCACGCTCTCTCCCCCCCGCTTCGCCGATTCTGTATTATTTCGGCCAAGGGGTATCTCTTCCTTCCCGCCCATGGTCGCTTATAGGTAGAAAGTATACACTGAAACAGGTCGGACCATTTTCGGGCCGTAGACCAAGGGGGACTGTGGCGGCGCGGCGAAATACTTCTGTGACAATAAACTGATACCACCATACGGCAGTTCGCTCCCGGTACGGTGGGCTCCGGGATCGCTTCGCCTGCCCGGGTGCCCCATCGGATGGGTCCGTGAGTGCACCGCTTGGAAGGGGGTGGGCGGATGCGCTCGACGATCCCGCAAGCCAAGCCGTCGTCCCACCAGGGTCAGGATCCGTTTGCGCAGCTCGTGGGGCGTGACCCCGCCTGGCTCAGCGCTCTCGAGCGCGCGCGTCGGGCTGCCCGGACTTCGGCGACGGTGCTCATTACCGGCGAGACCGGCACAGGCAAGGAGCTGGTCGCCCGCGCTCTCCACGCGGCCAGCGACCGGGCAAGAGGACCGTTCATCGCCATCAACGCCGGCACGCTGCTGCCGGATCTGCTGGCCAGCGAGCTCTTTGGCTACGAGCCGGGCATGTTCACGGGCGGCAATCCCAGAGGGCACACCGGGCTGATCCAGTCGGCCGACGGCGGCACACTGTTCCTGGACGAGGTGAGCGAACTGCCCTACGAGGCCCAGGTGGCCCTGCTCCGCACGCTGCAGGAGGGAGAGGTGGTGCGCGTGGGCGGCCACCGGCCGATCCCGGTGGACGTGCGGATCGTGGCCGCCACCAACCGCGATCTCCGCGAGATGGTCCGGCAGGGCAGGTTCCGGCAGGACCTGTTCTACCGGCTGAGCGTGATTCCGGTCCATCTGCCGCCGCTGCGGGAGCGGCCCCGGGACATCATCCCCCTGATCGTCCACGGGTACCATCGCCTGAACCGGGGGGTACCCCGCCTGCCCCTCAGCTCCTGGAGGCGGCTGCTCAGGTACGACTGGCCGGGGAACGTGCGGGAGTTGCTCAACCTGGTGCAGCTGGCCGTCACCCTTGACGAGGACCCGGCGGCGCTGCTGCCGCTCCCGCCGCTGCCGCTTTCACAGGCCGAGCCCGGCCCCGCGGGTGAGGAGGCGGCCATCCGGGCGGCGCTGGACGCCTGCGGCGGCAATGCCTCGGCCGCTGCCCGCAGGCTCGGGATGAGCCGCTCGACCCTCTACCGGAAGCTGGAGCTGTACGGCATCCGGCTGAAGCGACAAGTGGAATGAGACAGGTGTCCCGGACAGGTGTCCCGCGCGGGACACCTGTTTGCTGTATTCGACCGCCCCGGACCCGGTCTTTCCGTTGGCACGAAATTTGCAAGAAGTTATTGCCGGCATCTCGAAATTCCATGGGGTGGAGGGACTGCCGATGACATTAGGTGGCTACGCGAACCGCATCGCACGCATCAACCTGACCAGCCTCACGGTCGAGTACGACCAGGTCCCGAAGGAGCTGCTCCGCAAGTACATCGGCGCGCGCGGGCTGGGCGTGAAGTTCGTGTTCGATAACGGGCCCAAGGTCGACCCGCTCTCGCCGGACAACCTGATGGCTGTGATGATCGGGCCCTGCACCGGTTCCGCGGTTCCCATGTCGGGCCGCCTGGCCATCGTGACCAAGTCCCCGCTGACGGGCACCATCACCGACTCGCACATGGGCGGCTTCACCGCGGCCCGGCTGCGCTGGGCGGGCTTCGACGGGCTGCTGATCAAGGGCCGGGCGTGGCGGCCGGTCTACCTGGTGGTGGAAAACGGCACGGTCCGGATCGAGGACGCCTCCCACCTCTGGGGCCTGGGCGTCCGGGCCACGGTGCGGGCCCTGCAGGAGAAGTACGGCAGGGAGAACACCTCCGTCATGGCCATCGGCCCCGCGGGCGAGCGGCTGGTGCGCTTCGCCGGCTGGCTGAACGAGCATGACCGGGCCTCCGGCCGGGGCGGCACCGGTGCCGTCGGCGGCTCCAAGAACCTGAAGGCCATCGTGATCATCGGCGACCGCTCCGGCCAGCCCCAGCCGCTGCCCGAGCGGAAGGAGGCCTTCCAGGAGGCCGTGCGCATGGGCCAGAAGGCGATCATGGCCGCCGCGCTCACGGCGCCCAACAAGGGCGGTCTGTCGCTGTACGGCACCAACGTGTTGATGAACATCCTCAACGAGGCCGGCTCCCTGCCCACTCGCAACGCGAAGGAGAGCCACTTCGAGCACGGGGAGGCCATCAGCGGCGAGGCCTTCCGGGAGTTCAACCTCGCCTCCGAGCCGGTCTGCCACGCCTGCCCGGTGCACTGCAAGAAGGAGGTCGAGGTCAAGGAGGGCCGCTGGAAGGCGAAGACCGAGTCCATGGAGTACGAGACCGCCTGGGCCCTGGGCGCGCTGTGCGGGCTGGGCGATCGCGAGCCGCTCGTCTACATGCTCGATCAGTGCAACGACTACGGCCTCGACACCATCGAGATGGGCGTGACCCTCGCCATGGCCATGGAGGCTTCCGAGAAGGGGCTGACGCCGGAAGTCATCAACTGGGGCGACGCGGAGAAGATGTCGGAGCTGATCCGCAAGACCGCCTACCGCGAGGGCTTCGGCGACATCCTGGCCAACGGCGCGTACGGCGCCGCCTGCCTGCTGGGCGACCCCGACATCGCGCTGTCCGTCAAGGGCCAGGCCATTCCGGCCTACGACCCGCGCGGCGTGCAGGGCATCGGCCTGGGCTACGCGACCTCCAACCGGGGCGCCTGCCACCTGCGGGGTTACACCATCGCCTCGGAGATCGCGGGCATCCCGTTCCCCACCGACCGCACGGTCACCGAGGGCAAGGCCGAGCTGCTGAAGACCTTCCAGGACCTGTTCGGCTTCCTGGATTCCATGGACGTGTGCAAGTTCGCCAGCTTCGCGCAGGGCGCCGAGGAGTTCTCGGCCCAGGTGCGGGCCCTGACGGGCTTCGACGACATCACGCCCGAGGAGGCCATGCGCATCGGCGAGCGGGTCTACAACCTCGAGCGCCACTACAACAACCTGAACGGTTTCACCGGCAAGGACGACACGCTGCCCAAGCGGTTCTTCACCGAGCCCGCCACCCACAACTCGGCCGGCATGCTGTCCCAGCTGCCCGTGATGCTGGAGGAGTACTACCGGCTGCGGGGCTGGAAGGATGGCGTGGTGCCGGAAGAGAAGCTGAAGGAACTGGAGATCATCTAGGTGGTTGTGAAGCTGTTCGGCAACCTCCGGCTCCACGGCGGCGGCAGCCGGGTGGAAGTGGACCTGGGCGGGGGCCGGACGGTGGCCGACCTGCTGGACCGGCTCTTCGCCCTGCACCCCGCCCTCAGGCCTCACGTGGTCACGCCGGAGGGGGATGCGCTCCTCCCCCACGTCAACATCATGCTGAACGGCCGGTTGATCCGCGACCTGCAGGGGCTGCAGACGCCCGTCTCCGAGCAGGACAGCGTGGCCATCTTCCCGCCGTCGGCAGGGGGGTAGGGCGATGAACCTGGACCTGCGGGGCTCCACCCCGGATCAGATCCGGGGGTACCTGGAGAGCCTGGGCGGAACGGTCCGGCCGGACGGCACGGTGGCCGGCCCGGACTGGACAGCCACGCTGGAGGCCGGCGAGCACCGGGCCTTCGGGGCGGTGTGGCCGCGGGTGGTGGTGACCTTCTCCGGCGATCCCCAGTCGGTGGCCCGGGTGGTCAGCGGCCTTCGCCTGCGGGCCATGCGCGGCGGAGGGTAGGCGGTGGCGTGACTGAACTGCACAGCAACCCCGGGGGCTGAGATGGCCCCCGGGGTTCTTGTTGTTTCCGGCCGTCCCATCCAGGGTTTGACAACGCCGGGCGTATAGGTCAATGTATATATATCACTCTCTATATGTGGGGGTATGCGAGATGGTGGACGCACTGTCCGGAATTCTGACCCGTCAGCCGTTCTGGGAGGCCATCCGGAAGGCACTGACTGAAGAGGAGACCGTGTCCCTGGCGTCGCTGGATCTGGACGGGTTCGAGGAAATCAACGCGCAGGCCGGGCGGGAGACCGGCGACAAGCTCATCGCCCTGCTGGGCGGGATGCTGCGGGAGCGGGCCGACAGCCTGGGCTGGACGGTGGGCCGCATCGGCGGCGACGAGTTCGCCATCCTCATGCCGGGCACCGGCCTGGAGAAGGCCTTCCTGCAGATGGAGACCCTGCGCGCCGACTTCGCCGCCAGCGCAGCGCAGGCCTACCCGGAGCTGAACCCGACGATCAGCATCGGCGTGGCCAACTTCCCCCGGGATGCGAAGGATCTGGGCGGTCTCACGCAACAGGCGGGCCAGGCCCTGTACCAGGCCAAGGAGGCCGGGCGGAACAGCGTCGCGCTGCCGTCCCGGGAGGAGATGGTCCTGCGCTCCTGCTACTACACCACCTCCCAGGTGGCCCGCCTGAAGAAGCTGGCCGAGCAGCTGAAGAAGAAGGAGTCGGTCCTGCTCAGGGAGGCCCTGGACGACCTCCTGCGCAAGTACGACGTCCGGTAGTCGAGCCGGCACGACCAGAAAAAAGCGGAGACGCGGGCGCTCCGTGTCCTGCGCCCGCCGTCGTTCTCGGACACAGCCTGCTAGGTCCGGTAACTGCCGTTGATCTTCACGTAGTCATACGTCAGGTCGCAGCCCCAGGCGGTGGCCTCGCATTCGCCGGCGTGCAGGTCGGCGGTGAAGACGACCTCCTTCTCCCGCAGTACCCGGGCCGCGGCCGCCTCGTCAAAGGCCACCGGCTCGCCGGCGCGCATCATCTGCAGGTCGCCCAGCCACAGGTCCACCCGGCCGGGGTCGAACTGCGCCCCCGAATAGCCCAGGGCCGCCAGCACGCGGCCCCAGTTGGCGTCCTCGCCGAAGACCGCGGCCTTCACCAGGTTCGACCCGCAGACCGCCCGGGCCGCCTTGCGGGCGTCGGAGAGGGTCGCGGCCCCCTTCACCCGCACCTCGATCAGCTTGGTCGCGCCCTCGCCGTCCCGGGCGATCTCCTTCGCCAGGTGGATGAGCACCGCCGCCAGCGCGTCGGCGAACGCCCGGTAGTGGGCGGAGCCCGGCATGATCCTGGGGTTGCCCGCGAGGCCGTTGGCCAGGACGAGGACCATGTCGTTGGTCGAGGTGTCGCCGTCCACCGTGATCATGTTGAAGGAACGGTCCGTGGCCTCCCGGAGGGCCTCCCGCAGGGCGGCCGCGTCCACGGCGGCGTCGGTGGTGACGAACCCCAGCATCGTCGCCATGTTGGGGTGGATCATGCCGGAGCCCTTGGCCATCGCCCCGATGGTGACCGTCGCCCCGCCGATCTCCAGCCGCGCCGCCGCCTGCTTCGGGAAGGTGTCGGTGGTCATGATGGCCTCCGCCGCGTCGGCGCCGCCCTCCGGGGAGAGCGCCGCGGCCGCGGCCCTGATGCCCGCCGACACCCGGTCCATCGGCAGCGGTACGCCGATCACGCCCGTCGAAGCCACACCCATCAGCTCGGGCCGGATGCCCAGGGCCTCCGCGGCCAGCCGGGCCATCTCGGCCGCGTCCCGCATCCCCTGCTCGCCGGTGCAGGCGTTGGCGTTGCCGGAGTTGGCCACCACGGCCTGCAGCTCACCGGTCTCGGTCCGCCCCCGGGTGAGCACCACCGGCGCCGCCTTCACCAGGTTGGTGGTGTACACCCCCGCGGCCGCGCAGGGAACCCGGGAGGCGAGCAGGGCCACGTCCTTCTTCCCCGCGCCGTTCCCCTTGATGTCCGCGCACGCGCCCGCGGCCACGAAACCCGCCGGCGCCGTCACGCCGCCTGCCAGCCACTCCATGTGCTCATCTACCCCTTTACCCAGTTCGGACGGGCCACCAGGGGGATCTCCCAGGGCTCGTCGTCCAACTCCTCCGGCGGCACCAGCAGCCGCATCATCGCGATCTCATCGCAGTTGTGGAACTTGTCGCAGTACACGCATTCCTTCCAGACCTTCTGCGGCAGGCTTTCCTTCGGGACGACCTCGAAGCCGCACTTGGCGAAGAACCCCGGCTGGTAGGTCAGCGCGAAGATCCGTTTCAGCCCCAGGGCCCGGGCCTCCTCCAGAAGCTGCTCCACGAGGCCCCGCCCGACGCCCCGCCTGGTGAGGCCGGGGCGCACCGCGAGGGAGCGGATCTCCGCCAGGTCCCGCCACATGATGTGCAGGGCCGCCACGCCCAGCACCTGGCCGTCGTCGTCCACGGCCACCGTGAAGTCGCGCACCGATTCGTACAGCATCATCAAGGGCCGCCGGAGCATGAGCCCCTGGGCCGCGTAACCGTTGATGATCTCGTGGGCCGCCGGGATGTCGGCCATCACGGCCTTCCGAAACAGCATGTGATCCCTCCTGGGCAGATGGATGGGACCGGCCGGTTCAAGGGTAGACCGGTCCGGCGTTCAGCAGTCCCGTGGTCTCGGGAAGGCCGAAGAGCAGGTTCATGTTCTGGATCGCCTGGCCCGCCGCGCCCTTGACCAGGTTGTCGATGACGCTGATGACCAGCACCCGGCGGGTGCGCGGGTCCACCTGCAGGCCGATGTCGCAGTAGTTGGAACCCCAGACCTGTTTGGTGGTGGGCAGTTCGCCCGCCGGGCGCACCCGGACGAAGGGCTCCCCGGCGTAGAACTCCCGGAACAGGTCCACCAGCTGCTCGGTGGTACGCTCCGCCTTCAGTGTGAAGTACCCGGTGGCGAGGATCCCCCGGGTCATGGGCACCAGGTGCGGCGTGAAGCTCACCACCACGGGCCGGCCGGCCAGGTCCGAGAGGGTCTGCTCGATCTCGGGCGTGTGCCGGTGGGTCCCGGCGATGTTGTAGGCCTTGAAGTTCTCGTTGACTTCTGAGAAGTGGACGCCGAGGTTGACCCCGCGCCCGGCGCCGGACACGCCGGACTTGGCGTCAAAGATGATCCCCTCCGTCTCCACCACGCCGGCCTGAAGCAGCGGCGCGGCTGCGAGCGCACAGGCCGTGGGGTAACAGCCGGGGTTCCCGACCAGCCGCGCCCCCCGGATCCGCTCCCGGTAAAGCTCCGGCAGGCCGTACACCGCCTCTTCCATGAGGTCCGGGGCGGTGTGGGTCTTTCGGTACCACTGCTCGTATGCGGTCACGTCCCGCAGCCGGAAGTCGGCCCCCAGGTCGATCAGCCGCCCGCCGGCCGCGAGCACCGCCGGCGCCAGGGCCATGGTCAGGCCGTGGGGCAGGGAGGTGAACACCACGTCGCACCCCGCCAGGGCCTCGGGCGAGGCTTCCCGTCCGACCAGGTCCACCCGCTCCCGCAGGTGGGGGTAGACCGCGGCGAGGTGCTGTCCCTGGTAGCTCTCGGTGCCGGCCACCACCACCTCCGCCTCCGGGTGCTGCGCCAGCAGCCGGACCAGTTCCACGCCGGTATAGCCGGTGGCTCCGGCGATTCCCACGCGTATCGTCATCGTTCCGGCCTCCGCCCCTGTTCTTGTTGCATAATCATAACTCTAAGTGTATAAAGATGCAATCCCCGGAGCCCGCTCACGGGCCCGGACCTCTTCATCATAATCCAATCCCGAGCCCTGTCCAGCAGGGCTCGGGACTCATTTTTCCGGAAATCGGCCGGCGCGGCCCGTGCCTTCAACCATCCCGGGGCGGAGGAACCACGCGGATGACCAGTTCAACCTCGTCGCCCGCCTGTACGCCCTGCGTCACCGTGACGGGATGGCCCTCCAGGACCGCCCGCAACCGCTCGGCCAGCTCCGCCGCCTTCGCACGGGGGCAGCGCACGGCAACGGCCTCTTCGTCCCGGCTGCCGTCCTCCCGGGTGGCATAGGGCAGCGCGCGCCGCCGGGCGGTGGCCTCCACCAGCCCGACGACCCGGTCCGGCACGGGCCTGTGGACCAGCGGGCCGGCCGACGGGTTCCCCTCAGCCGAGGTGGGGAAGGCGAGGCGCACCAGCCCCCGGAGGAACAGGTAGAACGCCGCGCTCTGCACGGCCAGCGCCCGGACCGGTTCGCCGGAGCCCGCCAGGGGCACCAGCGCGTAGCGCACCGCCGCCAGCGGCGCGGCGTACGCCCAGAGCCCGGCGCCCGCGCCGCGCCCCAGGGCGCCGCCCAGGGCTGACAGGACCAGCCCCGCCGCCAGGGCAAGCCCTTCACCCCAGGCGAACGGACCCCGGCGGAGGGCGTCGACCGCCACCGAAGCCAGGGCAACCAGGCCCGCGGCGAGCAGGGCTGGCTGCCGCAGCCGGCGCGCGGCCAGGTTCGCCAGGGCATAGAGGGCAGAGAACGCCAGGGCCATCAGAAAGGCGACGCTGAGCAATGGCCACGCCGGAGGCTGCCCGGCAAGCCAGGGAACCCCCGCGGCGGCAAATGCGGCCGTCAGCGCCAGCAGCAGCAGTTCAGCGGTCAGCAGTCTCGCCAACTTCCTCCCCCCACTTCGGCACCGCCATCTCCCGGAGGAGGGCCAGAAGGCGCGGCGAGGGCCGGACGGCCACCGCGCGGCAGAGGCCGGCCGGGTCATGGCCCACCACGACCCAGCACGCCGTGCGGACCAGTGCGACGGGCGGGTACCATTCCACCTCCGCGACGCCCAGTTCCGCGGCGGCCGCTCCGCTTCCGTCCCAGCGGTTGAGCCAGCGGTGCAGCCGCAACGGCTGCCGAAGGTCCAGCTCCACGGCCCGGCGCCCCTGAGCGACGCGGAACCGCTGGTCCCGGAGCGCGTACCGCACCGTGGACAGCTCGTAGCCGGCATGCCCAAGGTAAGCGGCCAGGGCCAGGAGCAGGAACAGCCCGGTGAACTCCAGCGGGTGGGCGGCGCCCGGGGTGGACCGGATGCGCACGACCAGCCAGCCGGCGGCCAGGCAGACGGCCGCCAGCAGCGCGCCCACCAGGTACTGCTCCGCACGCGTATCGGGCCGCTCCAGGTATGGACCGTCCACCGAATCCCTCCCCACTTGGGAATGGTCACGCATTAGACCTTCGGCCACCGGCCCGTCATCTCCTCTCTCCCAGGTTCCCGCCGCCCGACGAACCGATACGCGTGAGGAGGGGACCGGGACGAACGCACTATTCGAATTATCCACGAATGGTTCTCGGCTGGTATTTTCGGACACTCGTTCCAATGGTATGGTGAAAGTGAAAGGGAAACGCTCGGGACGAAAGGGGGCTGATCGTATGACGAACATTGTCCATCCGCGCCCCACCGATTTCGCCCACGAACCGTTGGTACACTGGACCGCCGACGGGCTCTTCGCCGCGCCGTGGACCGGCCGCCCGGATACGGAGGAGCCGGCCGACGTCGAAGAGCTGTCGGCCCGCCTGAACCAGGAACCCGCACACCGGGAGGACATCACCCTGGCGCTCGGCCATCTCCTGGCGGTACGCGCCCACTGCCGGCGAGCCGCCTCGGCGCTGGACCACCTCACCTGCCGCCGGCATTACGCCGATGCCCTGAAGGAGTGCGAGTCGGCGCTGTTCCGGCTGCACAGCTGTGAAGGCGCCGATGCGGCAGCCCTCACGGCCTGGGCCCTGGGGGTGCACGCGCTGATCCGCGCCCAGACGACCCTGACCCAGGATCCCACAGAGGCGCGGGCCCTCGCCGCGGAGGCCCTGGGGAGACTCACCGGCCCGCAGACCGCGCTCGCCCTGGGCGCCGGGGCCGACGCCCTGTCCGCCCTGAAGCTCCAGCAGGAGACGGTGGAGCTGGAAGACCGGCTGCTCCGGCTGCCCGCGGAGGTGCGCGTCATGACGGAGGCGGCCGAACAGGCCGCGGAGAGCCGGCTGAACGCCCTCAATCTGGCCGTCCGGGCGCTGCGGCGGCGCTATGCGCAGGCGTTTGCCTGGGCCGTGGGCTGGGGCGTTCTGAACCTGCTGCTCATGGCCGCCGCGCCGATCAACGCCCTGCTCCTGCCCGCCGTCCCCTGGTCCATTCCGTGCATCGTCGCGCTGCCCATCCTCTGGTGGGCGACGTGGGCGGTTCCTTTCCGCGACGGCCTCCCGTTCTTCGGGTTTGTGCGCCGGCTGCGGCTCGAGGCGATCGCGGATCTGCGCGCAGCGGCGGGCGACCTGGAGCCGCCGGGCGACCGGCTGGCGGCCGAGATCGGGCCACTCTTGGAGGAAGGGGCGCAGGCCGAGCGGCGGCTGCGGCAGTTCTACCTCTTCCGGCTGCCCGAGCAGTATGAGACGGTCTGGAAGGCCCGGGCGATCGCTGAGGGAGCGCTGGCCCGGCTGAAGGGCGACTGGGTCGCGGACATGATCGACGCGCCGGCGGCGCCCCTCCGCGAGGTGATGGAGGAGACGGAACGGATCGCGGCCCTCATCGGTGTCCGGCTGGCCGAACCCTGAGAGGCGTCAGCCCAGCGCCTCCAGCCACGGCAGAAGCGCAGACAGATCCGTGCACGCCAGGTCGGCCGGGTGGCGCTCGTCCCGCTCCCGGCCGCCGCGCTGCACCCACACGGTCAGAAGGCCGGCGGCCCGCCCGCCGGCCACGTCGCGCCCGGGGTTGTCGCCGACCATCACCGCCTCGTGGGGCGCGACGCCCAGGCTCCGGCAGATGTGGCGGAAGATGCCGGGATCGGGCTTGCCGCAGTCGACCTCCCCCGAGATGACCACGGCGTCGACCTCCCTTTCCAGACCCGAGACCGCCAGCTTCTCCCGCTGCAGGTCGGGCACGCCGTTGGTGACGATGCCGAGCAGGTAGCCCCGCTCCCGGAGGGCGGCCAGCAGGGGGTCGACCTCGGGGTAACGCAGGTACCGGCGCCGGGCCGCCGCGAACCGCTCGGCCATCGCTTCCGCCAGGGCGTCGTCCCGCACTCCCTGCTCCGCCAGGGCCTCCCGCCATACGGCCACGCGGTAATCGGGAGCCCATTGCCGGAGCCCCTGGATGGCCGGATGGTCGCCCCGGTCGTACCGGGCCCAGAGCCCCTCGGCCGCGCTGTGGCCGATGCGCCTGCAGTAGGCTGCATACGGCCCCTCCGCCCACCGCCGCCGGGCCTCCGCCCAGGCCCGCGCCGCCAGCCTTTCGGGGTCCGCCCGGGAACCGGCCAGGGCCGCCGCGGCGGCCAACGCCTCCCGGGTCACCGGCTCGTCGAGGATCAGCGTCTCGTCCAGATCGAACAGGACAGCCCTCACCAATCGCGCCACCTCCTGCCGTTTGGGCCATCTTACCATACCCGCCCCGATAAGAAGACCCCCCGGCGTTGCGCCAGGGGGTCCACTTGTCCGCACCCGGATTACATCATATCCATGTTGGGCGCGGGGTTGTTCTCCTTCTTCTCGGGCTTCTCGGTGACCAGGGCCTCGGTGGTCAGGATCAGCGCAGCGATGGAAGCGGCGTTCTGGAGGGCGGAACGGGTCACCTTGACCGGGTCGATGATGCCGGCGGCGACCATGTCCACGTACTCCTCCTTCATGGCGTCGAAGCCGTGGCCAACCGGCAGGGTGCGCACCTTCTCGACGACGACGGAGCCCTCGAGGCCGCCGTTCTCGACGATGCAGCGCAGCGGCTCCTCGACCGCACGCCGGACGATCTGGGCGCCGACCTTCTCGTCGCCCTCCAGCGTCTTGATCAGCTCGTCGATGGCCTTCTGGGTCTGCAGCAGCGCCACGCCGCCGCCGGCGACGATGCCCTCCTCAACGGCCGCACGGGTCGCGTTCAGGGCGTCCTCGATGCGCAGCTTCTTCTCCTTCAGCTCGACCTCGGTGGCGGCGCCGACCTTGATGACCGCCACGCCGCCGGCCAGCTTGGCCAGCCGCTCCTGCAGCTTCTCGCGGTCGAAGTCCGAAGTGGTCTCCTCAATCTGCCGCTTGATGGCGGCGACCCGGTTCTTGATGGCCTCGCTGGAGCCGGCGCCATCGATGATGGTGGTCTTCTCCTTCTCGATGCGCACCTGGCGGGCCTGGCCGAGCATCTCGATGGTGGCGTTCTCGAGCTTGCGGCCCAGCTCCTCGGAGACGACCTCGCCGCCGGTCAGGATGGCGATGTCCTCCAGCATGGCCTTGCGCCGGTCGCCGAAGCCCGGGGCCTTGACCGCCGCGACCTGCAGGGTGCCGCGCAGCTTGTTGACCACCAGGGTGGCCAGCGCCTCGCCCTCGACGTCCTCCGCGATGATCAGCAGCGGCTTGCCGCGCTGCACGACCTTCTCCAGGATCGGCAGCAGGTCCTGGACCGCGGAGATCTTCTTATCGGTGATCAGGATGTAGGGCTCGTTCAGGACGGCCTCCATCTTCTCGGTGTCGGTGACCATGTAGGCGGAGACGTAGCCCCGGTCGAACTGCATGCCCTCGACGGTCTCCAGCTCGGTGTGGAGCGTCTTGGACTCCTCGACGGTGATCACGCCGTCCTTGCCCACGGTGTCCATCGCCTTGGCCACGAGCTCGCCGATCTCCCGGTCGTTGTTGGCGGAGATGGCCGCGACCTCGGCGATGGCCTTGTTGGTCTCGACGGGGATAGCCTGCTTGCGCAGCTCCTCAACCGCCACCTGGACGGCCTTCTCGATGCCCCGCTTCAGGATCATCGGGTTCGCGCCGCCGGTGACGTTCTTCAGGCCCTCCTTCACGATGGCCTGGGCCAGCACAGTGGAGGTGGTGGTGCCGTCACCCGCGACGTCGTTGGTCTTGGTGGCGACCTCCTTCACCAGCTGGGCGCCCATGTTCTCGAACGGATCCTCCAGCTCGATCTCACGGGCGATCGTCACGCCGTCGTTGGCGACGGCCGGGGCGCCGAACTTCTTGTCCAGCACGACGTTGCGGCCGCGGGGACCGAGGGTGACCTTCACGGTATTGGCAAGAGCGTCCACACCGGCCTGCAGCTTGCGCCGGGCGGCCTCATCAAAGATAATCTGCTTCGCAGTCATCTATGGAAGACCTCCCTCTAACCCTGAACGATGGCGAGAATGTCCCGCTCGCCGTCCAGGATGATGTACTCCTCGCCGTCGATCTTGACCTCGGTGCCCGCGTACTTGGAGAAGATGACGGTGTCGCCCTCCTTGACCTCGAGCTCCACCTTCGTCCCGGACTCCAGGGTACGGCCGGGGCCCACGGCGATGACCTTACCCTGCTGGGGCTTCTCCTTCGCAGTGTCGGGCAGCACAATGCCGCTCTTGGTGCGCTCTTCCTTCTCAAGCGGCTTGATGACGACCCGAGCGCCCAACGGCTTGACGTTCATCTCGAAGGTCCCTCCTCAGTGCTGAGTCTGTTAGCACTCATTCCGCCCGAGTGCTAACACCATGACCTATGATAGAAAAGGAACTGGAGGCAGTCAAGTCCCTCCGAACGCTTTTTTTGCTGTCGCCGCGGCCACCGCATGCCAGTTCGGGGCGATCCGAGGCCGGCCATCCGGGCGCGGGGAATCCCGTCCCTGCCAGGCCCCGGGACTGTTCGGCAGCGTGCCCTGGCCCTTGCCCCGATCGTCACCCCTGGCCAGGTTCGGGTAGAATGAGCGGTGAACGCGGAAAGGGGCGCGGACCGACCGCCCGCGCCCTGCGGGGAGGTGACGCCGTGGACAACCTGACCGTGGCCGAGGCCCTCTACGAGATCGCCGACCTGCTGGAGTTCACCGGCGGCGACCCCTTCAAGGTGCGCGCCTACCGCAAGGCCGCCGAGACCCTGGGCCTGCTGCCGGAGCCGGTGGCGCAGCTGGTCCGGGAAGGGCGGCTCACGCGCGTCCCCGGCATCGGCAAGGCCATTGCCGCCAAGGTCACCGAAATGGTGGAGACGGGCCGCATCGGCTACCTGGAGGAGCTGCGCCAGGCGGTGCCCCCGGGCGTGCTTGACCTTACCCGCGTGCCCGGGCTCGGCGCACGGACCGCCATGCTGCTGTACCGTCGGTTGGGCGTGGACAGCCTGGAGGCACTGGAGCTCGCCGCCCGGGAAGGCCGGCTGCGGGACCTGCCGGGGCTCGGGCCCCGCAGGGAGGCGGCCTTGCTTCAGGCCGTGACCCGGGTGCGCCGACGGCCCGACCGGCTCTCCATCGGCGTCGCGGCCCCGATCGCGGAAGCGGTGGCTACACAGCTGCGCAGCCACCCCGCCGTCGTCCGGGTCGCCGTTGCGGGCTCCATCCGCCGCCGCGCCGAGACGGTGGCGGACATCGACCTGGTTATCGCGACCCGGGACCCCGATGCCGTCAAGCTCTATCTGGACCGGCTCCCACCCCTGCCCCTGCCGGTGGATCCGGCGCTGGTTCCCCCTGATGCGTTCGTCGTCACCCTCTTTGAGCGGACCGGGTCGGCGGCGCACCTGGAGGAGCTGGCCCGCCTCGCCCCAGCCGGCAGTCTGCCGCGGAACGCGGCCCGGGCCGCCGCCCAACCGCCGGACGGGGGGAGCGCCGACGCGGACGACGCCCCCGTATACCAGGCGCTGGGGCTGCCCTACATCCCTCCCGAGCTGCGGGAGGGACGGGGCGAGGTGGCCGCGGCCCGCTCCGGCCGGCTGCCCCGCCTGATCGCCCGCACCGACCTGCGCGGGGACCTGCACGTGCACACCGCGGCATCGGACGGGACGGCCGGCCTCGCGGAGATGGCCGAGGCGGCTCGGGCGTTGGGCCACCGCTACCTGGCCGTGTGCGACCACTCCCAGTCCCTGCACGTCGCCCACGGCCTGAGCCCCGAACGGCTGAGGGAGCACGTCGCCGCGATCCGCCGGCTGGATCAGTGGCCGGACTTCCGGCTGCTCGCCGGGGCCGAGGTGGACATCCTGCGGGACGGCACGCTGGACTACCCCGACGAGATCCTGGCCGAACTGGACGTGGTGGTGGCCTCCATCCACAGCCACCTCCACCTGCCCGAGGCGGAGCAGACCGAGCGGCTTCTGCGGGCCATCGCCAACCCGCACGTGGACATCATCGGCCACCCCTTCGGCCGGGTCATCGGCCGGCGGGAGCCCATGGCCCTGGACTTGCCGCGCATCCTGGAGGCCTGCGCCCGCACGGGCACCGCCCTGGAGATCTCGGCCAGCCCCTCCCGGCTGGACCTCTCCGCCGAGCACGCCCGCACGGCGAAGGAGTTCGGGGTGAAGCTGGTCATCAACACCGACGCCCACTCCGTGCGGGAGCTGGAACTGCTGCCCTACGGCGTCGCACAGGCCCGCCGGGGCTGGGTCGGGCCGGAGGACGTGGTCAACGCCATGGACCTGCCCGACCTCCTGGCCTGGCTCAACCGGCGGGCCTGAGGGGCCCGCCCCCGCCCGGTCCGGCCCCTCAGGCCGTCACCCGGGTGAGCAGCCCGCTCCGGGGTGAGCCTCCCCTGGGGCCCACACCCAGCGTCAGCCGGTTATTGTCCACCACGGCCAGGTCGAAGAGCATCCGCAGGTCCCCCTCCACCTCCATCCAGTGGAACCGGTGCCCATGAGGCTTCATGATGCGGTCGCACCTGGGGTACAGCGCACCCTCCTGGTACAGTTTCAGCCGGAAGAGCCCCTGGGGCGCGGGGCGGATCTCCACCCGCACATCCCCGTCGGGCAGACTTCCGGCGTATGTACCGACCCACGCGTAGTTCATCTGGCCCACGTGCCGGTCGGCCAGCACATCGAAGGGCCGTGCAACCGGATCCAGCTCCGGATGAAACGCCATGACCACCAGGACGTCGGCCTGCCGGTTCAGCCACGGCTCGTTGCAGCTGACGGTCACCGCCTCCCCGGGGCGGATGATCGCCGGGTTGCCGGTGCCCACCAGGCGTGCGTTTTCGGCCGTGACCGGAAGTCCGGCCGGCACGCTGTAGAACTCGGTGGAGGCCACGACCTCCCGGGAGCCGAGGTTGAGCACGACCGCGCGCGGGCGCCCGTCGGGTCCCACCGTGATGTCGGGTGAGGCAAAGGGCGCCGCGAGGGGCCGGGCGCCCGAGTCCCCGGGCCGGGACCGCAGCACCAGGAATACGGGCCTGTGGCTTCTCCTGTCCCTGCGCAGCACACAAATCCCCCCCATTCGCAACGTGGGGGGGATTTCACCAGGATCAGGTGTGCACCCTTTTCCCTTACAGATTATTCGCAAATCATCACAACCGCCGGGGATTTGTCGAACGGCTGCCCCGGGCACCGTTCCGGGCGTCGGGCGTCCAGTCGCGCGTCTCCGGCGTCCGCCCCGCGCTTCGAGCGCCCCTCCGTCAGCGGACCCTTACCCCGCGCTTCTGCACGTCGGCAAGCCTGCGGGCCGGAACCCACTCCCCCGGCGCGGCGCGCACGGGCGGGGGCGCGGGCGCGGGCACTTCACGGCCCGCACCGGCGAAGAGCAGGACAATGGCGGCGGCGGAGGCCCAGAGCCAGGGTACGACGACCTGGCCGAGTCCCGGCCGGTACCGCTCCAGCAGCGCAGCCACCGGCAGGAAGGTGCCCTGCCAGAGGGAGTAGATCCAGTCCGGCGCCCAGAAGGGCAGAAGCAGCAGGCCGGGGATCTGCGACATCACGGCCGTCCACGCTGCCGCGGCCGTGCGGTAGCGGCGGGTGCGCCGCTCGGCCTCCTCCCGGAAGACGACGCCCAGCCGCCAGGCGAACCAGAGCAGGACCAGGGCCGGGATGAGCCCGATCCAGGGCCAGCGGCCGGCCAGGAACCACCCCAGGCCGCCCAGCAGAAGCTGTCCGAGGAGCAGCAGGAACGCCGTCTGAAGCCGCAACTGCAGCATGGTGATCACCTCAGGGGGATTTCACCTGTACAGTACGCGTCCGGACGGCGATTTTCCTGCATGTGGATTGTCAAGATATGAAACTGGGGAGGCGGCCTCCATCCGCCCCACCCCACGGAACCCCCTAACCCGGCAGGTCGAAGACCCAGGGACCGTCCACCAGCACCCCCGCCTTGGTGGCCCGCACGGCCACCGGCTCCAACCCTTCCGGCAGTTCGGTCTCGTAGCGCTGGTAGCGCACCCCATCATGGGTGTAGTTGGAAAACCCTGCCCACGAACCGCCCAGCGGGTACACGTTTCCCTCGCCGTCGATCACCTCGAACCCGCTGACCCCGACGAAACCTTCCCTTACAGGGCTCGTCCAGCTGAGCTCGATGGCGCCCGGTCGCCGCTCGATCCCCGCCAGGGTGACCGGCACGCCCACCACCTCGGCCACGGCCCCTTCCTCCAGGGGCCAGACCGCGTCCAACGGCTCTGCCTTGACCGCCGGCTTCAGCACCAGCCGGGCCGGCCCCCTCACAGGGGGAAAGGCCAGGTACGACACAGAGTTGAGCCCTCCACCTGATCCCGATTGGCGGTAACGCTGTCCGCCCGCCTCCAGGTAGTTGCAGTGGACGTCCCCGTCCCACTGCACCGGGAAGTCAAAGCTTTCGGTCACCTCTTCCCGGTAGCGCACGATGGTCTCGGCCGGCGTGTAGATCACCGCCTCCACCGTGATCCGCACCCCGTCGTACTCCAGGGCCCGGTTGACGGCCACCTCCCGGGAGAACCGGTCGGTCTCGGTGCGGGAGGCAGGCACGGTCAGGGTGATGGTTTCCGCGCCCACGTCGAACCGGACCTCCAACTCGGCTGCCTCCGCCTCCAGCGGAAGGGTGGAGACGGTGCCGAGGTAGCCCAACGGCGTCTCCTCCGGCGGAGTGAACTCGCTCATCTGGGCCGTGATGGTGGCATGCACGGGCACGCGGGGCTGACGCCCCCGCCCCACCGTGGACGGCGCTCCCAGCACCTGATAGAGCACCGTGGTGCGCCGGGCGTCGGCCACCACGCCGAGGATGCGCACGGTGATGCCGTTCTGGGTGACCTCGGCGACGGGCTCCCCGATCAGCCCCATGTCATAGGCCCACTGCAGCCCGGCACCTGCCAGGATGAACCGCGTGATGACAGGACCCACCAGCGGCAGGGCCTTGCCCAGCCGGGACTTGACCGTGCCCAGCGGGATGCCCAGCGCCTCGGCGATCTCTTGCTGGGACATGTCCAGCATGTAGCGCAGCACCACCACCGGGCGCAGGTGGTCGCCGAGGCGTGCCACCATCTCCCAGATCGCCGTCGCTTCCGGGTCCGGTCCGGGAACGGTGTCGGGCAGATGGGCCGCCAGGTCGTCCACGGGAAAGGACCGCCGGCGGCGCTCCAGGATCTGCCGGCACTGCCGGATCAGGATCCGCCGCATCCAGGCCCCGAAGGCCTGCTCATCCCGCAGTTGGGCGAACCGGCGGTAGCCGGCCAGGGCCGCCTCCTGCAGGGCGTCCTCTGCGTCGGGCCGGTTCCCCAGCATCGCCAGCGCGATCCGCTCCAGGTATCCCTGGTGGGCCCGCAACAGCTGGAAGTAGTCCATGGCGCCGTCCTCTCGGTGTGTGTTCTCACTCAGATAGAGGGGAAGAAGGGCCCGTTCGCGGCCAGCGCAAAGCCCCCGCGCCGCCGGCACGGGGGCCTCTTGACATATGCGCGTCGTGGGTCACTCCACGTCCTCACCGGGGCGGATATAGGTCCCGCTCTTGCCGCCGGTCTTCTTCACCAGCCGCACCTCGCCGATGACCATGCCCTTGTCCACGGCCTTGGCCATATCGTAGATGGTCAGCGCGGCCGCGGCGCAGGCGGTGAGCGCCTCCATCTCCACGCCGGTCCGGCCGACGGTGGAGACCCGGGCCTCGATCAGCACCCGGCTGCCGGCTTCGTCGAAGGCGAAGTCGACGCTGGCCTGCGTGATGGGCAGCGGATGGCAGAGGGGGATCAGATCGCCGGTGCGCTTGGCGGCCATGATGCCCGCCACCCGGGCCACACCCAGCACGTCGCCTTTCGGCACCCCGCCCGACTGAATCAGGGTCAGCGTCTCCGGCTTCATCCGCACCTCAGCCCGGGCGACGGCCACCCGCTCGGTCTCGGGCTTCGGACCCACGTCGACCATGCGGGCATGGCCGCGCTCGTCCAGGTGGGTCAGCCGCGCCTCACCGCCGCCCTCGGTCTGGCCGGCGAGCTGCGCGTTGTCCCCGCGCTCGTCCGTCCCATGCCGCGGCGCATCTGCGTGGTTGATGTTGCTCATGTCGCACCCCTTTCGCGGCTACCCGCCGATGCCGTGCATGACCCGCAGGACGTAGTCCGACTCGGCGTCGTCGAAGTTGTGCTCCCGGGGCTTGCGCAGGATCGCGTCCGCCAGGGCGTTCCGCAGATCGTCATCGGTCTTCTCCGGGTCGCGGATCACCGGCTTCAGGTCCACCTCGTGGACGTGGCCCAGGCAGGGGTTGACCTTGCCGTCAGCCGACAGCCGGATGCGGTTGCACTCCGCGCAGAAGCACTCGGTGACGGCCGAGATGAAGCCCACCGTGCCCTTGGCGCCGGGCAGCCGCCAGTACTTGGCGGGCCCGTTGCCCCGGACGCCCCCGCGCACCGGCTCCAGGTCGCCGAACTCGTCCAGCAGCCGCTCCCGCATCTCGGCCGCGGGGACCAGGTTCTCCCAGGTGAACTGATAGCCTTCCGAGAAGGGCATGACCTCGATGTAGCGCACGTGGATCGGCCGATCCAGAGTCAGCCGGGCCATGTCGCCGATCTCGTCGTCGTTCCAGCCGCGGATGACCACCATGTTCAGCTTCACCGGCTCCATGCCCAGTTCCAGCGCGGCCTCCGCCGCCTCCAACACCTGGGCCGGGCTGCCGCTCAGCCGGGCAATCTTCGTGAAGCGGTCGGGGCGCAGCGTGTCCAGGGAAATGTTCACGCGGTCGACCCCCGCGGCCTTCAGGTCCTTCGCCATCGGGGCGAAGAGCAGGCCGTTGGTGGAGAGCGAGAGGTCGGTCACGCCCAGGGGCTTCAACTGCGCCAGGAACTCCACGATGCCCTGGCGCACCAGCGGCTCGCCGCCTGTCACGCGGATGCGGTCGATCCCCAGGCCGACCGCGGCCTTGACGACGCGCAGAATCTCCTCGTAGCGGAGGTACTCGTCGTGCGGTCCCAGCTTGACACCGGTCAGGGGCATGCAGTAGACGCAGCGAAGGTTGCAGCGGTCGGTCACGGAGATGCGCATGTAGTTGACTTTGCGGCCCCACTGGTCGATCACGGGGTACCGCCCCCTTTCTTTCGGTCAGACCCGACGGATCCGGCCGGAGTCGCTGCAGTCATAGCCGCCCAGCGCCTCCACAGCCTTCAGGAACTCGGGATCGCGCAGGAGGCTCAGCACCGCCTGGACACCGGGGTGCTCCTCCAGTTCCGCTGGGATGCAAAGCTCGTACTCTTCCCAGGCCACGGGCACGAAGTCCAGGTCCAGCGCCTGTGCAGCTGAGCGGATGCCCAGTCCTGTGTCGGCGTCGCCCGCCTTCACGGCCTGGGCGACATTCAGGTGCGTGAACAGCTCCCACCGGTAGCCCTGCACCTGCTCCGGAGAGATCCCCTCCTGCCGCAGGTGGAAATCCAGGAGCAGACGGGTGCCGGCCCCCCGCTGCCGGTTGACGAACCGCACGTCCGGCCGGGCCAGGTCGCGGAACGACCCGATCCCCTTCGGGTTGCCCTTCGGCACGATGAACCCCTGCTCCCGCCGGGCCAGCAGCACCAGGAGCGCGGGCCTGCCCAGGTACTTGCGCACGTAGGACGTATTGCACTCGCCCGTATCCGTGTCCAGCAGGTGGACGCCGGCCATGTGCGCCTCGCCCCGCTTCAGGGCCAGCAGTCCGCCCTGGGAGCCCACGTGGGCGCTGGAGAGGTAGTAACCGCCCTTGCGGCGCAGCCAGGAGCCCATCAGGTCCAGCGAGGTGTCGTGGGAGCCGATGACCACCACGGTCTCCTGAATGTCGCGCAGCGGCCGGAGCAGCTCCACCGTCACCTCGGTGCCCTCGCCGATGCCCTCCCGGTCCGCGGGGACGACCAGCAGCCCGTCGGCCCGCACCAGCGAGGTGATCACCGCGGCGCCCCGGCTGATGGGCGTGGCCACCAGCCGCTCGCCCACGCGGCCCAGCTTCACCCGCACGAACTCCTCGACCCCCATGGGCGAGGTGATCCGCCTGGCCAGGGAAGCCCGCACCGTCTCCCGCTCGGGCACCGGCAGGCCCTGCGCCCGGAAGACCAGCGGCTTGACGAAGAGGTCCGCCGTCAACCACGTGGAGACCGGGTAGCCGGGCAACCCGACGAAGGGCTTGCCGTCGATGAGGCCCAGCATCACCGGCTTGCCGGGGCGGACGGCGACGCCGTGGGCGAGTACCTGCCCCAGCTCCTTCAACACATGTACGGTGTAGTCTTCGCTGCCGGCGGAGGAGCCGGCGTTGACGATGACGATGTCCGACCGGGCGACGGCCTCCCGCACGGCCCGCCGGATGAGGTCGTAGTCGTCCCGCACGATGGGGTGCCGCACCGGCTCGCCGCCCCACTCCCGCACCAGGGAGAGGATGACCCGGGAGTTGAACTCGATGATCTCGCCCTCAGCCGGATCCGCCTTGGGCTCGACGATCTCCGTGCCCGTCGGGATGAACGTCACCCGCGGCCTGCGCACCACCGGCACCTCCAGGATCCCGGCCGCCAGCAGGGCGCCCAGGTCCTGCGGACGGATGACGTGCCCCTCGGGCAGCAGGATCTCGGTGGCCACCACGTCTTCGCCGATCTGCCGCACGTCCTGCCACGGGGCGACCGGCGCCAGGATCTCGCAGCGGGCGCCCTGGTGGTGGCCGTCGTCCAGCAGGTTGACGTGCTCCACCATGATCACCGCGTCGCACCCGGGCGGCAGCGGGTCGCCGGTGTCGACCCAGAAGGCCTGCTCGCCGATGGTGAGGATCCGCGGCGCCGTCTCGGTGGCGCCGAAGGTGTCGCTGGCCTTGACGGCGATACCGTCCACGGCGGCGGCGTTGTAATGCGGGGCAGAGATGCGGGCCCGCACGGGTTCGCAGGTGATGCGGCCCAGCGCCTCGTCGGTGGGGATGACCTCCCGCTGCGGTCCCCACCCGGCCTGGTCGAGCGCACGGAGCAACCGGCTCAGCGCCTCGTCGCGGGGCAGCGATTCCAGGTAGATCTTGCGCGTGCTCATGCCAGGACCTCCACCTCCACCGTGTCGCCGGCCAGCAGTCCCTCGCGGGCCGAGGGGATGATGAGGAACCCGTCCGCCCGCACGAGAGTCGAGATCAGGCCGGACTTGCCGTGCACCGGTTCCGCCCAGACCTCGCCGTCTTTCCGGAACAGCCGCACCCGCACGACGTCGGTGCGCCCGGCAGCCGAAGCGACGTTCTTGGTGAGCCTCGCCCGCACCGTGGGCCGGAACTCCGGCTCCGGCGGCAGCCCCTGCATCTGCCGGAGCAACGGGGCGACGAACAGGCCGTAGACCACCTGCGCCGAGACGGGGTGGCCTGGCAGTCCGACCACCGGAACCCCGTCGCACACCGCCAGGATCGTCGGCTTGCCAGGCTTCAGCTGGACGCCGTGCACCAGCACCCCGGGGCTGCCCAACTGGTCGATCAGCCGGGACGTGAGGTCGCGGGCGCCCACGCTGGAGCCGCCGGAGATCAGGACCAGGTCGTAGGCCAGGCCTTGACGGAGCAGGGACAGGATCTCCTGCTCGTCGTCCCGGGCGAGGCCGAGGTAGTGCGGCTCACCGCCGTCCCGCAGCACCAGGGCCCGCATGGCCTGGCCGTTGGACTCGCGGATCTGCCCGGGCCCCGGCGCCTCCTCCGGGGGTACCAGCTCGTCCCCCGTGGAGATGATGGCCACCCGCGGCCGCCGCACCACGTCGACCTCACGCACGCCGGCGTGGGCGAGCAGGGCCGCCTCCTGAGCCCGGATCATCCGTCCGGCCGGGAGCAGCGGCTCGCCGGCCCGGCAGTCCTCGCCCCGCTGCATGACGTTCTCGCCCGGCGACACGGGGCGCAGCACGGCGATCTCATCCGGCGCCGACTGCTCGGTGTGCTCCACCATGACGACGGCATCAGCCCCCTCGGGCAGGGCGCCGCCGGTGGCGATCTTCTGCGCCTCGCCAGGGTGAAGCGGCACCGCGGAAACCTGTCCCATGGGGATCTCCGCGGTAACGGTGAGGTACGCCGGCAGCCCTTCAGACGCGCCGAAGGTGTCGGCCGACAGAACGGCATAGCCGTCCACTGAGCTGCGGGGAAAGGGGGGCAGATCCTCGGGAGCGGGCACGGGGGCGGCGGTGATACGCCCCAGGGCTTCCTCCCTTGCGACCCGCTCCGCGGGCATCCGGCGGGTGACGGCGCCGAGGAACTCGACCCGGGCCTCCTCGACAGATTTCAGCGTGAAAAAGTCCATGTCCTCACCTGCTTCGCCGATACTGCCTGGAGCAAAAAAGCTATCTCCCGAACGGAAGATAGCAGAACGACGCGGGCATCTCCCGCAGTTCCGCCCCTTTCCAACGGGAGGCCGCCAGGTTTCCCCGACAACCCTGGCCCGGTACGACCGGGACCGGTCAGGCGACCATACCCCATCGGGTACAGGTCGCATGACTCGGGACGTGATCACATCATTCAGTTGCTGGATCCATTATACGGCTTATGACGCGGACAGGGCAAGCAAGCTTGGCCCCCTTCCGACATATGTTTAGCTGACCAGGGACAGACTACGTGTTTTCAGGGGTCTGGATGCAGGTGCGCCCCCGGCGGACCAGCGTCCCCACTGCACCAGCGCCACGGCGCCGGTCTGTGGCTCGTACGGGCCGGGCAGGCGTACTCGGAGCGCACGGCGTGGGCGTGCGCAGTTGTGCACCGTGTGCAAGTCCAGATGCATACTTGGGGCGCACGGCGTTGGGAGTGCGCAGATGGACCCCGTGCGTGGGTCCGTGTGCGTACCCGGGGTGCACGGCGTTGGGCGTGCGCAGTTGTTCCCGTGTGCGAGTCCGTATGCGTGCTCGGGGCGCACGGCGTTGTGCGTGCGAAGATGGCCCCGCGCGCGGGCCGTGTGCGTGCCCGGGGCGCACGGCGTTGGGCGTGCGCAGTTGTTCCCGTGTGCGAGTCCGTATGCGTGCTCGGGGCGCACGGCGTTGTGCGTGCGAAGATGGCCCCGCGCGCGGGCCGTGTGCGTGCCCGGGGCGCACGGCGTTGGGCGTTCGCAGCTGTTCCCGTGTGCGAGTCCGTATGCGTGCCCGGGGCGCACGGCGTTGGGCGTTCGCAGCTGTTCCCGTGTGCGAGTCCGTATGCGTGCTCGGGGCGCACGGCGTTGGACGGGCGAGGTGTGCGCCATGCGAGTCCGTGCGCCCGGTGCGGACCCCCTCATGCTGCGTGCGAACCCAGGTGAACTTGCCGAATGCCGAAGGCGGCGAAAGGAGTGGTGCGCATGGCGAGGCGCGGTGCGGCGGTCTTCCGCGTGGCCACCACCTACATCGGCACGGTGGTCGGAGCCGGTTTCGCGTCGGGTCAGGAGACGCTGCGCTTCTTCGCCGCGTACGGCCCCGCGGGGCTGGCCGGCATCCTGCTTGCCACGCTGCTCTTCTGCGTACTGGGCATCAGCGCCATGAACCTGGGCCGCAGACTCGGAGCAGAGACCCACCGGGAGATCCTTCACCACGTGCTGGGTGCTTCCCTCGGGCGCATCATGGACGGAGCCATCACCCTGTTCCTGGGCATCACCCTCACCGTCATGATCGCCGGGGGCGGCGCCATCTTCGCCCAGCAACTCGGGGCGCCGTACGCCCTGGGCACCCTGCTCACCGCGGTGGTCGCCGGCGCCACCATCCTGGCTGGAATGCGCGGGGTCATGGCCGCCAACACCGTCGTCGTCCCACTGCTCAGCCTCGCGGTACTGGGGCTGGTCGGCGCCTCGCTGCACCACCACGGCCTCGGCGAGGTCCTGAGCGCGCTTTCTCCGCACGCAGCCCTCGCGCCGGCGCGCTCCTGGTGGATGTCCGCGCTCCTGTACGTCAGCTACAACCTGGTGCTGGCGTTGTCGGTGCTCGGCCCGCTGGGCGCCGAGATCCGGGACCGAACGGCCCTGCTCTGGGGCGGCCTGCTGGGCGGCCTCGCCCTCGGCGTGATGGCGGCCGGCATGACGCTGGCGATTTCCGCCCACCTCCCCGAAGCGGCGGTGGAGATCCCGATGCTGTACCTGACCCGCTTCCACGGCCCCTTCGTGCAGTGGTTCTACGCGGTGGTGCTCTGGGCGGAGATCTACACGACGGCGGTCGGCTGCGCATACGGCTTCGCCGGGAGGCTCGGCCAGGCCTGGCGATACCGGGAAGCCGTGGTCGCCAGCATCTGTTTCGCACTGGTGGGCAGCGGCTTCGGGTTCAGCCGGCTCCTGGCCCTGTTCTACCCGCTGTTTGGCCTCGTCGCCCTGGTGGTGCTCGCGGGGCTCTTGCGAGAACCGCTCCGGGGTGTGCCGCGGGGGTAGGGGGTGTGCGTGGTCGTCACGCGCACCAGTCCCCTACGGATCAACGATCCGGAACAGGGCCCGGGCACCGATCTGCGACAGATTTTCACTTCCGCCGCTCGCCAAGTAGAAATCCCTCGCACTTCGCCCTGGCCCCCTGATCCCGTCACACCTGAACAATCCCGGTCCAGAGCCCCGGCGCCATCTACCTGCGACGAATTTTCACTTCCCCCCTGCGCCAAGTCGAAATCCCTCGCACTTCGCTCCCGTCCCCTGATCCGTCACACCTGAACTAATCCCGGGCCAGGTCCGCGGCGTTGCCTATCTAAGACAGATTTCACTTTGCCCGCCTGCGAAGTAGAAATCCGTCGCACTTCCCACCCGCCCCCTGGTCCCGTCACACCTGAGCAATCCCGGTCCGAGCCCCGACGCCATCTACCTGCGACGAATTTTCACTTCGCCCCTGCGCCAAGTCGAAATCCCTCGCACTTCGCTCCCGTCCCCTGATCCGTCACACCTGAACTAATCCCGGGCCAGGTCCGCGGCGTTGCCTATCTAAGACAGATTTTCACTTTGCCCGCCAGCCAAGTAGAAATCCCTCGCACTTCCCACCCGCCCCCTGGTCCCGTCACACCTGAACAATCCCGGCCCGAACCCCGGCGCCATCTACCTGCGACAGATTTTCACTTCGCCCGTCAGGCATGTGTAAGTCCGCCGCACTTTGCCCCGGACCCCTGCTTCAGGGCGCCGCACAACCCCGTTGCGTCAGGCTACCCCCCTGCGCCGCTCCAACAAAACAACCATCCGCCCGAGCAACTGGCAGGAATTGGGTCGCCATGGCAGAAATCCCCTAATCGGTGAGCGGCATGAAACCAGTGGAGTTCAGCGTGCCGGATGCACTGTGGAAAGGGGGTGTCGCGAAACTCATGCAATGAAGCGTGAGAGCTTGCGTGAACAAGAACCACGCAAACGGTTTGCGTAGAGAATGGATGAGAAGGCGAGAATCCGCCAGAACACCCAATCCGACACGCCTCTCAAACCCCGAATCCATCCCGGAATCTGTCCGACCTGGAACGGATTGGACAGGTCCTTCAGTTGCGCGTTCACCGATTCGATCAGCGACCGGTGCTTGCCATAAATCCTCCGTGCCAGGTCGGTTTTCCAGAACTCCAGCGCCGCTTTCCGATAAGGCCCCTGCGCCCGCACTTCTTCCCCCTCCGGCGTGCCCCGCCGGTTGGGAGCGCACAGGAAGTGCCCGCAACACACATCCGCCCAGAACTTGTACAGGTTCTCGCTGTCGTAGGCGCTATCTCCCACCCCGTAGGTCAACTCGGCCTTTTGCTTCTGGTCCGCCAGCTTGACCACCTCAGCAAAGAGCGAGACTGCAGGCCTCATCTCATGGATGGCGGCCGGGGTGACCCGGAAGGCCAACGGGAAACCGGTCCGGCTGATGACCAGGTGCAACTTGTAGCCAAAGAACTTTCCCTTCGAGGTCGCTCCCCAGGTTGCGTCCGGGTCCTTCCTCCGGAGGGGTACGGGTAAGTCCGTCATGTCGATGGTCAAGACCCGAAGGTCTCCTTGCCGCAGGGAGCGCCGGCGCAGCTTGCGCCAGAGGCGGGTCCGCAGCCGCCGGACGTCATCGCCGTGCAGGCGGCGGCAGACCACAGACAGATGCGGCACCTGCTCCCAGCCAAGGGCCTTACGGAGCCATGCTCCCGCTTCCTGTTCCGCATAGTTGAGCGTTTTGCGCAGCGACCAGCCCAGCAAATCCGCTGCAATTCGGAACAGGAGCAGCGAGGGGGTCGAGTACAAGCGCGGGCGCCCGGTCTTGGGTTGGTTCCTCGGCTTGCGACCCCGCCGTTCGGCAGCAACTTCGTCCAGGAGGCGATGCAAGTGCTGGAGAATCAGGGCCACGGCGTGGTACACTGGTCTTGCCACCATCCCCGCGGTTTTGGTTGTTTTGGCGGCTAATCCAACCAATTCGCGGGATATGGTGGCTTTCCTGTTCTATGCTCCAGGTTTCACTGGCTTACGGGGATTTCGCAACACGCCCACTGTGGAAAGACAGGACGATCACTGAGGCGGCCAAGACCCTCTGGTGTTACCTCTGCGCGCTCCAACCCAGGACCTCCTTTTCCCTGGGCGAGCTGCACAAGCTGACGGGTATGTCCCGACCCACCCTGCACAACGCACTCCGTCAACTGCACGACAAAGAATGGGTTCAGTACCGCAGGACGGGCCTGCGGACCGTCTTCTGCCTGGTTAACACCGACGACGGTCTGCGCCTGCCGTCGGACATCCTGCTGCAGCCGCTTCCACGTCCGGCGAAGTGGATCTGGGCGGTGCTGCGCACGCTGGACCGCCCCGTCACGTATCAGGAGCTTCGGAGCCTCACCGGGTTCAGCCTGGACACCATCCGGGAGTCGATACAGCAACTTCTGCACTCCCGCTGGTTAGTCATGGAGGGAACCGCCAGGCGGCCGATGAGGTTGAAGGCCAGAAACCCGGCGGAGTCAAAGCGGCAGGTCGAAATCGAGCAGTGGGAAAAGCAGTTCACGGACGGCGTCAGAAGCGGCCTGTCCCGGGGTCAGTGCCTCCTGTATCTCATCGTCCGCATGGCTCTGCCCGGGTCCAAGATTCTGGTGAACGCGCGGCTGCCCGGTCTGACCAACCCGCTGACCGATGCCGAGCTTGAGATCGACCTCTATCTGCCCGACTACCGGCTGGGGCTCGAGTACAACGGCCCGCAGCACTACACGCCCACGGAGTGGTTTCCCGATGAGGTGCAGTTCCGCTCTCAGCGCGCCCGAGACCTGATCAAACTGGGGCTCTGCCGGGAAAGGGGCATCGACCTGTTCGTGGTGACGCTGCAGGACCTGTGGCCCGATCAGATCTGGCGAAGGCTGGCCCGCAAAGCCCCCGTGCGGGAGATTCCCGATGAGGAGTGGCACCTGGTGCGGTGGCTGTACAAGCACATCCGCCGATACCAGGAATCCGTGCATCGTGAGAACGGCGCGGCAGGATAGCGGCTTCTGCGCGTGACGACACCGGACGGTGCCTTCACGGCATCATCCGGTGTCGTTCATCGTTCGGTCCGGCAACGATCCGGGCACGCGCCAGTCACGTGGAGACTGGGCCCTTGCACCCGGCTCAGCCCCGATCCTCAGTCCGCGGACTCTGACTCGGGCCGCCGGGGCCAGATGAAGTACGAAACGGAAATGGCCATGTCGATAACGAGGGACACCGTCCAGAACCCCAGCACCCGCAGCAGTGCGACGCTCCGGCCCAGGTCGCCGATCAGGTAGATGAGCAGGCCGAGGTAGCCCCCGCCCAGCAGGTACGCCAGCAGGTAGAGCATGCTGCCGCTGAAGTTGTAGCGGGCGTGCTCATAACCGTAGAGCTGACGGGGCCGGGGACCGCGCTTCAGGACGTAGTATTGGAACCGTTCGTCGGCCCAGCGGACGATGCGCTTGCCGAACGTGACCGAGACGCTCAGGTAGAAGGCGGCGATGCCGTGGGCGAGGGTCGGCGTGGCGCCGTTCACCAGCACGTCGCGCGTGGTGACCACCAGCAGGATGCCGTCCAAAACCAGCGTCATGGCCAGCAGGAGGGCACTCAGGCGCGGCCGGTTCAGCACGTAGCGCACGGCCAGGCCCGAGATCACGAGAACCCAGAAACCGATCTCGATGCCCACGATCAGGTAGGCGATGGGACTCAAGGCGGGCACTCCTTTTTCGCACAAGTGTATTGCCAAAGACGAAGTGTAGCACGGGTCGCTGGTTTTTGCAATACATCTGTGCTATAATGAGACCATGCCCAAGATCGTCGATCACGAGGAACAGCGGAAGCGCATCGCCGAAGCGATGTGGCGGGTCATCCTGCGGGACGGCATGGAGGGGGCGACGGTGCGCAAGATCGCCGCGGAGGCGGGCATGTCGGTCGGCGCCCTGCGGCACTACTTCAGGCAGCAGGATGACCTGCTGGTCTACGCGATGCGGTTGGTCAACGAAAGGGTGGAACAGCGCATCCTCCGGCTGGCGCGCACGAACCTCCCGCCGCTGGAGAAGGCCGTGCGGCTCCTGCTGGAGGTGGTGCCGGTGGACGGGGAGCGGCGGGCCGAGATGGACGTCTGGTTCTCCTTCATGGAGCACGTCCGCCACCGCCCGGACCTGGAGGGCATCCCCGAGAACCGGCTCCACCTGTTCGTCAGCCAGGTACTGGCTTACCTGCAGCACGAAGGCCTCCTGGAGGAGGGGCTGGATCTGGCCCTGGAGGCCGAGCGCATGTACGCCATCGTCGACGGCCTGGCCGTCCACGCGCTGCTGGAGCCCGAGCGGCTCCGCCCGGAGACGATGGAGGAGGTCGTGCGCACATCCCTGCGGCGGATCTGCCGCAACAGGCCGCAGTAGCGTGGAACGGGTCCGGGGCGCACATGGCCAGCCTCTGTCCCATACCGGGTAGAGGCCCTGGCGGAGGGAAGGATGCCCCCGGCCGCCCCAACAGCGGCAACGAAGTCGAGGAATGCGAGCCGCCCCCGCCGCGGCGAACGCGGCACGGGCGGCCGGGCAGAACAGGGCCGCTCTCGCCGCATTCACCGCGGCGGAGCGGCCCCGTTTCCATCACCGCTTGAACTTCATGGGCGTGGCGCCGTTCTCGTCGTAGATGTAGAAGCCGCGCCCGCTCTTGCGGCCCAAGTAGCCCGCCTGCACCATCTGCACCAGCAGCGGGCAGGGGCGGTACTTGGGATCCTTGAACCCCTCGTAGAGCACGTTCAGGATCGCCAGGCAGGTGTCCAGCCCGATGAAGTCCGCCAGCGTCAGCGGGCCCATCGGATGGTTCATGCCCAACTTCATCACCGTGTCAACCTCTTCGACCCCGGCGATGCCCTCGTACACGCAGAACATCGCCTCGTTCAGCATGGGCATGAGGACCCGGTTCGAGACGAAGCCGGGGAAGTCGTTGACCTCGACCGGGGTCTTGCCCATCGCCTCGGCCAGGTTCCGGATCGCCGCGTACGTCTCGTCCGACGTCGCGATGCCCCGGATGACCTCCACCAGCTTCATGACCGGCACCGGGTTCATGAAGTGCATGCCGATGAACCGATCCGGCCGGCGGGTCACCGCCGCCAGCTGGGTGATGGGCAGGCTGGAGGTGTTGGAGGCGAAGAGGGTCACCTCCGGACAGATGGAATCCAGCTCCCTGAAGAGCGCAAGCTTGGCCTCCAGGCTCTCCACGATCGCCTCGATGACCAGGTCGCATTCGGCGGCCGGCCCGAGTTCGGTCGTGCCCGTGATGCGCCCCAGAATCGCGGCCTTCTCCTCCTCGGTGCGACGGCCCTTGGCCACGTCGCGCGCCAGGTTCTTCTCGATCACCCCAAGGCCCCGCTCGACAAAGCGCGGCTCGAGGTCCCGCAGCCAGACCTGCAGCCCGGCCTGTGCCGCCACCTGCGCGATGCCCGAACCCATCTGGCCCGCGCCCACCACCATGACCCGCTTGATCATCGGCGTTCCCTCCTGCCACAGCTTCTTCCGTCAGGCTCGTCCATCGGCCGCTCCCCGCCGGGGGCGGCCCTGTTCGCTGCGCGTCCGGCGCACCCGCCCGTGTCGCTAGTCCACGCGCACCAGCGTCGCCTCGCCCTGGCCGCCGCCGGAGCAGATGGCCGCCAGGCCGAAGCCGCCGCCCCTCCGGCGCAGCTCGTACACCAGGTGCATGAGGATGCGGCCGCCACTGGCCCCGATCGGGTGGCCCAGGGCGATGGCCCCGCCGTTGACGTTGACGATCTCCGGGTCGACGCCCAGCAACCGGGTTGAGATGAGGGTCACCGAGGCGAACGCCTCGTTGATCTCGACCAGGTGCAGGTCCTTGGCCGTGAGGCCGGCGCGGCGCAGGGCCGCCTGCCCCGCCCGGGCGGGCACCTCGTGCAGCAGGTGAGGCTCGTCGGAGTACTGCCCCTGCGCGACGATGGTCGCCAGGACCTCCAGCCCGAGCGCCGTTGCCTTCTCCCGGGACATGATCACCAGGGCTGAGGCGCCGTCGGAGAGGCCCGGAGCGTTGCCGGCGGTGATGGGGCCGTCCGGCTCGAACGCGGGCCGCAACGCCGCCAGCTTCTCCGGCGAGGTGTCCCGCCGGATCGGCTCATCCTCCAGCACGACGGTCTCGCCCTTCTTCTGCGGTACCACCACCCGGGTCACCTCCTCCGCGAAGAAGCCCCGGTCCCAGGCGGCGGCAGCCCGCACATGGCTGCGGTAGGCCCAGGCGTCCAGCTCCTCCCGGGCGACGCCGTACTCCCGCGCCCCGCGCCCTCCGTAGGTGCCCATGTGCACGTCGCCGAAAGCGCACCACAGGCCGTCGTGAATTACGCCGTCGATCAGCTGCCCGTGGCCCATCCGGTATCCCCGGCGAGCCCCCTGAAGCAGGTAGGGCGCGTTGCTCATCGACTCCATGCCGCCGGCCACCACCACGTCGGCATCGCCGGCCCGGATCAGGGTGTCGGCAAGGTTCACCGCCCAGAGGCTGGACGCGCAGACCTTGTTGACGGTCGCCGACACGACCCCGAACGGCAGCCCGGCCTTGTGTGCGGCCTGTCGCGCGGGGATCTGGCCCGCGCCCGCCTGCACCACCTGGCCCATCAGCACCTGGTCGATCTCCTCCGGCCGCTCCAGGAGTTCCACCCGGCGCAGCGCCTCGCGAATGGCCACTGCGCCCAGGTCGGTCGCGGACAGATCCTTCAGCGCCCCCTGGAAGGCGCCGAACGGGGTGCGCGCTGCGCTGACGATGACGGCTTCCCGGCCCATGTGCGCTCCTCCCTTGCGATTGGCAATGGTGAAATTCTTCTCACGCTCACCATTATAGCAGATGCCTCCCGAAAGCGGACGCGCAAACAGCAAAGCCCCTGCGTTGAGCAGGGGCGAGTGCGCAGGGTCATCCACGCTTGCGCCGGGTCTCCGCATCAGTGGTGCCGGAAGCGCCGTCTGCCGGGGCGGGCCGCCGGTTCCGGCCCCGGTTCCGCCCGGGCCGACGGCTTGGGCTCAGCCGGCGGCAGCCGGCTGACGGCCAGGAGGAGTCCCGTCGCGATCATCAGGGCGAGCAGTGAGGAGCCGCCCGACGAGAGGAACGGCAGCGGGATGCCGGTGTTGGGCAGGGTTCCGGTGACGACGCCCACGTTGAGCGCCGCCTGGCCCGCCACCCAGGTGGTGATCCCCGCCGCCAGGAGCATGCTGTAGCGGTCCGGGGCCCGGAGGGCGATGGTGAAGCCCCTCCAGGCGAAGAGCACGAAGAGCAGGATGACGGCAATGCCGCCCACCAGCCCCAGCTCCTCCACCACCACGGAGAAGATGAAGTCCGTCTCCGCCTCGGGCAGCCGGTTGCCCAGCTTCTGCAGCGACTGGCCCAGCCCGACGCCCCACAGGCCGCCCCGGGCCATGGCCGTCCACGACTGGATGATCTGGTGGCCAATGGTGTCCTGGAACGCCCAGGGGTTGCGCCAGGCCAGCAGCCGCTCCTGCTGGTGCTGCTTGGTCCGGGCCAGCAGGAGGATGGCGCCCACCGCCCCCCCAAACAGCGACAGCACCCAGAACCAGTGCACCCGCGCCACCCACAGCATGCAGATGGCAATGCCGCCGATCACCGCGGCCGTGCCCAGGTCGGGCTCCCGGTAGATCAACAGCGCCACGCCGGCCGTCACGCCCAGGTAGACCATCCACTGGGGCAGGCGCATGCGCCGGAAGTTCCGGTCCAGGAAGCCGGCGGAAAACAGGATGAACGCCAGCTTGGCGAACTCGGACGGCTGGATGCTGAGGGGGCCGACCTGAAGCCACCGGGTGGCGCCCAGCCGGGTGATGGCCAGGGGATTGCCCGGGATCAGCAGGGACGCCAGAGCCCCGGCTGCGCCCACCAGCAGCAGCGGCGTCAGCCGGCGCCACCACGACAGCGGCACGAGCATGCCCAGGAGCAGGCCGGCGCAGCCTACCCCAAACTGCAGGGCCAGCTCCCGCACCACCGCGGAGGGAGATCCCTCGTGGACGGTGGTGCTGTAGATCATCACCATGCCAAGGCTGACGAGGCCGATCAGTGCGACGATGAGCAGGCCGTCCGGCAGGCCCGGCACGGGCGGCGGGGCCGCGGGTGCGGGCGGGCGCCGGGCAGAGGGAACCGTACGTGCCACCAGCCTCCCCCCTATGCCTTACATAAATTAGGCGGGAAGCTTCCGTTCCCTGCTGCGTCCGCCCAACTTACCGCCCGCCGGCCCGGCATGGGGCTTGGTTCGCGCCTGCCGACCCAGCGCTCACTGCTCACTGCCGTTGGGTACCCGCCGGATGTCGGCGCCCAGCGCGGCCAGCTTCTCCTCCATGCGGGTGTAGCCCCGGTCGATGTACTGCACCCCGGACACCTCGGTGACGCCCTCCGCCGCCAGGGCCGCGGTGACCAGGGCGGCGCCGCCCCGGATGTCCCTGGCCTCCACGGGCGCGCCGGTGTAGCGCTTCACGCCCCGGATGATCCCGGTGTTCCGGTCCACCTTGATCTTCGCCCCCATGCGGATCAGCTCGTTGGTGAAGCCGAACCGGTTCTCGAAGATCGTCTCGTGCACCACCGAGATGCCGTCGGCCAGGCCCATGAGGGCGACCCAGGGCGACTGCAGGTCCGTGGGAAAGCCCGGGTAGACCTGGGTCTCCACGTCCACCGCCCGGATGGGGCGCGCCCGCACCCGGATGCAGTCGCCGTGCTCCTCCACCTCCTGGCCGGCCTCCACCAGCTTGGCGATCACCGTGCCCAGGTGCTCGGGGATGACGTTCTCCACCACGACGTCGCCTCCGGCGGCGGCGGTCATCATCATGTAGGTGCCGGCCTCGATCCGGTCGGGGATGATCTCGTGGCGGGCCCCTCGCAGCCGGTCGACCCCCTCGATGCGCACCGTGTTGGTGCCGGCGCCCCGGACCCGGCCGCCCATCGCGTTGATGAAGTTGGCCAAGTCGACGATCTCCGGCTCGCAGGCCGCGTTCTCCAGCACCGTGACGCCCGGCGCCAGGCTGGCGGTGATGATCATGTTCACCGTCGTGCCCACGCTGGCCCGATCCACGTAAAAGCGGCCGCCCCGCAGGTCCACCCTCCGGCTGACCATCGCGCCGTGCTCCACGACGACCTCCGCCCCCAGCGCCCGGAAGCCCTTCAGGTGGAAGTCCACCGGACGGGCCCCGATCTCGCAGCCGCCGGGGCAGGCCACCTCGCCCTTGCCCAGGCGCGCGAGCAGGAGCCCCATCACATAGGTGGAGCCCCGCAGACGGCGGGCCAGGTGATACGGTGCGACGTGGTGCTCCAGTTCACGGGCCTGGATGCGCAGGGTGGTCTCGGCCACCCGCTCGACGCGGCACCCCAGCGCCCTCAATATCTCACAGAGGTGTTGTATATCGGAGTTATCCGGTACGTTCTCCAGAATAGACTCGCCCTCGGCGGCCAGCGCAGCGGCCGTGACGATGGGCAAGGCGCTGTTCTTGGCGCCGCCGATGGTGACGGTGCCGGAGAGGCGGTTGCCGCCGCGGACGACGAACTTCGCTGTCAATAGCGGTCTCCCCCATACGATGCGGGTTGCATACTAGTATGCGCTGATTGGACGCTCACCCGGTCACACCTAGTCACTTTAACAGAAAGCCGAACCCCCGTCCAGGAAGCCCCCGCAATTCCCAAGCAAAGGGCCCGGGCTGCGCTGCCCGGGCCGCCGTTTTCGCCTCGCCCTGCATTCTTATGTAGCGCTGTAGTTGGGCGCTTCCTTGGTGATCATCACGTCGTGCGGGTGGCTCTCCCGCAGCCCCGCGGCGGTGATGCGGCAGAACTTCCCGTTCTTGCGCAGCTCCTCGATGGTGCGGGTGCCGCAGTACCCCATGCCGGCCCGCAGGCCGCCCACCAGCTGGAAGACCATCTCCGCCAGGGGACCCCGGTACGGCACGCGTCCCTCGATGCCCTCCGGCACCAGCTTGGGCGCGCCCTCCTGGAAGTACCGGTCGCCTGAACCCTGCTTCATGGCGCCGAGGGAGCCCATCCCGCGGTAGACCTTGAAGGAGCGGCCCTGGTAGATCTCCATCTCGCCGGGGGACTCGTCGGTGCCGGCGAAGAGGGAGCCGATCATGACGGCGGAGGCGCCGGCCGCAATGGCCTTGGTGATGTCGCCCGAGTACTTGATGCCGCCGTCCGCGATGATGGGCACGTCGTACTCGTCGGCCGCCCTGGCCGACTCGTAGATCGCCGTGATCTGCGGGACGCCGATGCCCGCCACCACGCGGGTGGTGCAGATGGACCCGGGCCCGATGCCCACCTTCACCGCGTCGGCGCCGGCCTCGATCAGGTCGCGGGTGCCCTCGTAGGTGGCCACGTTGCCCGCGATCACCTGGACCTGCGGGAAGTTCCGCTTCACCTTGCGAAGGGCCTCCATGATGCCCCGGGAGTGGCCGTGGGCGGAGTCCAGCACCAGGACGTCCACGCCCGCGTCGACCAGGGCGCCAGCCCGCTCCATCAGATCGTCGGACACGCCGACGGCCGCGCCGCAGAGCAGGCGGCCGTGCTCGTCCTTGGCCGAGTTGGGGTACTTCTTGGCCTTCTCGATGTCCTTGATGGTGATGAGCCCCTTCAGCACCCCATGCTCGTCCACCAGCGGCAGCTTCTCCACCTTGGCGTGGCGCAGAATCTCCCGGGCCTGCTCCAGGGTGGTGCCCACCGGAGCGGTGATCAGGTTCTCCCGGGTCATCACGTTGCCGACGGGCTGATTCCAGTTGTCCTCGAACCGCAGGTCGCGGTTGGTGAGGATGCCCACCAGCTTGTGCGTGCCCCGCTCCACCACCGGCGTGCCGGAAATGCGGTACCGGGCCATGAGCTGCAGGGCCGTCTCGATCATGTCGTCGGGGTGGACGAAGACCGGGTCGACGATGATGCCGTGTTCGGAACGCTTGACCTTGTCGACCTCCTCCGCCTGCCGCTCGATGGACATCGACTTATGGATGATGCCGATGCCGCCCTCGCGCGCCATGGCGATCGCCATGCGGGCCTCCGTCACCGTGTCCATCGCTGCCGACACCAGGGGGATGTTGAGCCGTATCTTGCGTGTCAGCCGGGTTGAGACGTCGACGTCCCGGGGGAGCACCTCCGAGTGCGCCGGGACCAGCAGTACGTCATCGAAAGTCAAAGCCTCCGGCCCGAACTTGGCGTCCATGATCCAGACCTCCGACTGAGCCTCGTGCTCGGAATTTGAAGCATTATACCATAGCGTATAACCGGCGGCAACCGCCGCCCGCAGGGTTTCTGCATGTGGAGGTGTTGGGCCGCCCGCCACCGAAAGATACGGGCAAACATCCCGATGAAGGTGGACGGAGATGATCTACACAGGCGAACCCACAGAACTGGATCGCATCCCCACCATGGAGGCCCTGGCCGAGGTGGTGAAGGGCTGCCAGCGCTGCGGCCTCCGTGCGGGCTGCACGCAGGTGGTCTTCGGCGAGGGCGTCTGGCCCGCCGGCCTGATGTGCATCGGCGAGGGTCCCGGGGCCGACGAGGACCGGCTCGGCCGTCCCTTCGTCGGCCGAGCCGGGCAGCTCCTGGACCGCATCCTCGAAGTCTCCGGCTTCGACCGGAAGCGGAACTGTTATATCGCCAACATCGTGAAGTGCAGGCCGCCCGGGAACCGCGCGCCCGAGCCGGCGGAACGGCAGGCCTGCTGGCCCTATCTGCGGGCGCAGATCCGGCTGGTCCGGCCCAAAATCATCGTGCTCCTGGGCGCCACGGCGCTGCAGGGGATCATCGACCCGAGCGCCCGCATCACCCGCATGCGCGGCCAGTGGATCGAGCGGGAGGGCATCCACTTCATGCCCACCTATCACCCGGCCGCCCTGCTCCGGGACCCCTCGAAGAAGAAGGACGTGTGGAACGACATGAAGCAGGTCATCGCCCGCTACCGGGAGCTGGTCGACCCGAACCACTACTCGCCGTACGCGTAACCGCCCGGGACTGCAGCGCCTGGGCCAGCGCCCGGGCCACCTTCCAGATGTCGCCGGCGCCCATGGTGATCACCGTGTCCCCGGGGCGCACCTCCGCCAGCAGGAAGCGGAGGATCTCCTCCTGGTCGGAGATGACGGCGACGGGCCGGCCGGTGTTGGCCTGGATGCGCCGGGCCAGGGCCTCGGCGGAGACGCCGGGAATCGGTCGCTCACCCGGCGGGCTGTAGATCCGGGTCAGCACCAGCACGTCGGCGTCCTGGAAGGCCGTGGCGAACTCATCCATCAGCCAGTGGGTGCGGGAGTACCGCTGCGGCTGGAACACCGCGACGACCCGCCGCCCCGCCTGCTCCCGGGCCGCCGCCAGGGTGGCCCGGATCTCGGTGGGGTGGTGGGCGTAATCGTCTACGACCCGGATCCCGTCCACGTCGGCCCACACCTCGAAGCGGCGGCGGGCGTTGCCGAAGGAGAGCAGGGTCTCCTGCATCTGCCTAAACGACAGGCCGGCATAATCCCCGGCGACGAGGGCCCCCAGGGAATTCAGGGCGTTGTGCCGCCCGGGGATGGGCAGCCGCACCTCGCCCAGGAGCCGGCCGTCCCGGACGCAGTCGTAGACGATTCCCTTCTCCCACGGGCGGATGTTCTCCGCGCGCCACTCGGCCTCGGGATGGGTGCCGTAGAAGACCACGTGCACGACTCCCGGTTGGTTACGCAGCTCCTGCCCGATGCTGCGCAGCGTCGGATCGTCGGCGCAGAGCGCGGCCAGCCCGCCGGGCTGCACCTGGCGCAGGAACTGGCGGAACCCCTCCTGGATGCGGGCGAAGGACCCCTCCCAGAACTCCAGGTGCTCCGGCTCCACGTTGGTCACCACCGCCACCCGCGGATGGTAGCGGAGGAAGGAACGGTCAGACTCATCCGCCTCGGCCACCACCCAGTCGCCGCGGCCGGCCTTGCCGGTGCCGCCGATGACCTCCAGGTCGCCGCCGAGAAGGATGGTGGGATCGAGCCCCGCCTTCTCCAGCAGGCAGGCCACCATCGACGAGGTGGTGGTCTTTCCGTGCGTGCCCGCCACCGCGATGGACCGTCCGTTCAGGAACTCGGCCAGGAGCTCCGAGCGGTGGAGCACCCGCAGCCCCCGGGCCCGGGCGGCTGCCAGCTCAGGATTGTCTTCAGGAACCTGCGTCGAGTAGACGACCACGTCCGCTCCCTCGATGTGAGCGGCGTCATGGGCGCCGATGTGGACCTCCACCCCCGCCTCCGCGAGCCGCTGCGTGCGGGCAGAGGCGGCCACGTCGGAACCCGACACCGCCGTGCCGCGCTGCTTCAGCACCATGGCCAGCGCGCTCATGCCGTAGCCACCGACTCCGATGAAATGCACCTTCCGGGCCTTCAGCACCCAGGCTTCCCCCTCGTGGGACGACGTTTCCTACAAGTGATGCGTCTTCTGTTCCAACTGCACCGCCGGCGGCCGGGCAATGAACCGCGCGAAGAGCCACGGCGCCACCAGCGTCGCCGTGAACGCGACCAGCCCGTACCGCACCATGTCGCCGACGCCGCTGTCCGGCAGCACCAGCTTCAGCCCTTCCTTCGCCGCCAGTACCAGCACGATCCCTACGATGATCTTCAACAAGTGCTGCAGCGGCGTGCCGGCGCGCGGGTCAAACCGCACCCACTGCTCCTCCAGGGCGGACCCCAGCAGCAGCCCGCTCCAGGTGCCCATGACCATCCAGGCGATCTCGTCCACCGGGCCCAGCAGCGCGAGCAGCCCCAGGGCCGCGCCGGGCAGGAGGAACGCCAGCAGCGCCTGCAGGCCCAGCGACTGCCCCTCGCCGGTCCAGAACCGCCGGCTGCGCACCATCAGCCAGAGGACGACGAGGCCGATGGCCCAGCCGCCGATCACGTCCAGCGGCCAGTGGACGCCGATATAGAGCCGGGAGAACCCGATGAGGAAGACGAGGATGCCCGCCGCCCACGTGAACCAGCGCCGCCGCACGTGGTCGGCGATCGCCCCCCAGAAGACCAGCGGGGTCTGCGCGTGGCCGCTGGGGAAGGCGTAGCCGCCTCCCGTCTCGGCCAGGATCACCCGCACCTGGGCGGGGTCAGGGCGGGGCGTCCGGAACACCTCTTTCAGGAAGTCATTGGACCAGAAGCCGATGACGAACACCGAGAACATGTACCGGCCGAAGCGCTTGTCGTAGAGCCAGTAGATGAGCGGAAGGACCAGGATGTAGACCGCCTCGTGGTGCAGGTTGGTGATCAGTCCCAACACCCGGTCCAACAGCGGGGACTGGATGGTCTGGATCGCCTGCAGGATCTCCACGCCCGACATGTCACCCACCCCTTCCACCTGTCCTGTCATTCTATGGGTCCGGGGCGTCCGCGATTACTGTGCGGCGCTGATCACCGTCGCCGGCACCCCGCCGGCCATGGCTCCCGGCGGGATGTCCCGGTTTACCAGGCTCATGGCGGAGACGGCGGCGCCGTCGCCGATGCGGACCCCGGGCAGGATGGTGCAGTTGGCCCCCACCAGCACGTCGCGCCCGATGTGGACCGGCCCGATGAACGCCTCCCGCACCCGGAAGTCGTGGCAGAGGATCACCGAGTTGTAGCCCACGACGCTGTTGTCGTCGATGCGGATGAGGTGGGGGTAGAAGATGTCGAACACGACCGCCAGGCCGATGGAGACGTTGCGCCCGATCTGCGCCCCGGTCAGCCGGTAAAGCCAGCATTTGAGCGTGAGCGAGGGGCAGTACCTGGCGAGGTAGATACAGATGAAGTTCCAGACCACCCGAAGCGGGTGGACATGCCGGTACCAGTACTGCAGCGGGTTGTGCGGCCCGTAGTCGGGCAGCCGGGTGAGCCTCTCGTGCCGGCGCGTCACGGCGCCATCCCCCCTCAGCCGCCGATGCCGAGCCCCAGCCCGGGCACGGCGTTCAGGTCCAGGTCGTGGCGGACGCCGGCCCGCCAGAGGTAGTAGCCGGCGGCGGCGATCATGGCCGCGTTGTCGGTACAGAGCACCGGCGGCGGGTAGCCGAGGCGGATCCCCCGGGGCTCCAGTGCGGCGCGCATCTCCTCCCGCAGGGCGCCGTTGGCGGCGACGCCCCCGGCCAGGATCACCTGCCGAACGCCCTTCGCCTCCGCCGCCTTCACCGTGCGCTCCACCAGCACCGACGTCACCGCCCGCTGGAACGACGCCGCGAGGTCCGCCCGCTGCTGATCGTTCAGGGGACCGGTGCGCTGGACGTACTGGAGCACCGCGGTCTTCAGGCCCGAGAAGGAGAAGTCGTAAGGCCCCTCCGTGTGGGCGCGCGGCAGCGGCACGGCCTCCGGGTCGCCCGACCGGGCCAGCTTCTCCACCTGCGGGCCGCCGGGGTAACCGAGCCCCACGGAGCGGGCCACCTTGTCGAAAGCCTCGCCGGCCGCGTCGTCCAGGGTGCGGCCGAGCAGCTCCATCCGGCCGTGGCCGGCCATGTAGATCAGGTCCGTATGGCCGCCCGAGACCACCAGGCAGACCAGCGGGAACTCAGGCGGGGGCTCCACCAGGAAGTTGGCGTAGATATGGCCCTGCAGGTGGTTCACGCCGATCAGGGGCTTGTCCAGGCCGAAGGCCAGGGCCTTCGCGGCTGACAGCCCCACCAGCAGCGTGCCCACCAGGCCGGGACCGTGGGTGACGGCGACCGCGTCGATCTGCTCCAACGTGACGCCGGCCATCTGCAGCGCCTCCCGGATCACGGGCAGGATCAGCTCCAGGTGCCGGCGCGAGGCGATCTCAGGCACGACCCCTCCGTACTTGCGGAAGAGGTCCACCTGACTCGCGACGGTATTGGACAGCACCCTGCGCCCGCCCGCGACGACGGCCGCCGCCGTCTCGTCGCAGGAGGACTCGATACCGAGGATCAGCCCTTCCGACAACCCCTTCACCTCTCAGCCCTGCGTGCCGGCCGCGATCGCCGCGCGCGCCAGCTCGTCACAGCGGTTGTTCTCCGCCACGTCGGCGTGCCCCTGCACCTTCAGCCATTCCACCTGGTGCGGCCGGGCAGCCTCCAGCAACTCCTGCCACAGGTCCTGGTTCTCCACCGGCTGCTTCCTGCTGTTGACCCAGCCGTTCCGCTGCCAGGTCCGCAGCCAGTTCTGCCGGAAGGCGTTGACCAGGTAGGCGCTGTCCGAGTACAGCTTGACCTTGCAGGGATACTTCAGGGCCCGCAGGGCCTCGATGGCGGCCTGAATCTCCATGCGGTTGTTGGTCGTGTGGGGGTGGAAGCCCGACAGCTCCTTGCGGTGGGAACCGTACAGGAGCACCGCGCCCCAGCCGCCGGGCCCGGGGTTTCCGGAGCAGGCGCCGTCGGTGTAGATGATGACCTCCCGCACGGTCAGATCGCCTCCTCGACCAGCGGTTCCTTCCACATGATGATGGCGTCTTCCCCGGTGTCCGTGTAGTAGCCCTTGCGCACCGCTCCGGGCTCGGTGACGAAGCCCAGCTTCCGGTACAGGGCCTGGGCCGGGGCGTTCCCGACCCGGACCTCCAGGGTCATGCGGGCGGCGCCGCGCCGGTAGGCGATGCGGATCAGCTCCCGCATCAGCCGCTCGCCGACCCCGCGGCCCCGGAACTCGGGATGGACGGCGACGTTGGTCACGTGCGCCATTTCCCAGAGCACGTGCATGCCGGCGAAGCCCACCACCCGGTCCCCCGCCCGCGCCACGAGGTAGACGGTGTACCGCTGCAGCAGCTCCGACTCAAACGCCTCCCGGGACCAGGGGGTGAGGTACGACAGCCGCTCCACCTCCATCACCTGGTCCAGGTCCGCCGGGGTCATGGGGTGAACCGCGATCTCCGGGACTCCCATAGGCTCTCCGCCTCGCTTCTGCGCAGATAGACCGGATCGAGTAGGAGGGGGCGGCTAGCCCCCGTCCTCTCACACCACCGGACATGCGGGTCCGCATCCGGCGGTTCGCCAGGATTGACGAGTCGCTTCATAGCATTCGGTCAGGCTTATCAGCCCCTGGGCACGCCAGTAGGCGTCGCCCAGGGCGCTGTTTAGTGGGCCACCTGCCATCCGCCACGGGCCTTTGCGGCTGTTGGCGAGTTGGTGGACTACCCATTCGGGCAAACCGAGGGCGCGCAACTCCCGAAAGCGCGTGCGTACACGCTTCCACTGCTTCCATACGCATGCTCGCAGCCGACGCTTCAGCCATCCTTCGAGTCTTTCAAAGGCTGACCTGGCATCGGAGAGCGCATAGTACCCAACCCAGCCCCGCAAGTAAGCATTCAGGCGCCGGATTCGGTCCTCCATGCTCTGGCTGCGGTTGCGGTCCGTCAGCGTGCGGAGCTTGTCCTTCACGCGCTTCAGGCTCTTCGGGGCCAGCCGGATGCGCACTCCCCGGTGCTTGTAGAAACTAAACCCGAGGAACTGCCGCTTCCACGGCCGGTCCACTGCGCTCTTCTCCTCGTTGACCTTCAGCCGTAACCGCTCCTGCAGGAAGTGGCGCACGCTCCTGTAGACCCGTTCTCCCGCCCGCTTGCTGCGGACGTAGATGTTGCAGTCATCGGCGTACCGGACGAAGTGGTGCCCGCGGCGCTCCAGCTCCTTGTCGAGGTCATCCAGCAGGATGTTCGCCAGCAGCGGGCTCAGCGGACCGCCCTGCGGCGTCCCTTCCTCCGTCGCCACGACTACCCCGTTCAGCATGACCCCAGCCTGTAAGTACCGCCGGATCAGCCGCAGCACACGCTTATCCGTTACCCGCCGCGCCACGCGGGCCATCAGCACGTCGTGGTTGACCCGGTCGAAGAACTTCTCCAGGTCCATGTCCACGACCCAGTCGTACCCTTCCTCCACGTACTGACGTGCCTTCCTGACCGCATCATGACCCCGCCGCCCCGGCCGAAAGCCGTAGCTGGATTCGGAGAATGTCGGGTCAAAGATCGGCGTCAGTACTTGCAGGAGTGCCTGTTGGATCAGGCGGTCCATCACGGTGGGAATCCCCAGCATCCGCTTGCCGCCGCCCGGTTTCGGGATTTCGACCCGGCGGACTGGCTGCGGTCTGTAGGTCCCCTGGAGCAGTCCCTCACGGATGCGGCTCCACTCCACGCGAATCTGGTCCCGCAGCCGTTCGGTGGGGACACCGTCCACGCCGGGAGCGCCTCCGTTCCGCTCCACCCGTTTCAGGGCGGCCAGCATGTTCTCCCTGGCCACCACCTGCTCCATCAGGTTGCTGTGCTCCCCGCGGGGTAACGTTCCGTCTTGTGCCGGCTGCCCACTCCGCCCTCTCGCCGTCCCTTGCGGCTTCACCGCTACCTCCGGCGAGCAGGTCCCGTTCGGGGTCTTCTGCGTTTGTCGCGGGCTGCTCGAACGCAACGGGTTCACCCCTTTCCTGACGTTCGGCCCTTCCCGGTTGGGGCGTCCCCCTGCCGGTACTATGGCCTTTGCTGACTTCTGCCGGTTCAGCTGCGTCTCCCGACGCAGGTTACCAGCGTTGCTGGCGTTCCCGGCAGATCTCCCCGGGTAAGAACGCTGACCTTCACCCCGCACCCGCCCCATCTACCGCACCGCCCTTTGGCAGCTTCGGGTTTTGCTGTGTTCGGCCAGCTCACCCGAGCGGCACAGCCTCCTATGGGGTTCGTGTTCCTCGGGTCGTGGCTTTGCCTCGGGCTTCCTTCAGATTCCGCCTCACGACGGACACCCTTGCCTTTGGCTAACGGGCTGGTGCTGCCTCGCCCGTAGCGGACTTTCACCGCCAAGTCAGCGCCCATGCCGGGCACACCGACAGCGCGTCGGGGCTCATCGCCCCGCCGCTCCGGAGCAGGCTGAGCCCCAGGGCCGCCACGCTGGAGGCCCGGGGCAGCAGGCTCCCCGCGGGGGCCAGCCGCACGGCGCCGTCCCCGCCGAACCGGGGCGCGTGCTGCTCGGCTGCGTCGCCGCAGAGGGTGATGAACGGCCACGGGCGGTCCAACCGCGCCCGCAGCTCACGGACCCGCTCCACGACCTCGTCGATGTGCAGGTTCGCGGGGCCCAGGAGCTCGGTCCAGGTAGACGGGTCCCGGTCGCCCGCGGCGTACACCGCCGTGAACACCTGGTCCCGCTTCGCGTCCAACAGCGGCACCACCAGGCCCGCCTGTGCGCCGGTGCCGTAGGCGGCGGCTGCCAGGGTCGAGACGGGGACCACGGGCTTGTCCAGCGCAAGGGCCAGCCCCTTGGCCGTCGCCAGGCCGATGCGCAGGCCGGTGAAGGAGCCCGGTCCCACGCCGACGGCGATCGCGTCCAGTTCCCGCCGGTCCACCCCGGCCTCCCGCAACGTTTGGGCGATCAGCGGCATCAGCCGCACCGAGTGGGCCCGGGGCACCTGCAGCGTGAACTCGGAAAGCACCTGCCCGTCCGCCGCCACCGCGACGGTGCAGGCGGCGGTGGCGGTGTCAAAGGCCAAAACCCGCATGCGCCAACTCCTCCAGGAGCGGCCGGTAGCGGGCGGTGCCGGTCAGTTCGAGCACCCGCTCCTGCTCCCCGCTCCCATAGCTGAGTGAAATCTCCAGGACCTCGTCGGGCCAGAGCGGCCGCACCCGGTCCGCCCATTCGACGAGGTTGACGCCATGGTCGCTGAAGAAGTACTCTTCGAAGCCCAGATCCTCCAGCTCCGCGGCATCCTCCAGGCGGTAGACGTCCCAGTGGAACACCGGGATGCGCCCCTCGTACTCCCACAGCAGGGTGAAGGTGGGGCTTCCGCCGGACCGGCTCACCCCCAGCCCCGCCAGGATGCCGGTGGACAGGGCCGTTTTGCCCGTCCCCAGGTCGCCCACCAGCGCGACGAAATCGCCGGGCTGCAGCCGCTCGCCCAGCCACCGGCCCAGCGCCTGCGTTTGGGCGGGGCTCCTGCTGATCACGCGCACCATGGCGTTCATCCTCCCAAGACCATCAAGACCTATTCTGGGCGTCTCGCTGCATCAGGTCAAGAAAAAAGCCCCGGCGCGCCGCGCGCCCCGGGGCGGAAGTGCCGCGCGGAACCCCCGCCGGCGTGATTTCTCCGCAGCCGACCGGTCACACCCCCATGATGTGGAAGCCGTTGTCGGCGTAGATCGTCTCGCCGGTGATACACCGGGACAGGGGAGAGGCCAGGAACAGGCCGACGTCGCCCACCTCTTCCAGGGTCACGTTGCGCCGAAGCGGCGCCCGCTCCTCCACGATGTCCCGGATGGTGCTGAGCCCCTTCACGGCGCTGGCAGCCAGGGTCTTCAGCGGCCCGGCGGAAATGGCGTTCACCCGGATGTTGCTGGGCCCCAGCTCGTGGGCCAGGTAGCGCACGTTGCACTCCAGGGCCGCCTTGGCCGGCGCCATGATGTTGTACCGGTCCACCACCCGCTCGGAGGCCAGGTACGTCAGCGTCATGATGGACCCGCCGCCGGCGGCTTCCATCAGCGGCTTGGCCGCCCGGGCGACGGCAATGAGGGACCATGCCGAAACCTCCTGGGCGATGCGCCACCCCTCCCGGGTGGTGTCCACGAAGTCCCGCTGCAGGTCCTCCGTCCGTGCGTAGGCGATGGAGTGGACCACCACGTCCAGCTTCCCCCAGCGCCTGCCCAGTTCGGCGAAGGCCGCCTCGATCTGGCCGTCCTCCATGACGTCGCAGGGCAGGAGCGGCATCTCCTCGTGCCCGTCCAGAGTCCGGACCAGCTCCTCCACGTTCTCCTTCAGCCGATCGTTGACGTAAGTGAACGCCAGCTCCGCGCCCTCCCGGTGCAGGGCCCGGGCGATCCCCCACGCGATGGAGCGCTTGTTGGCGACGCCCATCACCAGGCACTTTCTCCCCGTCATCAGTCCCACGGCACACGTCTCCCCCTTACCCGTCGGCCGGATTAATACCTGGTACTAATAATAGCCTATTAGATCGGAGTTTACCATGCCCTATGGCCGCTTCTGCACGCCCCCGTCGCCCGCCGACATGTGCCGGTGCAGACAGACGAACCAGGGCGAAGACAAACGGGAGCGGAATCTCCCGCCCCCGTAAGCGCGACACCCCATGCCCGGCTGGGCTTCGGCCTCACAGCCGCTTGAACTTCTCCCGCAGCATCTGCACCTGCTCCTCCAGGCTCAGCTGCCGCTCCGCCCGCTTCCGCCGGGCCTCACGGCTCCGCCCGGTCTCGCGGGGCCGCTCCGCCGCGGGCGGGTCGCCCAGCTTCATGGAGAGGCCGATGCGCTGCCGCTTCAGATCCACTTCGATGACCTTCACCCGCACCACGTCGCCCACCTGCACCACCTCGGACGGGTGCTTGACGTACTTGTGGGAGAGCTGGGAGACGTGGACCAGGCCGTCCTCGTGGACGCCGATGTCCACGAAGGCGCCGAAGTCGACCACGTTGCGGACGGTGCCCATGAGCTCCATGCCCACCTGCAGGTCCTCCAGCTTCAGCACGTCGGTGCGGAAGATCGGCTGGGGCAGCTCGTCCCGGGGGTCGCGCCCCGGCTTCGAAAGGGCCTCGATGATGTCCCGCACCGTGGGCACGCCGGCCCCGAGCTCGGCGGCCACCTGCTCCGGGGAGAGCTTCTTCAGGGCGTCCCGCAGCCCGGCCGACCCCTTGCCGATCAGCTGCTCCCGGGTGGCGCCCACAGCCTTCAGGATCGCCTCGGCCAGCGCGTAGGACTCGGGGTGTACGGCGGTGTTGTCCAGCGGCTCCACGCCGTCCGTCACCCGCAGGAAGCCCGCACACTGCTCAAACGCCTTGGGCCCCAGGCCGGAGACCTTCAGCAGCTCCCGGCGGCTGCGGAACTTGCCGTGCTTCTCCCGGTACTCGACGATGGCCCTGGCGACGGAAGCCTTGATGCCCGCCACGTACTGCAGGAGCGACGGCGAGGCCGTGTTCAGGTCGACGCCGACGGCGTTCACCACCGACTCCACCACGGCCCCGAGCTGTTCGGCCAGCCGCCTCTGGTTGACGTCGTGCTGGTAGAGGCCGACGCCGATGGACTTGGGATCGATCTTGACCAGCTCGGCCAGGGGATCCTGCGCCCGCCGGGCGATGGAGACCGCCGAGCGGAGGGTCACGTCGAAGTCGGGGAACTCCTCCTGGGCGACCTTGGAGGCCGAGTACACCGAGGCGCCCGCTTCGGAGACGATCATGTAGGCGGTGGGGTGGCTGCAGCGGGGGATGATGCTCGCCACCACCTGCTCGGTCTCCCGGGAGGCCGTGCCGTTGCCGATGGCGATCAGGTCGACCTTGTGCTTGTCCACCAGCCGCACCAGGACCTCCTCGCCCTGCTGCCGCTGCCGCTCGCCCAGGGTCACGTAGATCACGCCGGTCTCCAGCACCCGGCCGGTCTCGTCCACCACGGCCACCTTGCAGCCGGTGCGGTAGCCGGGGTCAATGCCCATCACCGTCATGCCCTTGATCGGCGGCTGCAGCAACAGGTTGCGCAGGTTCATGGCGAACAGCCGGATGGCGTGCTCCTCGGCCTTCTCGGTGATCTCGTTGCGAATCTCCGTTTCGATAGACGGCGCGATCAGCCGGCGGTACGCGTCGGCGATCGCCTCCCGCAGGTGGTTCTCCCAGATGGAACGGCCGGTGACGTACTGCCGCTCGATGCGGGCGATGATCTCCTCCTCCGGGGCCTCCAGCGTCACCTTCAGACACTCCAGCCGCTCGCCCCGGTTCAGCGCCAGGACGCGATGGGGAGGCAGCGTGCGGACCGGCTCCTGGAAGTCGAAGTACATCTCGAACTCCCGGGCCTTCTCCGGCTCGCCCTTGTCGCTGGCCGCCGACCGGATCACGCCGCGGGCGAAGGTCAGCTCACGGGCCATCTTCCGCACCGCCGCGTCATCCGACACGATCTCCGCCACGATATCCCGGGCGCCGGCCAGGGCCTCCTCCGCCGACGCCACCCCGAGCTCCGGATTCACATAGGTGGCCGCGATCTGCTCAGGCGAACCCGCTGTCTCGGCCTGCGCCAGCATCTGCTGCGCCAGCGGCTCCAGCCCCCGCTCCCGGGCGATCATGGCCCGGGTGCGCCGCTTGGGCCGGTAGGGCCGGTAGAGGTCCTCCACCTCCTGCAGCTTCTCCGCCTCCCGGATGGCCCGCTCCAACTCCGGGGTCAGCTTGCCCTGCTCGGCGATGACCCGCAGCACCTTCTCCTTCTCGGCCTCCAAGTTCCGCAGGTAGGCCAGCCGCTCCTGCAGGGTGCGGATCTGGGTCTCGTCCATCTCGCCCGTGGCCTCCTTGCGGTAGCGGGCGATGAACGGCACCGTGTTGCCCTCGTCCAGCAGCGCGACGCAGCGCTCCACCTGGCCCACCGTGAGGCCCAGTTCCCGGGCCAGCCTGGCATGAATCGCATCCTGGCTCAACGCGTTTCACCTTCCCGCTCGGGCGGCTCACCGGGCAGGAGAAGCCGCTCCATGTCTCGCCACATCTCCCCGTCCCACACCATCACGGTCATGATCGGCGGCTGCTCGTACCACTGGCAGACGAACCGCAGGTCACCCTCCTGCACCAGGTGCGGGAAGTCGTCGGGCGCCCGGTGACCGAGATCGCGCCACACCGCCTCGGCCAGCGACCGGGCCCGCTGGGCGTCGTAGGCCGGGCCGCCGTGGTGGCGGATGGCCTCCGCCAGCTGCCGGAGGAACCCGGCCTCACTCCCCTTGCCTGCGGACATAGCGCACGATCCTTTCTCCATCAAAGGTGTACAGGTACGGGCTCACGGGGAACCCGGCGTGACGGTGCTCGTGGGCCACCCGCCGCGCCACCACCTTCAGCAGCTCCTCATCGGCGTCGCCGACGGCCACCAGCCAGTTCCGGTGGGGCACCCCGAGCACCAACCGGCCCGGCACCGCCTCGGCGAAATCCTGCAGCCACTCGGTGAGCAGGATCCGGGCGGCGTCGTAGCCGTCCGCCAGCGCCCAGATGAACATCGGCCGGCCGCCCTCCGCCGAGTCGAGCTTCGTCACCCGCTTCCCCTCGGTCAGCCGCTTCAGGTTCTGGACGGCGGTGATGTGGACGGTGGTGTGGCTCACGCCCCAGTCGCGCAGGTCCTGGTACGTGACGTACCGGATCTTGTCGCCCGGCTCCTCAATGCCGTAGATGACATAGAGCCCCTCGGCGATCTGGCCGTTCACCATCTGCCCCCCGCCCTTGGCCTGGATCTGCACCGGATCCATCATCAGGGGGTAAAGCCGGCCGCGGATGTCCGCGAACTCCTGCTCCATGAGCTTCATCGTGCATCCCTCCCGGGGCCCTGCCGGCCCGGCAGCCGGACGGGGAGTTTAGACCGCCCGGCCGTGGTCGATACTTTCCGATAGCGCGATGGAGGTGACCTCCGATGAAGGCCCGCGACACCATCGACCTGTATGCCACGCTGGCTGACATGAAGGCGGTCGACTACCGGTCCGTCCTCGCCCTCACGGCCCTGATCGATCTCCTGGTCGCCAAGGGGATCATCACCCGGGAGGAGATGGCCGAGCGGGCCAGCCAGCTTGACGCCGCAGGCGAGAAGAGTTTACCAGTCGGCGGCTGAAGCGTCAAGAAAAGCCGGGAAGGGGGCCGGAGCCCCCTTCCCGCCTGTCCCGGAGGAGCCAGTCAGCTGTGCCGCCGTTACCGCACGGTCCCGCCGTTCAGCTGCTGCTCGGCCAGGGCGATCATCTTCTTCACCATGTAACCGCCGACGGAACCGTTCACACGGCTGGGCAGGTCGCCCTTGTACTGCTGGGCGTAGTTGGGGATGCCCAGCTCGGCGGCCGTCTCGTACTTCAGCTGCTCCAGGGCGCTGCGGGCCGAGGAGACGACGAGATCGTTGTTATTGTTGTTCGCCATTGCGTTTCTCACCTCCTGACGGTCTTATGTTTCCGCCGGAGGCGCCGCGTTATGACGACCAGTTGTTGGCGCGGCCGAAGGCGCCGTGCAGCGTCCCGATCAGCGTCAGCGATCGACGGATCGGCGCGCCGCTTCCACGAACGCGTCAAACAGCGCGTCGAAATTGCAGGGCTGCCCCTGGTGGTTCTCGGGGTGCCACTGCACCGACAGGACGAACCGCCGGCCCGGATGCTCCATCGCCTCGATCACCCCGTCGGGCGCGTGGGCGCTGGCCACCCATCCCTCCGGCACCCGCTTCACGGCCTGATGGTGCCGGCTGTTGACCCGCCGCTCCGTGCCCAGCAGCGCGGCGAGGCGGGTGCCGGGCAGGATGCTCACCGGGTGCGAGGGGTAGTTCTTGGGCGCCTCCTGCCGGTGCTTGATGGCGCCCTCGACCTGCGCGGGAATGTCCTGCCAGAGCGCGCCGCCGAAGGCCACCGCCAGCACCTGGTGGCCGCGGCAGATCCCCAGGACGGCCATGTCGCGAGCCACCGCCACCCGGGCATAGGCGAGCTCTGCCTGATCCCGCTCCGGTTCAATGGATCCGGTCACGGGGAGGGGCAGCTCGCCGTACAGCATCGGATCCAGATCGCCGCCGCCGGAGAGGAGCAGGCCGTCGAGCCGGTCCAGCACCTGGGCCGCCTCCTCCTCGTCGGTGACGAAGGGCAGCATGACCGGCAGCCCTCCCGCCCGCCACACGGCCCGGAAGTAGTCGTGCGGGGTGTACAGCCAGTCCTGACCCGGCTCCTCGTTGGCCCGGTTGCACGCGGTAATCCCGATCAACGGCCTCATGGCTTCCCGTCATCCTCCTTCGCGTCCGGCGCCTTGATAAGCATGCGAACCCGGGGGTCCACACTCCTTTGGACTCCCGGGTTCGCCGCGGAGGTGCCCCGGCGGCCCGTCAAAACTCCTTGAGTCCGAGGCTGATCATCAGGGCCTCGTCCACCTGGCGCATGATGTCGCTGCCCAGGTGCGTCACCCGCTCGCGCAGCCGCCGCTTGTCGATGGTGCGGACCTGTTCCAGCAGGATGACGGAATCCCGCTCGAGGCCATAGGTTTCCCCGTCCAGCTCGACGTGAATCGGCAGCTTCGCCTTCTCGATCTGGCTGGTGATCGCCGAGACGATGACCGTGGGGCTGTACTTATTGCCGACATCATTCTGCAGGATCAGAACGGGCCGCACGCCTCCCTGCTCCGAGCCGATCACCGGGCTCAGGTCCGCGTAGAAGACGTCGCCCCGTCGAATCTGAAGTGGCTTGCTCATACGGCCGGGACCGCTCAGGGCAAACTGCCGATCCGCTCGAAGATCGGCCCTTCCTCCGCAAGAGTCAGGTTGATGCGGGACATCTCCCGATAGCCCCGCCTCAGCTGCTCCCGCATGTCCCGTTTCTTCCTTTCTTCCACATAGATTCGCACGGCCTCCTGGATCAGGGCGTCCCGGTCGGTCCGTTCCAGGGCCGCGAGGCCGTCCACCTGCTCCAGGAGCGACGCAGGCACGGTCACCAGAATGCGCCGGACAGCGGCCATGGGGAACCTCCTCCGGATACGACCCTCAGTAGCAGTCTATACGCCGGCCGTGCGAATGGTCATCGGAAGGCCCGGGGTTCACGCGGTCTCCCCGCCGTAAAAACGGGGCACCCGCCGCGAGATGCCGCAGACGATCTCGTAGCTGATCGTGTCCGCCAGCCCGGCCAGCTCCGTCGCCGTGATCTCCTCGCCGCCCTGCCGCCCGATCAGCACCACCTCGTCCCCGACCCGGACCGGCAGATCGTCCGGCACCCGGACCATCATCTGGTCCATGGTCACCACACCGACCACGGGGCACCGCCGGCCCCGGATCAAGACCTGCGCCCGGTTGGAGAGTCTCCGGGGGTAGCCGTCCGCGTAGCCCACCGGCAAGGTTGCGATCTGCTCGCGGCGGGCGGTCGTGTAGGTGCAGCCGTAGGAGATCGAGTGGCCGGCCTCCAGCCACTTCACCAGCCCCACCCGGGTCTTCCAGGTGAGGGCGGGGGCGAGCTTCACGGGCCACGCCACGCCCGGCGCCGGGGGCAGCCCCACCACCGCGATGCCGCTGCGCACCATGTCGTAGTGCGCCTCCGGGTGGAGCATGAGCCCCGCGCTGTTGGCGGCGTGCCGGATGGCGGGCCGGACACCCGCCGCCGCCAGCTCCGCCAGGGCCGCCTCGTACCGCTCCAGCTGCAGACGGGTGTACGGGTTCCCCGGCTCATCGGCGGTCGCCAGGTGGGTGAAGACCCCCTCCACCTCCACATGGTCCAGCCTGGCCAGTTCGCGGCCGAGGCGGCCCACCTCGGCGGGCTGCAGGCCGATGCGCCCCATGCCGGTGTCCACCTTCAGGTGGACGCGGGCCCAGCGGCCCAGCCTGCGCCCCTCCCGGTTCAGGGCCTGCCCCAGTTCGCCGTCGAAGAGGGCTACCCGCAGCCCCTCCGTCAGCACGGCCTCGGCCTGGCCGGGGGACACGTAACCCAGCACCAGGATGGGCGCGGAGATGCCGTGGCGACGCAGGGTCACGCCCTCCTCCACCGACGCGACGCCCAGCCAGTCCGCCCCGGCCTCGATGGCCGCCGTCGCCACGGGCACGGCGCCGTGCCCGTAGCCATTCGCCTTCACCACCGCCATCAGTCGAGGAGCCTTCGAGATCCGCTTCAACGCCCGGATGTTCGCCCGGACCGCGTTCAGATCGACCTCCGCCCACGTCGGGCGCATGCCGTCCAGATCCATCTTGGCTCCTCCCGTCCGTCCAGTCTCTAGCCCACGAACTCCTCAATCAGATCCGGCAGCCCCTCCCGCACGGCCTGCTGGGCAGCGGGCACCTCGGCGGCGATCTCGCCGGCCAGCACCCCGTCCAGCCCCAGCCGCCGGGCCAGCCGGTCGCCGGCCAGGCCGTGCAGGAACGCACCGGCTGCGGCCGCCTCCGGCGCGCCCATGCCCTGGGCCATCAGCCCGGCGATGATGCCGGTCAGCACGTCGCCGGAACCCGCCGTCCCCAGGATCCGGCTGCCGGTCGGGTTGATGAACACCTGGCCGCCGGGCTCCGCGATCAGGGTGTAGGCGCCCTTCAGAAGCACCACGGCCTTGGTCAGTTCCGCCGCCCGCCGCACGGCGGCGAACCGGTCCGCCTGCACGGACTCCACCGACGCGCCCAGCAGGTGGGCCATCTCCCCCGGGTGTGGGGTGATCACCAGCGGCATCGGGCACTCGGCCAGGAGCTCCGGCCGGCCGGCGAACGCCTTGATGGCGTCGGCGTCCAACACCAGCGGCGCCGTCGCCCCGGCCACCACCCGGCGGGTAAAGAGCTGCGCGTCGGCGTCGGTGCCCAGGCCGGGACCCACGGCCAGGGCGTCGGCCCGGGCCGCCCGTTGCAGGAAGTCCTCGGCGCTCTCCGCCCGGAAGCCGCCGGCCTCCGATTCGGGCAGGGCCATCGTCATGCACTCGGGCCGCATCGCGGCCAGCACCGGCTGCGACCGCTCGGGCGCGGCCACGGTGACCAGCCCGGCCCCCGCCCGCAGAGCGCCCACGGCCGCCAGGGCCCCGGCCCCGACCATTCCGTGGGAGCCCGCCGCCACGTACACCCGGCCGCGGGTTCCCTTGTGCGCGTCCCGGCTGTAGGTGGGCAGCCAGCTCTTCACCATCGCGGGCCGGGTGAGCTCCACCTGGATGTTCTCGGCCTCGATCGCCTTCTCGTCCAGGCCGATGTCGGCCACCACGATGCGGCCGACCAGGTCGGCCCCCGGGAAGAGGAAGAGGCCCAGCTTCGGCAGGCCGAAGGTGACGGTGACGTCGGCCCGGACCGCCGGACCGTCCACCCGTCCCGTGTTGGTGCCGATGCCCGAAGGGATGTCCACCGCGAGCACCATCCGCTTGGCCGCGTTGATCAGCTTGATCGCCTCGGCGGCCTGGCCCCTGGCGGAGCCGACGGCGCCGGTGCCCAGCACGGCGTCGATGATCAGGTCGGCACCCTGCAACGCCTCGTACGCCTGCGCCGGCATGAGGATGTTCACGCCGGCCATGCGGGCCGAATAGAGCGCCGCGGCGGCGTCCGCCGGCAGGTCGTCCAGGGAGGCCCAGACCACCGCGGACACCGGGAAGCCCCAGTGCCGCAACCAGCGGGCGGCCACCAGGCCGTCGCCGCCGTTGTTGCCCTTGCCGCAGACCACGACGATGGGCCCCGACCGCCCCTGCATCATCCGCCGGGCGATCAGGGCCACCTGCCGCCCCGCCAGCTCCATCAAGATCGCGGAGGTGAAGCCGTACTGATCGAAAAGGCGCGCCTCAATCGCCCGCATCTGCTCGCCGGAAACGACCTTCATCCCTCGATCACCACCTGTGCCACCGCGTACTCCTGTGTATGGGACAGGGAAAGATGAATGCGAGTTGCGCCCCGCGCGGCGGCGATCTCGGCGAGCCGGCCCGTAAGCCGCACCGACGGGCGGCCGCGTTCGTCGCGGCAGACCTCCGCGTCGGTCCAGCGCACCTCCCGCAGCCCGATCCCCAGGGCCTTCAGCACCGCCTCCTTCGCGGCGAACCGGGCCGCGAGGCGCGCCGCCCGGTGCGCTTCGCTGGATGTGCAGTAGGCGAGCTCCCCCGGGGTGAAGACGCGCCGGAGGAACCGGTCCCCGTGGCGTTCGACGGCGCGCGCCACCCGCTCCACCGCCACGATGTCGACGCCGGTGCCCAGGATCACGCCGAGCCACCCCTTTCCACCTGTCTGAAGCCCGCGTGCCCCATCTCCCCGGGACCTAGACCAGGCGATCCAGCCCGGCCTCGTCCCCCGCCAGGCGGAGCACGACGGCACCGTTCCTGGCGCGCTCCACCCGGAGGATGACCCGCTCGCCCTCCCGGAGCGGCGCCCGCGCCGCGACCTCGATGCGGACGCCGTCCCCGAAGGCGAGGACGGCGCGGTCGAGATAGACGGAGACGACTTCGGCCACCAGCCGCCGGCCCGGGGCGAAAAGGCGCGACCGCACGGCCACCCCTCCTGCCGAGCACAACTTCCCGGTAGGTTTCTCCAATGCGGCAGCGATCCCCTTCATCCGGAGCGGCGATCCGGCGCAGCGGTGGGTTCACTCCCGGGCGAAGGAGATGAGGTCGGCCAGGTCCAGGTACTCGTACACGTCCACCCCCTGGGCGGCCAGGGCGCTGGCCAGCTCGCTCACCGCGGTCCAGCCGCCGGCCCGGAGCTGCAGCGCGAGCAGGTCGGAGGCCCTGCGCTCCAGCCAGCCCATCCCGCAGGTCGCCGCGGTGACCCGTGCGGCCAGGGCGAAAGCGAGGGCCTCCACCAGCCGTCCGGTCGCGCCCGCGACCCGGCTCAGGAAGAGCTGGGCACGCACCTGCAGGGGGCTCAGCGGCTCCGCTTCCTGGAGGGCGCGGAAGGCCTCGTCGACCGCCTGCTGCGGCCGGCCGGCCGCACGGAGCATGCCGGCGCTCACCAGCCGCAGCCGGGCGCTGCAGATCTGGCGCACCGACCCCGTGGCCCGCCGGCACCTCTCCACCAGCACCAGCACGCGCAGCCGCTCGCCGGGCGTGAGCACCCCGGCCTTCAAGAGCCGGCGCCCGTGCGCCAGGCAGCGCCGGTAGTCTCCCATCCGGAAGAGGCGATCCAACCACAGTGTCATCCACTCACCGCCCCTCTCCCAGATTTGCGCATAGTCTTCCCTGCCCCGGGCGGAAAGGAAACAGCCCCGTCCGCGGGGCTGTCGGAAGGCGGCTACTGGAGGTCCCGCCTGAGCAGCGGGACTGTCGGCATCTCCTCGGGAAACCGGGCGCTGGCCTGGTAGGCGGCATCGAGGTGGCGCAGGATCTCCACGCCCTCCCGCTGCACCACCTCATCCAGGGCATCGGCGGCGAGCTGCTCCAGCTCGGGTCGGCCGGCCATGACCGCCTCGTTCTGGGCCGCGAGCGCGAAGGTGAGGGCCTTGTGCGCTTCGCCCAGCTGCAACTCGCACCGGGCGAGCAGCAGGTAGCAGTGGCAGGCGTGGGCGGGATCATCGCGATGGACGAACAGGGCGCGCACGGCTGCCGCCGCCGCCCGTCCGTAGTAGCCGCCGCTGGCCAGCCAGGCGGCGAGGTCCAGCAGATAGGTGCCGGCGTAGTACGGCTCGGTCGGACGCCGGGCCGCAATCCCGCGCTGCTCGATGAGCAGCCGCCGGACCGGCCGCCGCAGGCTGCGGTCCTCCTTCGCCAGGTAGAGGTAAACGTTGATGAGGTCGTGGGTGGTGGTGAAGACGCCGTGCTCCATCTGCCGGCCGCCGAACCAGGTCCGCGCCGCCTCCAGGGCGTGCACGGCCTGCTTGGGCTGCAGCATCCGCTGGTAGGTGATCCCCAGCGACTTCCACGCCGCGCCCTCCAGCCGGGCCGCGTCGCGGTAGTAGGCCCGGTACGTGAAGTACCGTTGAAAGCAGCTCAGAGCCTGCTCGAACTGCTGCATCGCCGCATGGGCGGCCCCGAGCGCGAGGAGGGCCCGGCCCAGCAGGTCGTACTCGCGCTCCTGCTCGGCCAGTTTCACGGCGCTCAGGCCAGACAGCACCGCGCCGGGCGCATCCTGAAGGAGGAGCCGACAACGGCTCATGATCAGGTGGATCCCGGCCTGCTCCACCGACGACAGGCCGCCCTGCTCCATGATCTGCTCCGCCGCAAACAGGCAACGGGCGTACCTGCCCTCCTCCAGGAGGCGGGTTAACGCGTCGACCATGCCTCATCCCCTTCTTTCCTGGGGTGATTACCTGGCTGCGACTCCGTCTGCCGATTTTCGCCTACAGATAAAACACTGACCCTCGTGCTTCGGCGCAAGGCTGAACCAGACCACGATCCGTCTTTCACCCTCATATACGTACACCGCGCCGAAAAGGTTCATACATAAGGGATAGATTTGTGACTGATTATTGATCGGATTCATTCAACCACGACAGAACCTGGTCGACGGGCAGCTCGTGCGCCACGTGCCCGTCGCGTCCCGTCACGGTGCGCGCGGTGAACAGCGCGTTGATGACGGCCTCCTCCACCGCCTCGACGGCGGCGCGGAACAGGTCATCCATGGCCGCGCTGTCGTCCCGGAGCAAGGTCACGGCCCGCACCGGGTAGTCGGCGCGATGCGCCGTCCGGTTGGCGGTGGAGAACGCCAGGACGAAGTCGCCGCTGCCGTTGGCCGCGCTGCCCCCCACCCGGGCGAGGCCCAGCGCGCCGCGGCGCGCAAGACGGGTCAGCTGGCGCGCGTCCAGCGGCGCATCCGTGGCCAGCACGATCATGACCGACCCCGGCGGCGGCTCGTCGGGATCACCCACCTCCGGGGCCTGCTCCGCCGCCGGGGCAGGTTCCTGGGCATCCGCAGGTCCGCTCGCCGGGGCTGCCGGCGGCTCCGGGTAATGGGCCAGCCGCCTGCCCACGGGTACGCCGTGGATCAGCAGGTCCTCGCGGCGGCCGAAGTTGGCGAGCACCAGCGCGCCCAGCACGTACCGGTCCACCCGGCGGGAGGCGGAGCCGATGCCCCCCTTGAAACCCAAGCACACCATGCCGGTCCCCGCGCCCACCGCCCCCTGCTGCACCGGGCCGGAAGAGGCGCCTTCCAGGGCCGCGCGGACCATCTCGGCGGTGACGTGCCGGCCCTGGATGTCGTTGAGGTGGCCGTCGTTGCACTCGCCCACCACCGGGTTGACCGTGCTGGTGGTCACGCCGATCTCCGGGTTCTGCTCCAGCATGTAGCTCACCAGCGCGTCCGCGGCCCGGAAGGCGGAGAGGGTGTTGGTCAGGAGGATCGGCGTCTCGAGGGTGCCCAGCTCGACCACCTGGGCGAGGCCCGTTGCCTTGCCGAAGCCGTTGAGGACGAAGACGCCGGCGGGCACCTTCTGCTGGAATAGGTTCCCGCCATGGGGCAGGATGGCCGTCACGCCGGTGCGCACCGGCCCCTGGCCGGGCACCAGCGGCCCCTCGCCCTCCACCCGGGTCGCGTGGCCGACGCGCACCCCGGGGACGTCGCAGATGTCGTTCTGCGGCCCGGGCGGCAGCTGGCCGGTCACCAGGCCCAGGGCCCTGGCCGTGGGCCGGGGCGGGTACGGGCTGGGGAAGGACATGGGCGGCACCTCCTCCTCGGCGGCGTTCTCGGGCGGATCGGGCACCAGGCGGATCACCGGCACCGGCCCGCGCCACTCGACCTCCACGTGTCGGCCCAGCAGCAGGGTGGACAGGACGTTGTGGACGCTGTGCCCGATGGCCGGCGCCCACAGGTCGCCGGTCAGAGCGTATGCGGCTCCGAAGAGGGTGCCGGAGAGGGCGGCGACCGCCGCGTAGGCCCAGTTGTCCCGCACCCAGCCGCCGTGGCTGAACCCGAACAGGAAGGCAGCGGGCAGAAGACCCACCAGCGGCTGCAGGCCGCCCCGGAACAGCAGCTCCTCGCCGATGGCCGAAGTGGTCACCAAGGCCACCATGAGCGGATACCCGAGGGACTGCAGCACCTCCTCGCCCGCCCGGGTGCCCGTCCGCCGCAGGGCATCCTCCAGCCGGCCGCTGAGCCGGGAGAGGAGCCCGACCAGGGCCAGGGAGGCCCCGCCCGCGACCAGGCCCGCCAGAGTGGCCTGGCCGGAGGGCAGCCGCAGAAGGTCGGGAAACCGTCCCGTGACCAGCCGGGCCAGGAGCAGGCCGCCGGCCCCCATGGCCGCCGGCGCCGCCACGCCGACCAGCAGGAAGAGCCGCCAGCGCGCGCGCGGGTCCACCCGACACCACCCCCGTTCATGCACCAGCAGGCCAGGAGGTTGCCCCCTGGCCTGGCCCGGTCTCAGGCGCTTACTGGGCGAGCGTGTTCGTGATCTGGGCGTTCTCCCGCAGTTCGCTGTACCAGGTGCCCAGCCGCGCGCTCACCTTCTCGTTCAGATACTGCTCCAGAATGGTCTGCTTCTCCTGCTCAAAGTGCAACTGGTAGGCCTGGATGATGTGCCAGCCGTACGTGCTCTGCACGGGGGCGGAGATCTCACCGTCGTTCAGGGCGAAGGCTGCTGCCTCAAACTCGGAGACGGTGTCGCCCTTGCCGATCAGACCCAGGTCGCCGCCCTTGGCGGCGCTGGCCGTGTCCTTGGACTCCGCCTGCGCGAGCTGGGCGAAGTCGGCGCCGGCGTCCAGCCGGGCCTTAATCTCGTTGGCCTTCTCCTCCGTGTCGACGAGGATGTGGCGCACCTTGATCTTCCGAGTCTGTTCCGCGCTCTGCATCTCGTCGAAGTACGCCTTCAGCGTGGCATCGTCCGGCTGCAGCTGCTGGCGGAGCACAGCGGTGGCGACCATGTCCCGGCGCAGCATGTCGCGGAACTGCGCCTCGCTCAGCCCATACTGGCTCAGCGCCCAGGAGAAGTACAGGTCGCCGCCGTACGCGGCCTTGGTCGCCTCGACCTCCTCCTCCACCTCGGCATCGGTCACGGTCACGCCCGCCCTGGCGGCTTCCTGATCCACGAGGCGGGTGAGAATCATGTCGTCGACGACGGCTGCCCCGTAGTAGGTCATCAGCTTCTGGTGCACTTCGTCCCGGGTGATCTGCTCGCCGTTGACCGTCGCGACCACGGCGGGATCGTTGCCGGTGCCGGGCCGCTGCAGGCTGCTGCCCACGAAGTAGCCGCCGAGTCCTGCCACCACCAGGGTGGCCACCACGGCCAGGGCGATCGTCGCCCGGTTATTCCCGTTGGCCAACACGCCACGCTCCTTTGGTTCAGGCTTGAATCAGGGTCACACCCGCTATGGTAACGCACTTCGGGCCGGATGCCAATGGCGGGAACGCGGGCGCGTATCCGCTTACGGCCAGCCGAGCTGCTGCCGGGCCTCGGGCGACATCCGCTGGGGCGACCACGGCGGATCGAAGGTGATGTCGACCTTCACGTCGGCAAAGCCAAGCACCGTCAGGGCCTCGTAGACCTCGTTCACCAGGTGGCCGCCCACCGGGCAGCCGGCGGTGGTGAAGGTCATGAGCACCCGGCAGCGGTCCTGCTCGTCGACCTGGAGATCGTAGACCAGGCCCAGGTCGATGATGTTCAGGCCGATCTCCGGATCGTAGACATTGCGGAGCAGCGTGCGCGCCAGCGCCTCCCGGTCCGCAGGCCGGGTCGGCTCCCGGCGGAGGTCGGCGGAGTTGTTCATCCCATGGATCGCTCCCTTCCGTCCAGCGGCCTGGCCCGAAGCACTTGGAGGATGGTGCCGGCGAACAGCAGGCTGCCGGTCAGGTTTAGTATGGCGCTCCCCCGCACCAGATACCGGGCGTCCCACCAGCCCAGCGCGCCGCCCAGCAGCAGCAGCCCGGTGAGCAGCACCCCTGCCGTCCAGCAGAAGTACCCGGCCCGCGCCGTCCGCTGTGCGAACATCTCGTCCAGCTTGGGCAGCCGCTGGGTCTTGGAGCGCCGGTTTCTCATGAGGTGGTGCCAGAAGAGGAAGGGGATGATCCTGTAGAGCATCCCCAGGATCATCGTGGCCACGAAGCCGAACAGGAAGAGCCAGGCGCCGGGGACGGCGAAGGCGCGGTGCCGGACGCTGAGCAGGAGCAGAAGCGCGGCCGGCACGAGGAAGGCCAGCGCGGTCACCCCATAGCGCATGGACAGGTCCAGCTCGGGCCGGCGGCGCTGCCGCATCATGGCGAAGAAGTCGGCGGCGTACCGGGCCGCACCGGCCGCGGCCAGCAGCAGGCACGCGGCCGTGAGCGCCGGCAGGTGCAGGAGCAGCGATGCAAACGCGCCCCAGAGCCCCGCCGAGAGCTTGGCGAGCACGGCGTGGCCCGACGCGGCGCTCGGCCGGTTGGTGAGGGCGAACATGGGGAAGAGCTGGTACGAGACGCCGAAGACCGTGAGCATGAACCATCCGCCCAGGCCGAGCAGCACGTGCGCCCCCAGCGGCGAGTAATCCAGGCTGTCGGGCAGGAAACCCCGCCGCAGGTTGAACGCCAGGACCAGGCCCCAGATCACCGTACCCAGCACGAACGAGAGGGCCGCCGCCATGAAGCGGCCGGCGACGGTCCACTGGGTGGCGGACCGCATCGCCCGGACCACCAGCGCGGCGAAGACGACGAGGGCCAACACCACCAGGGTGCCCCCCGCCGTGATCCACGGCCCGGCGGAGCGGTAAAACCCCCAGACCAGGGCCCAGCTGCCGGCAAGGTAAGCGAGGCCCTGCAGCAGGGCCCACCCGCCCTCCACCGGACGCCCCCGCATCATCACCGGGGTGATCTGATGGAACGCGCCGATCATGACGCTGGTGGCAAAGCCCAGCGTGAACAGATGAACGGCCGCGAGCGCCGCGGGGTTGAACCGGAAGGGGCCGAAGATCATGGGCGCCTTGGCGATGACCAGCGCCTGGAGCACGAGCAGCCCCAGGACCCCGGCCAGCGCCATGCCGATGGGCACGTAGATCGGCGGCGACAGGGCCGGATCGATCACCTGGGGCCCTGCCTTCTTCGGTCCTTTCATGGCCGCGGCGCATACGTCGCCAGCACGGTGGCGGGCTCGCCGGTCGCCCTGACGCCGAACGGCTCGCCCGGCGGGTAGAACCAGATGGTCCCGGCCGCGGCCGCGACCCACTCGCACCCGGCGACCAGCTCGCAGCGACCGCTCACCACCTGGAGGCTGACGCTGGAGGAGCTCGTGGCCAGCGGCACCTCGCCACCCGGGCTCAGCTGAATCAGCAGCACCCGCATGTCCTGGCAGCTGTGGATCATCTCAACGGAGACCCCGTCGGCCGTCGGCTTCGGCGATCGGATCAGCTGCACCTGCATGGCGGTTCCCCTTTCTCTCCGGTTTCCCTCAGTGTACCCGCGGCCCGCCGTCGCGCCCGTGCCGCGGCGCGCCGGTTCGCGGTGATATCCGTCACCAACGGAAACGGGCGGCGCGCCTGCGCCGCCCGATCAGCTTTCTCCCATCCACTCCCGCAGCTTGCGCTCGTCCCGGATGACCACCGACTCGCCCTGCACGGCAATGCAGCCCGTGCGCCGGAAGTCGCCCAGCACCCGGGTGACGGTCTCGCGACTGGTGCCGATCATTCCGGCGATCTCCTGGTGGGTCATGCCGAGGTTGATGACGTCGCTCCCCTGCTCTGCCTTCATCCGGAGCAGCAGGGCGGCCAGCCGTCCGTGGGTGTTGTGCACGGCCAGCTCGTGGGCGGTGTCGCGCGCGAGCCGCAGCCGGCGGCCCACCAGGCAGAAGGCGTTGGCCGCGAGCGTTCGGCTCTCGGGCAGGAGCTGCACCAGATCGTCCACCCGGAAGGCGATGAGCACCGAATCCTCGGTGACCTGCGCGGTGGCCGGGTACGGCGCCTTGTCGGCCAGCACCACCAGGCCGACCTCGTGGCCCGGCCCCCAGACCCGGAGCACCTGTTCCTGGCCGTTCGCCGCAAGGCGCGACACGCGGACGCGGCCCTTCTTGATGAAGTAGATGGCCTCGCCGGGGTCGCCCTCGTTGAACAGAATCGTCCCCTTGCGGTAGTGCCGCTCGCGCGCGATGGCGGCGATGCGGGCCAGTTCCTCGTCCGACAAGCCTTGGAAGAGCGAAAGGCTCCGCAGGAAGTCCAGATCGGGCACGCCGGCCTCACCTCCTGGAAAGGAACAGATTGTATAGGTACGACGGCGGGCCGCCGCGCCCCTGCTGCCCACAATTGCGGCCGCGATCCCCATCCATTATAATCGTAAAGGTGTTTGCAAGAGGGGGGCTTTCCATGGGACTCTCGATCGGCATTGTGGGCCTGCCCAACGTCGGGAAATCCACGCTGTTCAACGCCATCACCCGCGCCGGCGCGGAGGCTGCCAACTATCCGTTCTGCACCATCGAGCCCAACGTGGGCGTGGTGGACGTGCCGGACGCTCGCCTGCCCGTCCTGGCCAAGATGTTCAACTCCGCCCGCATCGTGCCCACCAGCATCAAGTTCATCGACATCGCCGGCATCGTGAAGGGCGCGTCCAAGGGCGAGGGGCTGGGCAACAAGTTCCTGCACCACATCCGCGAGGTCGACGCCATCGCCCACGTGGTTCGCTGCTTCGAGGATCCCAACGTCACCCACGTCAGCGGGCGGGTCGACCCGCTCTCCGACATTGAGGTCATCAACCTGGAGCTGATTCTGGCCGACCTGGAGACGATCGAGCGGCGGTACGAGCGCTCGGCCAAGGCGGCCAAGGCCGGGGTCAAGGAGGCCCAGGTGGAACACGGACTGCTCTCCCGCCTGAAGGAAGCCCTGGAGGCCGGCCTTCCGGCCCGGAGCGTGGCCATCGAGGGCGACGAGGAGGCCCGGGTCCTGCGCGACCTGCACCTGATCACCGCCAAGCCGGTGATGTACATCGCCAACGTGGCGGAGGAGCACGTGGCCAACCCCTTCGCGGTGCCGTACGTGGCCCAGGTCAAGGAGCTGGCCGACCGGGAGGGCAGCGAGGTGGTGCCGATCTCCGCCAGGATCGAGTCCGAGCTGGCGGAGATGGACGACGAAGAGCGCGCGGCCTTCCTGGCCGACCTGGGGCTGGCGGAGTCCGGCCTGGACCGGGTGATCCGGCACGGCTACCACCTGCTCAACCTGATTTCCTTCCTGACCGCGGGCGAGACCGAGGCGCGGGCCTGGACGATCCGGCGGGGCACCAAGGCGCCGCAGGCGGCGGGCGTCATCCATTCCGACATGGAGCGGGGGTTCATCCGCGCCGAGGTGGTCTCCTACGACGACCTGGTGACCGCGGGCTCCATGGCCGCCGCCCGGGAGGCGGGAAAGGTCCGGCTGGAAGGCAAGGACTACGTGATGCAGGACGGTGACGTCGTCACCTTCCGGTTTAACGTGTAGCCCTACAGGCTGCCTGGTGTCCACATCGAAAAGGGCGCGTAGGAAGGGGCTGCCCCGAGGTCGACCCTGTCGACCCGGGGCAGCCCCGAGCGCGTCTCGTTCACGACATCGGCCGCCGGACCGCCCTCCAGAGGCCGAGCTGTCCGAGGTCGGGCCGCCAGTCCACCGCATAGGTATAACCGGCATCCGACAAGTCGACGCGCCGGCCGTCCACGGCTGCTTCGAGGTCGGTCCCCTGAACGTAAGACCGGCCCTCGATCTCCGCCACCGAAAGCGGTTCGGTGCGGGTGCCGCCGGCCAGCACCAGGGAGACGGAGCCGTCCTCCTGCCAGGCGATCTCGCCCAGGACGGCGAGCGCCTCCACCGAGACCCGGTAGCCCCCGGCCCCATCGGCCAGCACGGCCGCCGGCAGGTCCAGCAGGGCAGGGGCGGCCGCATCCTCGGGGCCGGCGCCGTACCAGACCGCCACGGCCAGGTCCGGTGCGCCGGCCGCAGCGTGGGCGTAACCGGTCACCAGCGGCTCACCGCCCTCCAGGTAACTGACCAGCACCTCATCATCGCCCTCCAGCGCCAGCCGCCCGGCGCTGTCCCTGCGGATCACCTGGACCTGGAAGGAAAAGGCCTCATCCGTCTCCTGCGTGTCGACCAGCCGCACCCACACCTGCTCGGCATCCGCCGGGCGGAACGGGGCCAGCTGTTCCTGCAGGGCCGGGGCGACGGCGAGCGGCACCGTCAGTTCGGCGCCATGCACCCAGAGCGCAGCGCGCTGGGCCGCCTCCCAGGCGGAGATCCCCCCGACCTCGGCCCGCAGGTCGGCGGGCAGATCGGACAGCGCCGGCGCCGGGACGCGGAGCGAGAAGCTGCCGTCGTCCGTGACACGGTCCGGAACGGGGGCCGCGGCGGGTGTGTCGTCGGGGGAGACGTGTCCGCCGTCGGTGGCGGGACCGGGCGATCCGGTCTCAACGGAGCCCGCGGAACCGGGCGCCGCGTCGCCGGCCTGCTCGGCGGCGACCGGCGGATCGCCGGGCCCGGGCGATGAGGCAGGGCTGCCGGTTCATCCGGCCAGCAGGGCCGCCGCGGCGGCGAGGGCCATCCATCTTCTGTTCACGCGAGGTCACCTCAAAGGTTGATTATTTGGTTCGTTGATGATCTGTGTTCAGTATACATGACCTCGCGGCCGCGGCGGGGATCCGGGCCGAGCTTGCGCCCGTCCAAATGCTGGTAACCGGTGAAGCCGCCCTCAGGCCTGCCTGGCGGCCTCCAGGTGCAGTTCGATCTTCACCTCTTCACCCACCAGGACGCCGCCGGTCTCCAGCACCGCGTTCCAGGTGAGCCCGAAGTCCTTGCGGTTGATCTTGCCGGTGGCCGAGAAGCCGATCTTCTCGTTCCCCCACGGGTCCTTGCCCACGCCGGCAAACTCGAGGTCGAAGGTCACCGGCTTGGTGACGCCGCGGATGGTCAGGTCGCCGGTCAGCTTGTAGCCGTCGCCGGCGCGCTCCACCTTCGTGCTCTTGAAGGTCAGAGTCGGATAGTTCTGGGCATCGAAGAAGTCGGCCGAACGCAGATGGTCGTCGCGGGCGGAGTCGGCGGTGTTGATGGATGCGACCGGGACGCTGCCCTCGAAGTATGCACCGGTGATATCCGCGGGATCGACCTCAATGCGGCCCTCCACCTGCGTGAAGCGGCCCTTCACCGTCGCGATCATCATGTGCCGCACGGCGAACTCAACCAGGCTGTGCGAATTGTCCACTACCCATACGCTCTTGGCCATAAGCTTCCTCCTCCCGTGTGTTCGGCCGGGGTAGGCCCGTGCCTTCTATATCGTTAGTTGGTGTCAAACCGTAAGTAGGTACGGGCAGATGACCGGGGCCGGGCAGAGGATTTGTGCGCGGCGCGCAGAAGAACCGGGAGGGGATCCGCAACGACCCGCATTCCTGCCAGGAGAGGAGCTCGGTGTCCATGCGCTACGTTCGCTTTCTGACTGAGGATGCCCCGCCCCGCTGGGGCCGCCAGGAGGGGGACGTGGTCCACGAGCTGGACGGCGCCCCGTACGAAGGCGGCCAACCCACCGGCCGGACGGTGCCGCTGCAGGCGGTGCAGCTCCTGGCGCCGGTGACGCCCTCCAAGATCGTCTGCATCGGCCGCAACTACCGCGACCATGCTGCGGAGCTGGGAAACGCCGCCCCGGAGCGGCCGATGTTCTTCCTGAAGGCGCCCTCGGCGCTCATCGGACCCGGGGAGGCCATCCGGCTGCCGGATCCGGACGCCACCGTGCACTGGGAGGCCGAGCTGGCCGTGGTGATCGGCCGGCGGATGAAGGACGTCGCCCCGGCAGACGCCCTTTCCTATGTATTCGGCTACACCATCGCCAACGACGTCTCCCACCGGGACGCGCAGAAGGCGGACGGCGCGTTCGGCTTCGGCCGGGGCAAGTCGTACGACACCTTCTGCCCCTGCGGACCGGCGGTGGTGACCGAGGGGATCGACCCGGCCGACGCGCTCATCACCCTCACCTGCAACGAGGAGGTGCGCCAGTCCGACTCCACCGGGCTGATGATCCACCCGGTGCCGGAGCTGCTCAGCTACCTGTCGCAGATCATGACGCTGATGCCCGGCGACCTGGTGCTCACCGGCACGCCCAAGGGCGTCGGCGCCATGAAGCCCGGCGACCTGATCGAGATCCACATCCCCGGCATCGGCACCCTGGCCAACCCGGTCGTCTGAAGCCATGCGTCGGGTGCCGCCCACACCCCTCAGGCGGGTCGCCCCATAGAATGGGCTAGACCCCCGAGGAAGGTGTGACGCCGATGTCCCATTTCTATCCACCGCCGATGCGCGGCCCCGCGTGGTATCCCCCGGCCGGGTTCGGCGCACCGGCCTGGTACCCGTACACGGCGGCATACGCCCTGTACCCGCCTGCGGCCATGGCGCCCGCCGGCTGGTACGCCGTGGCCGACCGGCCCCCTGCGCCTGACCCTGCGCCGGCCGAGTGGATGGCGCTCGTCGAGCCCGCCCTGAACAGCGTGATCCCCGCCATCCACGGCCTGCTGGAGATCTCCGGCCTACTGCTCCGCCACCTGCCCGCCGCCTTCGACATGACGGGATCCGGGCCCGAGGAGCCTGCACGGGACGATCCCCTGACCATGCGCACGGGGCTTGGGCACATAGGGCTGTTCGGCCCGGCCGAACCGGACGTGATCGATATCGAGGCCGCCCGTTCCGACGCGGCGCTGCCGCCGCCGGAAGGCAACGGTCGCGACGGCGCCGGCGCCGCTGACCTGAGCGGAGACCAGACCGAGCAGGCATGAATCGAGTAGGAGGGGGCGGCTAGCCCCCGTCCTCTCACACCACCGGACATGCGGGTCCGCATCCGGCGGTTCGCCAGGATTGACGAGTCGCTTCATAGCATTCGGTCAGGCTTATCAGCCCCTGGGCACGCCAGTAGGCGTCGCCCAGGGCGCTGTTTAGTGGGCCACCTGCCATCCGCCACGGGCCTTTGCGGCTGTTGGCGAGTTGGTGGACTACCCATTCGGGCAAACCGAGGGCGCGCAACTCCCGAAAGCGCGTGCGTACACGCTTCCACTGCTTCCATACGCATGCTCGCAGCCGACGCTTCAGCCATCCTTCGAGTCTTTCAAAGGCTGACCTGGCATCGGAGAGCGCATAGTACCCAACCCAGCCCCGCAAGTAAGCATTCAGGCGCCGGATTCGGTCCTCCATGCTCTGGCTGCGGTTGCGGTCCGTCAGCGTGCGGAGCTTGTCCTTCACGCGCTTCAGGCTCTTCGGGGCCAGCCGGATGCGCACTCCCCGGTGCTTGTAGAAACTAAACCCGAGGAACTGCCGCTTCCACGGCCGGTCCACTGCGCTCTTCTCCTCGTTGACCTTCAGCCGTAACCGCTCCTGCAGGAAGTGGCGCACGCTCCTGTAGACCCGTTCTCCCGCCCGCTTGCTGCGGACGTAGATGTTGCAGTCATCGGCGTACCGGACGAAGTGGTGCCCGCGGCGCTCCAGCTCCTTGTCGAGGTCATCCAGCAGGATGTTCGCCAGCAGCGGGCTCAGCGGACCGCCCTGCGGCGTCCCTTCCTCCGTCGCCACGACTACCCCGTTCAGCATGACCCCAGCCTGTAAGTACCGCCGGATCAGCCGCAGCACACGCTTATCCGTTACCCGCCGCGCCACGCGGGCCATCAGCACGTCGTGGTTGACCCGGTCGAAGAACTTCTCCAGGTCCATGTCCACGACCCAGTCGTACCCTTCCTCCACGTACTGACGTGCCTTCCTGACCGCATCATGACCCCGCCGCCCCGGCCGAAAGCCGTAGCTGGATTCGGAGAATGTCGGGTCAAAGATCGGCGTCAGTACTTGCAGGAGTGCCTGTTGGATCAGGCGGTCCATCACGGTGGGAATCCCCAGCATCCGCTTGCCGCCGCCCGGTTTCGGGATTTCGACCCGGCGGACTGGCTGCGGTCTGTAGGTCCCCTGGAGCAGTCCCTCACGGATGCGGCTCCACTCCACGCGAATCTGGTCCCGCAGCCGTTCGGTGGGGACACCGTCCACGCCGGGAGCGCCTCCGTTCCGCTCCACCCGTTTCAGGGCGGCCAGCATGTTCTCCCTGGCCACCACCTGCTCCATCAGGTTGCTGTGCTCCCCGCGGGGTAACGTTCCGTCTTGTGCCGGCTGCCCACTCCGCCCTCTCGCCGTCCCTTGCGGCTTCACCGCTACCTCCGGCGAGCAGGTCCCGTTCGGGGTCTTCTGCGTTTGTCGCGGGCTGCTCGAACGCAACGGGTTCACCCCTTTCCTGACGTTCGGCCCTTCCCGGTTGGGGCGTCCCCCTGCCGGTACTATGGCCTTTGCTGACTTCTGCCGGTTCAGCTGCGTCTCCCGACGCAGGTTACCAGCGTTGCTGGCGTTCCCGGCAGATCTCCCCGGGTAAGAACGCTGACCTTCACCCCGCACCCGCCCCATCTACCGCACCGCCCTTTGGCAGCTTCGGGTTTTGCTGTGTTCGGCCAGCTCACCCGAGCGGCACAGCCTCCTATGGGGTTCGTGTTCCTCGGGTCGTGGCTTTGCCTCGGGCTTCCTTCAGATTCCGCCTCACGACGGACACCCTTGCCTTTGGCTAACGGGCTGGTGCTGCCTCGCCCGTAGCGGACTTTCACCGCCAAGTCAGCGCCCATGCCGGGCACACGGAAAAGGGCCTGCCCCCTGTGGGGCAGGCCCTTTGGCTTTCGTCACAGGAAACGCACGTCAGCGGCAGCGATGACGCAGTCGTAGTGGGTGGAAGCGGGGTTCCTTCCGCCGAAGGCCAGGTTGCCGCCCAAAGCGACATGGGCCGTCCCCAGGGCCTTCTCGGCCACGGCGACGCGGCCGCACGGCCGCACGTGGGGATTGGTTCCCAGCCCCAGCTCGCCGACGGTCCACGCCCACGGGTCGTTTCCCAGCCGCCTGCGCAGCTCCGCCGCGGCCTCCCCGCCCGTCACCTCCGCCACGCGGCCCCGCCGGAACCGGAGGGCGACCGGCCGGTCCAGCGGGATGTCGCCCAGTGCGACGTCCACCACCAGCAGGCCCTCCGCCCCGGTCTCGTCGGGAGCGACGTAGGCCTCGCCGGCCGGCAGGTTGCCGAAGTCCCCGGGCTGCCTGACCCAGCCGGTATCGGCGTGGACGGGCCGGCCTGCGAAGGTGAGCTGAAGGTCCGTGCCCCCCGGGGCGGTGAGCCGCACGCCTGCCGCGGCCCGGAGGCGCGCGGCGAGGGCCCGGGCACGGGCGGCGGCCTCGGCCAGACCAGGGGCCAGCGCGGTCTCCAGGACCGACACGTCCACCTGGGCCATCGACACCCAGCGGCCGCGCCGCGCCCGGTGGAAGGCGTCCAGCGCGGCCCGCATCAGCGCGTCCTCCGCGGCGAGCCTGAGGGCCGCCCGCAGCGAGACGATTGCGTCCGCCGATCTCACCGCGTCCGTGATCCACCGGGGAACGACCTGCAGCCGATCAGGGTCGGGCAGGAGATGCGCCTTCACCTCGGCCGCCCCCAGCGCCCGGGCCGCCTCGTCCAGCGCCGCGGCGGCCGGCGCCAGCGGCCTGTCCGCCAGAACCAGCACCCGCTCGCCCGGCCGCAGGCCCAGGCTGTCCTGCAACACCGTGCCCGCCCACCGGGGGACCATCTCAGGTCCAGCCCTCCGGCTTGAACTTCACCTCGGGCAGGTACACGGTCATGCCGAAGCGCAGCTCGTCAATGACCTCAGGCGTCACGGGGCCGCGCAGCTTGTCGCCCACGGGCGCCGCGGTGATGTAGACGTCCGTGGTGCCCTGCATGAAGTTGAGGATCGCGTCGCCCACGCCCTCCGGGATGGCCAGTCCCGCGCCGTGGCCGGTGGGCCAGCCGAACAGCAGCACGTGCAGCCGCTCCCCGGGGTGGTAGCCCCAGCGGTAGGTGTACTCCCGGGGCTGCGCCGCCAGGACCTGCTTGATCATCACATCCAGGGCCGGCACGCTGAAGAAGACCAGCTTGCGGCCGTCGGGGGCGATGGCGGTCCCCGCCTCCGTGGGCAGGTAGACGACGGGCTCCCCTCCGCCTGCGAACAACTCCTGTCCTTCCACGGGTCAACCTTCTTTCTCCGTTGTGGCACGCCCTGAGGCCTAAGGCTTCAGGAACGTCTCGGGCTCCCCCGAGAACCCGGCCAGGTAGCCCACCAGCCACACCCCGGCAAACAAGGCGACCATGGCCACCGCCGTGATGACGGCGGGGTTGAACCGTGCCCGCATCCCCAGCCGACCTCCCCTGAGATACGCATGTCACATCCCAACCTTCATTATGACGTACCGGGGAGCGGCGGGGAAGCGGGCGCGCCGCCGCTAATGCGCGGAGCCCACCTGCGCCGGCAGCGCCCGGTCAAGGGCCGGGAGCAGGACCATCAGCAGCACCGCGCTCAGCACAGCCTCGGGCAGCAGGTACGAGCCGTTGTAGATCAGGGAGTACACCAGCGGGCTCTGCCCCTCGGGCGCGAACTGGCCGAAGAAGACCACGCCGGCGATGACGTGCGCGGCGAACCGGCCGGCGATGGCCAGGCTGCCCAGCCAGGCGGCCGCCCAGCGGGCGTGGCCGCGGGCGAGCCCGGCGAGGCCCAGCAGGCCAAAGGCGATCGGGTAGTCCAGCAGCACCTGCACCGGATGGTAGAAGTACGGGTCGAGCCAGAACTGCAGCAGCCCGTCCAGCACTCCTGCGAGGATACCCCAGCCGGGACCGTGGCGCAGACCCACCAGCAGGATCGGCACCATGGAACCGAGCGTGACGGAGCCCCCCTGCGGCATCTCCCACACCTTCACATACGAAAGCGCCACCGCGGCCGCGATCATCATCGCGGTCTCGACCAGGCGCCGGAGACGAACCCGAGTATCGGACATGACGGACACCTCCGCGCAGAATCGTAGTCACCATCGCGTGGCACGAGAAAACCGCAGCCCCAGCGAGCTGCGGTACACGAAGTGTCCGCGAGGCTCGCTTCCCTACGCCGGCATTACCCGGATCAGGTGACAGGGTCCCGGGGTTCACCCCGGTTCTCAGCCGTTGCAACGGCTCCCCTAGCGGCTCTCGGCCAGTATGATGCTGCCTTCAGTATACCTCTCCCGCGCGGAAGTGGCAATCCTTCAGCATACTCCGGGCCAACGGGTGGCAAGTTAGGATGGCACAGGACGATCGTCACGGGAGGCTCGAGCGCATGGGAAAGCGCACGATGGCGGCGGCCGTGGTGGCCCTGCTGCTGTTCCTCTCCTACCCCTGGAGGGCCGGCGCCGAGGCGCGCGCCACCCTGCGCTGGGGGAGCCGGGGCAGCGACGTCTGCCTGGCCCAGCGGCGACTCAAAGCCTGGGGCTACTACCGGGGCGAGGTCGACTGCATCTACGGCCGGCTGACCTACGAAGCCGTCACCCTCTTCCAGCGCCGCAACGGGCTGACGGTCGATGGCATCGTCGGCCCCGACACCTGGGCGGCCCTCGGGTACTGGGGCGGCCCCCCCTCCACCGCGGCGGCCGCAGCGGGAACCCGGGAGGCCGACCGGGACCTGCTGGCCCGGGTCGTGTCGGCGGAGGCCAGGGGCGAACCGTATGAGGGGCAGGTGGCCGTGGCGGCCGTGATCCTGAACCGGGTGCGGGACTCGCGGTTTCCCAACACCATCGCCGGGGTGGTCTACCAGGCCCACGCCTTTGAGTCGGTGACCAACGGGTCCGTGTACGCCGCACCTACCGAAAGCGCCGTCCGGGCCGCCCAGGACGCCTTGAACGGATGGGATCCTTCCGGCGGCGCGCTCTTCTTCTGGAACCCCGCGAAGGCCACCAGCCAGTGGATCTGGTCGCGGCCCATCATCAAGCGGATCGGCAACCACGTCTTCGCCAAGTGAAGGGGACATGGACATGCGTCGCGTCGTCACCTGGCTGAGCGTCAGCCTGTTTGCGGCGGTCGCCGTCGCGGTCTGGGCCGCCTGGACGGCCAACCTGAACGAGCACAACCGGCTGCTGGCCAACGCGCTGGAGGCCGAGCGGCAGCGCAACTTCGTCGACATGGTCCACCACGTCGAGCAGATCCAGGCGCTCCTGGGCAAGGGGCTGGCCACCGGCAGCGAGCGGCAGAACATGCGCTACATGGCCGACGTGCACCGGCACGCCTCGGCCGCGATGACCGCCTTCTCCTCCCTCCCGCTGCCCACCGAGGTCTCGTCCACCACCGGCAAGTTCCTGCAGCAGGTGGGCGACTTCGCGTACGCTCTGCTGCGGGACGAGGCCGCGGGCCGGTCGCTGACCGAGGCCGAGCGGGCGGAACTGCAGCGGTTGCGGGAAGCCGCGGCGGCCCTGAAAGAGCAGCTGGGCACGATGCTCACCCAGTACCAGAGGGGCGGCTTCCGCTGGCACCAGCCCGCGCAGCTCTCGCTGCGCACCCTGATGCGGCCCCCCGGACGCGTCCTTTCGGACCCGGCTGCCTCCGGGGGCCCGGCCGCGGCGGCCCTGCTCGACGGCGGGTGGGCGCAGCTGGCCACCAGCATGGAGCAGATGCCGACCTTCATCTACAACGGTCCGTTCTCCGATCATGTGAACCAGACGCCGCCCGCTCTCAGCGGCCCGCAGCTGTCCCGGGAGGAAGCCGGCGGGCGGCTGGCCACCGCCCTGCCCGACGCGGCAGCCTACCGCGTGGTGGACGTGGTGGAAAGCGGCGGCAACCTTCCCGCCTACACGTTCCGGCTGGCCCCGGCCGGCACGCGCGGGAGCGCCTACACGGCCACGGTCTCGCTGACCCGCCAGGGCGGCCACCTGCTGGAGTTCCTGAGCGGGCGTGTTCTGGGTCAGCCCGCGCTGGACCTGGAGCAGGCCCGCGCCGTCGGACAGGAGTACCTGGCTCGTATCGGATACGCCGACATGGTGCCCACCTTCGCGCAGATCCAGGACGGCGTCGCCTTCGTCGCCTACGTCTACCAGCAGGGCGAGGTGATCGTCTACCCGGACCAGGCCAAGGTGAAGGTCGCCCTGGACAACGGCGAGGTGCTGGGGGTGGACGCCCGGCAGTACCTGACCAACCATCGCCGGCGCACCCTGCCCAGGCCGCGGCTCACGCCCGACGAGGCCCGAAGCCGGCTCAACCCCCATCTGGAGGTCAGCCGGGTACAGCTGGCCCTGATCCCGGATGCGGCGGGCACCGGCGAGGTCCTGACGTACGAGTTCCAGGGGAAGATCGGCGACGAGGTCTACCTCGTCTACATCAACGCCGAGACCGGGGCCGAGGAGCAGATCCTGCAGCTCATCGTGACCGACGGCGGAACGTTCACCCTGTAGCGGGCGGCGCTGCCCCGCGAACGGGGCAGCGCCGCTGCGTCACCGGTTGGGCCGGGACTTGGGGCTGTGGGTTTCCGCCTCGTACCGCTGCACGGCGGGGTCGGGGCTGGCGCCCAGGGCGCCGATCCGCCCCGGGTCAACCCCCAGCTCGGTGGCCAGCTCCATGCCCAGCCGCTCGACGGTGAGCCGGCTGATGGCGGGGTTGTCCGCAGCGGCGTCGCCGGTGGGCGTCACGCGCGGATCGGGTTTCACCTGCGTTCACCTCCCGCGGGTAGTCTCCCCCGGAGGGCGTCAGGCCACCCGTCAGGTCACCCGCACCCAGCGGGTCTCCTCGCCGGTCTGGGGGCAGGGGCCGAACGCGTCGCCCTCGTTGTAGTACTGCTTGACGCCCGCGGTGCAGCTGTATGTCCCCGCGACCTTGCACCGCTCGCCGGTCCTGCCCTGTGGCTGATCGCTCATGTGCGCATGCACCTCCCGCGCCTAGTCTGCCCCGGTGGTCGGGCCTGATACCAGCGCGGAAATGGGTATTCACCGTTCTTATACTTGAGGCTTAAAAAAGTCTGGTTTTCTTCTAGCAAACCCTGTTGACCGAGAGCAAACGCCTGTGGTAAAGTTTAATCGCACCGAACGATGTTTACCAACTTACATAGAGGGACCGAGGTCTCGTGATGAGGGGAGGCTTTGCCCGATGGCTGTATCTAACGCAGCACTCTCTGAGGTGCCGGTCGCCCGGATTCCCGAGCAGCGGCCGCAGCCCGTGGCCGTGCCCACCGACGAGGAGCTTGTCGCCGCCTACCTGAAGGGGGACGAGGCGGCGTTTGAGGAGATCGTGCGCCGTTACGAGGACCGGCTGTACCGCCTGTCCTACCGGATGCTGGGGAACCATCACGATGCGCTGGACGCCGTCCAGGAGATCCTGGTCAAGCTGATGGCGGCCCTGCCCAAGTTCGAGGGCCGGTCCCGCTTCGGCACCTGGGTCTACCGGCTGGCGGCCAACACGTGCCTGGACATCCGGCGCAAGCGGGGCCGCACCGCCGCAGAGTCGCTGGAGGCGACGCTGGAGTTCTCTCCGGCCGCCTCGCTGGCCATCCTGGACGACGAACCTGCCGACAACCCCGACCTCTACCTGGAGCAGCAGTACCGGGAGAACGTGGTCCGGGCCGCGCTCGACAAGCTGCCCGAGAGCCAGCGCCGGCTCCTGGAGCTCCGTGACCTCGAAGACTTCTCCAACAGCCAGGTGGCAGACATGCTGGGCATCGAGGTGGGCGCGCTGAAGGCGCGGCTCCACCGGGCCCGCCAGGCCCTGAAGCGGGTGCTGGACGCCGGCGTCTACGTGCCGGGCTACACCTCGCCGGCAGCCACCGACCTGGCCTGATGTGCCGAGGAGGTGCTTGGATGTCCCTGGGTCACCGCATCCGCCAGACACGCACGCAGAAGGGCATCACCCTCCAGGAGCTTGCGGAACGCAGCGGCCTGTCCAAAGGCTTCCTCTGCCAGCTGGAGAACGACAAGGCCTCGCCCTCGCTGCAGGCCCTGGACCGGCTCTCCGCCGGCCTCGGGGTGCCGGTGGCGCTCCTGCTCATCTCCCAGGAGGAGCGGGCCCACGTGGTCAGGGCCAACGCCCGTCAGGGGTACTCGATGAACGGCGAGGGGCTGAGCGTGCAGCTGCTCTCCGCGCCGGGGCGCAGCCTCAAGATGATGCTGTTGGAGCTGGCGCCGGGCGCCGCCACCGGGGGTGACAACCACGTCCACGAGGGCGAGGAGTGCCATCTGGTGCTGCAGGGCACGGTCCGCTACCGGCAGGGGGATGAGGAGCTGATCCTGAACGAAGGCGACTCGCTCCACTGGAACGGCTACATCCCCCACCGGGTGGAGAACTGCGGCGACCAGCCGGCGCGCATCCTCTGTGTCACCACCGGTGCGATGGAGCACATGCTGGAGAGCGAGTGCAACGAATGTTCGTAGTGCGTTGGGACCAGGAGCCCTGGGCTTCTGGTCCCATTTTGGCCGGTCTGCGTTGCATAAGCCGGGCGCCCGTGCTACGATGGCTGTGAGCGATGGCAGGACCTGTACCGCGCAGCGGTGCGGGTCTTGTGTCGTCTTGGGAAAGTTTCCTCGGGGCAACTTTCTTTCACGGCAGAAACCCCGGCTGACCGGGAGAAAGCGGGGTGCGCGCCCATCGACACCACATCCGCCCGGCAGGCGCAGAGTCAGAAGGGGGCCTGGCTCAGCGTGGCCACCTACTGTCTGCTGTCCGCCGCCAAGCTGACCGTCGGCTGGCTCTCCGGCTCCCAGGCCATCGCCGCCGACGGCATCAACAACGCCACCGACGTGCTGGGCTCCGCCGCTGTCCTGCTGGGGGTGAAGATCGCCCAGCGCCCGGCCGACGACGAGCACCGGTACGGCCACGAGCGGGCCGAGGGGGTCGCCTCGCTGGTGGTGGCCACCATCATGGGACTCGCCAGCCTGGAGGTGGGCCGGGGCGCGGTCCTGGCCCTGCTCTCGCCCGAGCGCGGCGCGCCCGCCGCCTGGTCGCTCTGGGTGGCCCTGGGGTCGGCCGCCATCCTCCTGGCCGTCTACACCTACAACCTGCGGCTCGCGCGCCACACGGGCAGCAAGGCCCTGGAGGCGGCCGCCTACGACCACCTCTCCGACTTCTTCATCAGCGTCGGTGCGGCGGCAGGCATCCTCGGCAGCCAGGTCGGCTGGCGCTGGGCCGACCCGCTGGCCGGCCTCCTGGTCGCCGCCCTGATCGCCCGCACCGCCTGGTCGATCGGCTCGGAGGCCGCGCACATGCTGATGGACGGGTTCGCCGACCGGGCCCGCATCGCCGCCCTGGAGGAGGTCGTCCTGGGCGTGCAGGGGGTCACCGGGGTGCAGAGCCTGCGGGCCCGGCTGATGGGGAGCCGCGTGCACGTGGACGTGACGGTGCTCGTGCCCAGCCAGATGAGCATCGTGGAGGCCCACGCCGTCGCCGACCGGGTGGAGGAGGCGCTGATCCGCCTCAGCGACGTGCGGGAGGTCCACGTCCACGTGGAGCCGGACGTCGTGGCGCAGGCGAAGTGAAGCCCGACAGCGAAATACGGGGCCGACCCTGCTGCGGGTCGGCCCTCTGGTTTTCCGGCGGTACTGCGTTACGCCTTCAAGGCAGCCCGCGCGGCCTCCAGCGCCGCGTCGTAGTTGGGCTCCTGTCCGGCCACCGGGACGTACTCCACGTGGACAAGGCGGTCGTTCCGGTCCACGACGAAGACCGCCCGGGAGCAGAGCGCCCACTCCTTGATGTAGGTGCCGTAGGCCTTGCTGAAGGCGTGGTCGCGGTAATCCGAAAGGGTGATGACGCGGTCGACGCCCGCGTTGCCGCACCACCGCTTCTGGGCAAACGGAAGGTCAGCCGAGATGGTGAGCACGACGACCTCGTCCCCCAGGCTGGCCGCGGCTTCGTTGAACTTGCGGGTCTGGGTGTCGCAGACGCCCGTGTCCAGGGACGGCACCGAAGAGATGATGCGCACCTTGCCCGCGAACGTCCGGGAGTCCACCGTCGAGAGATCATTGCCGATCGCGGTGAAGGCCGGAGCCTGATCGCCCACGCGCAGCTCCGGACCGACCAGCGTCACCTCGCCCTTGAACTGAAAAGCACCAGCGCGCTCCACGGCGTTTCCCTCCAGTAACGGCGTAGTTGGTTTCCCGGTGTTTGGACGCTCCGGGCGGACAGGGCGTGACGGATCACGCCGGAGAGTCCCCGTAACGGCGGCGGGCGCGGCGGCGTCAATACCTTGAAGTAAGCACACTTTAACATTATACTGGGCTTGCTTGAAATTTGCTGCGGGTTTCCTGCGGCAGTCATTCATCAGAAAGGGGCTTCATGGATGAGGTGGACCGTCCGACGCCGCCTGTTTGCGCTGTCTGTGGTGCTCATCGCGCTGGCCGGGCTGGTCGCCGGCGCGGCGAACTGGGGCCTGCAGACCGTGCAGGCGGCCAACGCGGAGAAGGAAGCGGCGCTCGCCCGGATGCTGAACGCCCAGGAGGTGGACCGGGCCCTGGCCGAGATGGCCTACGCGGCGTCCGCCTACACCGCGACCGCGGAGGCCGGATACCGGGAACGGTACCGGACGCTGGAGGGCGAGGTGTCCCAGGGGATCCAGGGGCTTCTTGATGCGGCGGAGGACGACCGGGAATCCCAGCTGGTGGCCGAGGTGCAGCGGCGGTACGCGGAGTTCTCGGCCTTCGTGGGGCGTGTGGTCAGCCGCGATTCCTTCAACGAGGCGCAGATCCGGGTCATGAGCCGGTCGCTGCAGAGCGAGCGGAACAAGATCATCGAGGCGCTGAATGAGCTGCTCACCCACCTGCAGGAGCGGGTGGACGAGACGGCGCTGGCCGCGGAGCAGGCGGTGCGCTTCACCCGGCTGGTCACCATCGGCACGACGGGCGCCGCCGTCCTCTTCGGCTTTGTCGTCGCCTTCTTCGTCGCCCGCAACATCGTCTTCCCGGTGCTGGCCCTGGCCCGGGCGGCCCAGCGCATGGCGGCCGGGGACCTGAGCCAGGACGTCACCGCCGGACTGGCGGGGCTGAGGGGCCGGGATGAGCTGGCGGAGATGGCCCGCAGCTTCCACCAGATGGTGAACTACCTGCGGGGGCTGGTGGTGGGCATGCAGGGCACGGTCCAGGCGGGGCTGGAGGTGTCCGGCGATCTCGCCGCCACCGCGGACCAGGCCGCCCTCTCCGCCCAGGATGCGGCGCGCGCGGTGGCGATCGTCGCCGAAGGCACGTCGCAGCAGGCGGCCTCGGCCCAGGAGATGAACCGGATGATCGAGGATCTGCGCCAGTCGGTGCAACAGATCGCCGCCGGCGCCAGCCGCTCGTCCGCGGACCTGGAGGAGGCGTCCACCCTGCTGCACAGGGCGGCGCAGGACCTGACCCGCATGACCGGGCAGACCGACCAGGTCGCCCGGGGGGCACAGCAGGCCGCGCAGATGGCCGCGGAGGGCTCCCGTGCGGTGGACGAGATGGTTCAGGGGATGACCCGCATCGAGCAGGCGGTGGGCGATTCCGCCGCCCGCATGGACGAGCTGGCGAAGGCCTCGGCCCAGATCGGCCAGATCACCGCCGTCATCTCCGAGATCGCGGACCAGACCAACCTGCTGGCCCTCAATGCCGCCATCGAGGCGGCCAGGGCCGGCGAGCACGGGCGGGGCTTCGCGGTGGTCGCGGACGAAGTGCGGAAGCTCGCGGAGCGCTCCGCAGCCTCGGCCCGGGAGATCAGCGAGCTGATCGCCCGGATTCAGGCACGCACGGACCAGGTCGTGGAATCGATGACCGTGGCCTCCAACGAGGTGCAGCAGAGCACCGAGCTGGCCGCCCGGTCGGGACGGCGGTTGGAGCAGATCCTGCAGACGGTCACCCGGGCCGCCGAGGACGTGAGCCACGTCGCCGAGGCCGCGCGGTCGCTGCAGCGGCAGGTGGATGTGGCCATGAAGGCGTTCGAGGGGGTCGCCGCCGTGACGGCGGAGAACACCGCGGCCACCGAGGAGATGGCCGAGGGCACGGCCAGGGTGCTCTCCTCCATCGGCGCCATCGTCGATGCGGCCCAGCAGAACGCGGCCGCGGCGGAGCAGGTTTCCGCCGCCATCGAGGAGCTGACCGCGGTCGCCGACGGCGTGGCCGGCCACGCCCAGAACCTGAACCAGATCGCGCTCTGGCTGAAGGAGCAGGTCGGGAACTTCCAGGTGGGGGAAGGCGAGGGCGAGCACGGAAACGCGTCCTCCTGACGACCCGGGGCCCGCGGCCTGTGGAGACGCTCCCTACCCTTGTAGGTCCAGTCCCTCTAGCCCACCGGCCCACCCGGCCGGTGGGCTGATTGTTCTCGGTTGTAGACGGCATATTCCGCCCCCTGGCCGCCAACGGTTCCCCGGCGAGCCCCGGTTCGAGGCGAATTGTGCATTTCCCCCACGCGGCACAGTGCACATTTCGCCGTCTCGCCCGCACCCAGTCCCCCTCGGGCCCCCGGTTCCGGGCGAACTGTACATTCCCCCCACGCTGGGCAGTGCACATTTCGCCTCGTCAACCCCCACCCGCTCCCCCTCGGGCCCCCGGTTCCGGGCGGATTGTACATTCCCCCCATGACGCGCAGTGCATATTTCGCCGCCTCGCCCGCACCCAGTCCCCCTCGGGCCCCCCCGGTTCCGGGCGGATTGTACACTCCCCCCACGTTGGACAGCGCACATTTCGCCTCGTCACCCCCACCCGCTCCCCCTCGGGCTCCCGGTTCCGGGCGAATTGTGCATTCCCCCCACGTTGGACAGCGCACATTTCGCCTCGTCACCCCACCCGCTCCCCCTCGGGCCCCCGGTTCCGGGCTGATTGTACACTCCCCCCACGCTGTGCAGCGCACATTCCGCCGCCTGGACGCCCCCCTGGAGGGGATGCGCCCGGCCGCCCTGGCCGTGACCGATGCAGACCAGCTTTCTGCAGGGGGTCGGCATTCACCCGGCGTTCATTCACGCGGAAGACCTGTGCCTGAAGGGCCTAGCAGGTCCCCGGGTGCCTTCCGCGCCCTGCCCGGGACGGGTCAGCGCCCGGCTGGAGTCCCAGAGCCAGGACGACAGACAGGGAACCCGCAGCCCATGGGGTGGCCACCCAAATCGACAGGGCTGTCCCAAAAGTCACCTGGGATGACTTCGGGACAGCCCTGAGAATTGCTGAAACCCTTCCCCGGCGGTGAACCCCGGGCCACACGCCGGTTCACCTCGGCCGGGCCGGGGCCGGTTCTCCCCGGTTAGGGCAGCGGCAGGCCCGCGAGCCCGTCCGGATCCGCGTCGAACGCGCCCGCCGGCTCCTCATCTTCCACGGGTACTTCCTGGCCTGGCTCCAGAGCCGCCTCCGGCCAACCGTCGCCAGGTTCAGGCAGCGGCCTGTCCGCGAGCGGCCCGTGACAGAGCTGCCGGTACTCGCACCGGGCGCAGAGGCGCGGATCCCCCGTGGGCGGAAACCCGTCCGGCGGCGTGGCCAGGATCTGCGCCACCAGCTGCCGCAGCCGCCGGCCGTCCTCCCGGAACCGGGCCGCGCTGTACGGCAGCCGCTCCTCCCGCCCCCCTCGCAGCGGGTTCCAGTAGACCATCGACACCCGGTCGGGGTCGAACGCGCCGCCGGGAGCGTAAGCGCCGCCGGCCGCGCAGAGCACATAGCGGTAGACCGTCGTCTGAAAGGCGGCCTCCAGCTTCGCCCGGGGCGGCATGTGGCGCAGGGTCTTCCAGTCGTAGATTGTCGCCTCCCCGTCGGGCGCCACGACCACCAGGTCGAACCTGGCCACCAGCCGCAGCGCCGGCTCGGACAGCCGCAGCTCCAGCTCGGGGTAATAGGCGTACCCCGGACGCCGGGGGAGGTAGCGCACCAGCTTCTGCATCCAGTCCTCCAGCTCCGCCCGGTCGGCGGGGGCGCCCAGGGTGCCCGGCTCCAGGCCGCTGTAGTACCGCCGGGCCATCAGGTGGAAGCGCTCGCCCTGCAGCATCGCCCGCCGCTCCTCCGGGTCATCGGGCAGGCCGGGAATGGCGAGCCCGTCGACGTACCGCCGGCGGAAGCGCAGGGGGCATTCCGCGTAGAGCCGCAGGGCAAGGGCGCTGAAGTGCCGCTCGTGCAGAGGGATCGGCTGCGCCACGGATCCGGTCACCTCCTCGCCTGGACGAACTGCCGAAGCCGCACCACCGCCGGCGGGGGAGCGGTGTCGTATCCCCGCTCGTTGCGCCAGTGATAGGAGAGCAGGAGGTTGCGGCGAGCCCGGGTGATGGCCACGTAGAGCAGCCGGATCTTCTCGCCGATCTGCTCCCGCTTGAACGCCGCCGCGGGATCTTCGGAAACCCCGCCGGCGCCGGCCAGCTGATCCAGCAGGGCCAGCGCCCTCGCCTCGGGGTTGACCTGCCCCGGCACCAGCGACCATTGCTCCGAGAGGGTCCGGTCGCGCAGTCCGCCGGTGAAGAAGCCCCGGGTGAGGCCCGCGACGTAGACGGTGTCCCACTCCAGCCCCTTGGCGGCGTGGCAGGTGGTCACGTACACCACGCCGGGCTGGGGCTCGAAGCCCTGCCGGTCGTACAGCGCATCGGCCAGCCAGCCCGATCGGCCGAGGGCGTCCGCCAGCTCCCGGGCCACGTCGCCGGGGCCGTAGAGCGGCTCCTCCTCCAGGAGCCGCCTGGCCCGCAGGGCCAGGTACTGCGCCAGGGCCAGGTCCTCGCCGGAGAGCCGCAGGTCGGCCGCCATCCGCAGGAGCAGGACATCCGCCGGCTGCACGGCGTCCGCCAGCCAGCGGTCGAGGTACGGTTCCAGGCGGGCGGCCGCCGCGCGCCGCTCCGGCACGTGGGGCGCCGCCAGGAAGGCCAGGGCGGCCAGGAGGTCCGACCCCAGCCGCAGCCGCTCCAGGGGGGCCGTCCTGCCCACCGGGATGGCCGGGGCTTCCCGGTCCCGCAGGAGCGCCAGCATCCGGTCCACCATCGCGTGGGTGGGGAGCAGCACGCCCACGGTCGCCTCCGGGTAGAGCCGCACGGACCGGGCGGCCAGCCCCGCAATCCGGTCCATCTCCTCCTCGTAGGCCGGAAAGTCCCGGACGAGGACGCGGCGCCCCTCCGGCTCCGGGTTGGACTGCCCCATCCCCCTGGGAACCCGCTGGATATACTGCGGCTCGAGGGCGTCCCGGCAGCCGGGCTCCGGGTAGTCCTGGCAGGTCCAGCGCACCAGTTCATTGGCCAGGTCGATGATCTCCTGGCTGGAGCGGCCGGCCATGGTGAGGGGGCGGACGTCCACCCCCGGTTCACGGATGAAGGCCCGGAAGAGCGCCGGCTCCGCCGTGGTGAAGCTGCCCATGATCGCCTGGTTGGGGTCGCCCACCCGCACGAAGTTGCCGCCAGGGCCGGCCAGGAGGCGGAGCACCTGCTCCTGCAGCCGGTACGAGTCCTGCGCCTCATCCTCAAACACGTAGGTCCACCGCTGCCGGAGCCGCTCCAGCAGGTCGGGCTCGCCGGTCAGGAGCCGGTAGGCTCCCAGCATCATGTCGTCGAAGTCCACCAGTCCCTCCCGGGCCAGAGCCCGCTGGTAGTCCCGGTAGATCTCCGCCGCCCAGCGGAGGGGCTCGGTGTCGGGGAGGCCCCGGGTCAGTGACAGCGCGTCGTCCGGCGAAAGCTGCCGCGCCTTGAAGGACTGGATCAACCGGCTCATCAGCTCGGGGGTGTGCTCCGCCCACCGCGCCAGCGCCTGGTCGCGGTTGCGGACATCCTCCCGGACCAGCGCCTCCCAGGTGTCCCGGTGTGCGGCGATCCACCCGGCCGTGAGGGCGTTGACCAGGGTCCTGCGGCGAACCTCGTCCAGCACGGCGAACGTGTCCGGCCAGCCGATGGCCTCCGGCCGCTCCCGGACGATCTGCACGGCCAGGGAGTGGATGGTGCGCACCTCGAAGCCCGCGCGGGGCAGGCCCCGAGCCTCCAGGAACTGACCGATGCGGTTCTTGAAATTGCCCACGGCGGAGTTGGTGTAGGTGACGATCAGGATCCGGCCGGGGAGGTGGCGCCCCTCGGCGATGAGGTCGGCGGCCAGATACGCCAGCACCGTGGTCTTGCCGGCGCCGGGCACCGCCGGGACGGCCATGTACCCGCCCCGGTACGCGGCCACCTGGACCTGGTCGGGACGCAGGGTGATGGTCACGCCCACAGCCCCCCTTCCTGCTCCTGGACCCACGGGCTCAGGGCGGCCTCCGCGGTGATGACCGGGCCGTCGCACCGGCGCAGCAGGGCGCGCACCGTGCGGTCCCGGGCGGCCTGCCGGACCCGGCGGGACTGGGCATCCGTCCACGGTGCGCCCTCCGGCCAGCCGGGGGCCAGCACGTGGGGGTTGGCCAGCTCGGAGGCGCCGGCGGGCAGCCAGCCGGGGGAGGTGACATCCAGCCAGACCTGCGCCGCCGAGGTCAGCCGGCGGCTCAGGTACGCCTGCGGCGTCGCCAGCAGCACGGCCCCGTCCCCCTCGTCCTCCGGGTCCGGCCACAGCGGGCAGGTGGCCTCGGTGAGCAGCGGCCGGTAGTTCATGCCGAAGAGGTCGGCGCCCGGACCCGCCGGGGGCTGGGAGTTCCCGGCCGGGGGCTGGGCGTTTCCGTCCGGGGCCTGCAGATTCCTGTCCCGGGCCTGGGGCGCGGCCGCGAGCCGCTCCGCGGCCAGGCGGAAGTCCGACGCAGCCCGCAGCAGCTGACGGCAGGCCCTGACCGACTCCTTCGGCAGGTCGGGCCGCAGGGGGAGCAGCACCTCCAACAGGGCGGCCCGGACGAAGGCGTCGGTCTGCCACGTCCTCCCGCGGGCCGCCCGCAGCCACCCGTGAAGCGGCCGGTACGGCGCCGGATGGCCGGCGGGATCGGGCAGGTCGTCCCCGGCTTCCCAGAGCGCCTGTCCCAGGTGGGCGGCGGCTGCCGGGTCGAGCCCCAGCAGCACCCGAACGGCGTCGGCCAAGGGACCCGGCGACGGCCACGGCGGCCGCCAGGACGGCACGGCCAGGCCGGCGAGCGCGACGATGGCCCGCACGGCGGGATCATCCAGGAGCCGGCGGGTCGGGACCAACGGCAGAAGGGCAATCCCCCGGGCCGCCAGGGCCTGGCCCAGGGCGGTGGCCAGCAGGTGGTCGACCCGGGGCGCAAGGACGGCGATCTCCCCGGGTCTGAGCCCCGCGGCCACGAGGCCGGCCACCGCCTCGGCCGCCCGGTTCACCATGTCGCCCCAGAACTCGGCGGCCATGTGGTAACACGGGGACGGGGCGCATGGAACCTCCTGCGGCGACCCCGACCGCGGGCGGCGGTCAGGCGGGGCCGGCGCCGACCGGGCCTCCCGGACGGCCGCCAGCCGTTCCTCGAGGCTGGGGGCCGGGTCAGGCAGGCAGATCCGGTGGGCGCGGGCGAATCGGTTCAGGATTCCCCTGGGGTCCGCCCCCTGCAGGAAGGCGTGGCCTCCATCAGGGTCGAGGGCGATGGCCGCCTCCTCCACCGCCTCCGCCATCGCCACAAGAAACGGCTGCTCGGCCGGCGCGGCCTCGTCCGCGTCGTCCACCAGCAGCCGCCGGAACCTGGCCCGCAGGCGGGCGCGGTAGGCGGGATCCGGCAGCAGGCCGTCCGTGAACAGCGAGAGGGCCAGCCCGTAGTCCAGAAGGCCGGCCTCCAGCATGCGGGCACGGTGCCGCTCCAGGAGGGCCGCGACCTGCCCGAACAGCAGCCGCTTCTCGGGCCGGTCGGCCTGGGCCATTCGCCGCACCGCATCCTCCAGTTCCAGCCCCGCCGCCGCGGCCGCCCGGTCGACCCGGGTGAGCAGCTGCAGCGCCAGCCGTTCGGGCGTGGCCCTCACCACGTCGCCGAACAGGGCGTAATGGGGCTCCAGCAGGGCCTGCAGCAGGCGGCGTTCCACCGTGAGGGGCAGAAAGGCCGGCGCCAGCCAGCGGGCGGCTGCCGGCACCCTGGCCTGCAGGGCCGGCCAGTGCAGCGTCAGCTCCTGCCGGACGAAGCCGTAGAAGTCGTACGCCTGGACGGCGCCGCCCGAGGGCAGGTCCGGACCGCGCACCCACGGGGCGGTCTGCTCCGCCCCGTGGGTGAGGATGAGGATCTGATCGGTGCGCACGCCCTCCCGGAGCCACTGCTGGAACCGGCCGCGGAGGACCGTCGTCTTGCCGGACCGGGCCGGGCCCGTGATCAGCGTGACCGCCGCGGACACCTCCCTAGCGCACGAAGGCCTTGTAGACGTAGTAGATGCCCAGGGCCAGGAGGATGAGCGGGGCCAGCCGGAACAGCATGGCCAGGCCGAAGATCACGGTGCGGGCCGCCAGCCCGGCCACGGCCAGGAGCACGAAGACCACCGCCGCCACGTAGGCGCCGCGCCCCAGCCACCCGGACTTGACCGCGAGCGCGAGCGCCGCGGCGATGAGGAGGAAGAGCCAGGCGCCGGACAGGGTGATGCGGAAGAGGGCCGCCAGGCCCACCAGCACGAGGATGATGCCGATCAGCTTGTCCATGGATGCGATCAACCCCTTTGTTAGGGAGACGCCGGGGAGGCTGGGGAGGTTCGCCGGGGAAGTGAAAACTGTGTAAACAAGAAAGGCCGTCCCCGGGGGGACGGCCGATCAACTGCGTAGGGAACGGTAGACCAGCATGGCGCCGATCATCATGAACATCGCACCGGTACCCAGGCGGAGATACCGGACGGGGATGTGGCGGAGAAAGCTGTCGCCCGCCACCACGGCGACCAGGGAGGACGCGATCAGCGCCCCGGCCGCGCCGAGGAAGATCATGTGCGGGGCCTTGGACCGGGCGGACAGGGACATGACCATCAGCTGGGTCTTGTCGCCGAGCTCGGCGAGGAAGATGATGGCGAAGGTCACGAGGGCGGACTTCCATTCCAACGCGGGCTCCCCCTTGCGAGCCCGTGGACGGGCTCATAGGAGGATATGGGACGGAAGGTCACGTCATGACCCTCTTGCGCTACCGCGCCTTGCGCGCCACCACGATGGTCACCCGGTCCGAGGCGGACTGCCCGTCGCCGTAGCCGAAGTAGACGAAGTTGCCGCCGGGCAGGCCGTAGGTCTCCGTGAAGTACCGCACCACGGCGCCGGCCCGGAGGGCTGCCAGCTCAAAGGCCTCCGCGCTGCCGGCGGCGTGGCTGGCGTCGGCGGTGCCGTTCACCATAATGGGAAGTTCCACCCCGGCCAGCTTGTCCGCGATCTCGTTGAGGGTGGGATACGCCTCGGGCCGGATGGTGTACTCGCCAGGCTCGAAGAGCAGGCTGCCGGCCACGCTGAGGACGATGCCCCGCTCCTCCAGCGCCACGGAGAGCAGGCCGGTCTTCACGCCCGGCATGGCCCGGAAGACCTCGGCCACCTCTGCCATCTCATCCGGCTCGGCCACAGGCGCTGTGACCCGGGGGGACGCCGGGACCGGGGCCGGTTCCGGCTCCAGCACGGTCCACACGTCGGTGGGCTCATCAGCCGGTTCCGCCTCCGCAGGGGGCGGCTCCACCGGCGGGACCGGTGCGGACTCGGTGGGCTCTTCCTCCGGCGGGGCGATGAGGTGGGCCGGCCAGTCGGGCACGTCCGGCAGGCTCCCCGGCCGCTCGGGCCAGATGATGGGCAGCGCGGTGCCCTCCTGGCCGCGCGTGGGCAGCGGCGCAATGTCAGGTCCCACGGTGCCCAGCGCCTGCCCCAGCGACCGGGCCAGGCTCTGGTACTTGGCCGTGTCTACCCGCGCGAAGGAGAACATGACCACGAACACGATGAACATGAGGGTCATGAAGTCCGCGTAGGAGACCATCCAGCGGGCCGTGCCGCTGCCGTGCCCTCCGCCGCCGTGCTCCTCCGCCGCGGACGGCTTCTTGTTCATCGCGGCCATTCCGCTATGCCCCTTCCCGTACCGGAGCGCCCTCCGTCACCGCGGCACGCCGGCCGCCGGTGCTGGGCAGGTAGATGGAGAGCTTCTCCCGCAAGTTTCGGGGGTTCTCGCCGGCCTGAATGCCTTCGATCCCCACGATGATCATCTCGTTAAAGTGGGTCAGCTGCTTGGCGATGGCCTTGATCTTGTAGCCCATCGGAAGGAAGAAGAGGTTGGCGGACCCCAGGCCGTAGAGGGTGGCCAGGAAGGCGACGGCGATCGCCGGCCCAAGCGTGTCCGGCTCGCTGAGACGGCCCATGATGGTGATGAGCCCCATCACGGTGCCCATGATGCCCAGGGTGGGCGCATAGCCGCCGGCGGTATCAAAGACCGCCGCGCCCCGGATGATCTCATCGGCCTGCTGCTCGCTCATCGCCCGCATGACCGCGACCACCTGTTCGGGATCCGCGCCGTCCACGGCCATGGTGAGCCCCCGCTGCACCACGGGGTTCTCGGCGTGCTCGGCGTCTTCCTGCAGGGACAGCAGGCCGTTGCGGCGGGCCTTCTCGGCCAGGCCGACGAGGAGGTCGATCATCCCCTGGTAGTCCCGCTTCGGCGGCGAGAAGGCCATCTTGAGCACCCTGGGGACCTGCTTCAGGTCCTCGACGGCACTGGACACGATCGTGGCACCAATGGAGCCGCCGACGACGATGAGGAAGGCGCTGATGCCGAGCAGCGAGTCGAGGGTCACGTGCTCCAGGTACGCGCCGACGGCGATGGCAATGATGGCGAACAGCAGCCCGCCGATAGTTGCGAGATCCAAGAGACTCCCTCCTCAGTGACCGCCTGCTGCGATAGACGCCGTCCCCCCGTCCGGGGGGACGGCGTCCCCGGTATGCGCTATGGTTTCGCTTACCGCAGCAGCGACAGGATGGACTGGGTGGACATGTTGGCCTGGGCCAGCATGGCGGTCGAGGCCTGCTGCAGGATCTGGTACTTGGTGAAGGTGGCCATCTCAAGGGCCATATCGGCGTCGCGGATGCGGCTCTCGGCGGCGGTCAGGTTCTCGGCCTGGATCTTCAGCGTTTCGATGGCGCCCTCCAGGCGGTTCTGATAGGCACCGAAGGTGGCACGAGTGGAGCTCACCGTGTCAATGGCGTTGTCCAGCGTGCTGATGGCGGTGGTGGCGTCGCTCTTCGTGGAAATTGTAAGCTCACTGATTTTCAGCCCGGTATCAGTGAGATCCGCCATCTGGAGCGTAATGACGTCGTTGTCGGGATCGGCACCAGGACCGACGTGAATGTCGAAGGTTGCACTCGCCGCATCCGCATTCAGCAACTCCTTCTCGTTGAAGGTGGTGCTGTTGGCCGTACGCTCGATTTCTTCAATAAGCTGCGCGAACTCCTTGTTCAGCAACTGCCGGTCCGGATCGTCCAGGGTATCGCTCGCCGCCTGAACGGCCAGCTCCCGCATGCGCTGGAGCATGTCCTGAATCTTCTGCGCACCGCCCTCGGCCGTCTGGATTAGGGACACGCCGTCCTGTGCATTCCGAACGGCCATATTCAGGCCGCGGATCTGAGCACGCATCTTCTCCGATACCGCGAGGCCGGCCGCGTCGTCGGCAGCCCGGTTGACCCGGTAGCCCGAGGACAGCTTCTCCAAGGACTTAGTCATGGCACCGTGGTTGATGGTCAGCGCACGCCATGCATTCAGTGCAGCCAGGTTCGTGTTGATACGCACGTTAGCAGCCTCCTTGCTCCTGTTGTACTCGTCGCACCCAGATGACGCCCCGGCATCCCTGCCGGCCGGTATTGAAGATCATCGCCACCTGGTTCGACAATCTATGAATGAATACGGCAGGGCCTAGAATTAATCTCGAGTCGACGCGATTAGCGTCACTTCAGGCGGGGTTTTCCCGCATAATCGTCAAATAGCTCGCTGTTTCATCCCGTTCGGCCTACCGCTTTTCGTCTAACATCCGACCAGCGTGCCCAGATTTCATGACTCGCCGTGCACTGCGAGCCGCCGACCTTGCCTGCGCCGCGGCATTCGAAATCCGCGCCAGCTCAGCCATGAACCGGCGCATCTCGGCGTCGAGCGCCTGCTGTTGCTGAGTAAGGGCTTGAAGCTCCTCACGAAATCGGACTTCGTCCCCTGGCAGGAACAGCGAAACCGCCGCCTGCACCGCCGCATCCCGGCGACTAACGAGTTCGTCCACCTGGTCCACCGTCGCAGGGGTCGGGGGCTCCTGCAGGGCCTTCAGGAGCTCCCCACCCGCTTCGTACGCCCGCTGGTACGCCTCGTGGAGGCGCTTCTGCCTATCCGCTGACATGGGTGCCCCGCTGCGCGCGGACCTGGCGCGCGGCCTCCCTCCAAGCACCGGCCATGTCGCCGACGGTGGCCGAAACCTCACGAAAAGCCTCGATGTCCTTCTTCAGCAGGCCCTGGCTGAGCCGCCAGGTCCAGTAGTCGTACAGACGATCCAGGTTTCGCGCAATCTCACCCGCCTCAGGGTTCAGCGCGGTCCGCAATTCCGTGAAGATCTGCTGCGCCCTGCCCACGTACGCGCTCACTTCGCCGTACCTGCCTTGCTGAAGGGCGAGGGCCGCCTTGTCGATGAAGCGCTGGGCGCCCTCGTAGAGCAGGGCCACCTGATCCTCAGGGGCTGTGGTTTGCACTTGATACGCCTTGTACTGGTTCAACCCGCTCACCATGGTGATCCCCGCTTCCCTCCATCAGGACTGCGACTGGGAACGACCCAGGAGCATCAGGGCGAGGTAATTGCCCTGGCCTTGCAGCCTAGCCATCGCCTCTTCCATGCGGGCGAATTGGAGCCTCAACACTTTTTCCCGCTGCTCCAGCTGCACCTCGATGCGCTCGATCGTGTCTCTGATTCGGTCGATCTGCTGGCTCAGGCTTTTGTCCCGAACCTCAAGTGCCCCCGACTGACTGTCGAGAAGCGACTTGATGTAGTCATTCATCTGAACGGCAATGCCTTTTTGGCCGTCCTCGTTCAGTCCAAACAGCCGGGCTACGCCTTCCGGGTCCCGCTGGAGCACTTCCCTCAGCTTCTCCTCGTCGACGACGATCTTGCCGAAGTCGGCCGTACCGTAGGCCCCGGTGGACACCCCGATCTGGCTGAGCATCTTCATCGACGCCGGCATGCCGGCGACTTCCGTAGAGAAGAACTGCCGCATGCGGGACTGGATCGAACGCACCAGGCTCTCGCCGGTCAGGGCCGCCCCGGTCTTCTTTTCCACATCGTAGGCGCTCAGTTTCTTCAGCAGGTCCTGCAGCGAGTTGACCGCGTTCACCCAGTCCTTGACGACCTGCACGATCTTGTCGATGTCGCTGGACACGGTCATGGAGACGACATCGTCCCCACTGGGCTTCTTCACGGTAATCTTGATGCCCGGCAGGATGTTGTCAAAGGTGTTTGTTGAACTCTTGTAAGGTTCACCGTTCAAAATGATTTCTGCATCCTGCGCCTCTGAAAGCACCAGTTGATTCGCACCGGTCAGGCCGAGAATGTCCTCCAGCAGGTTGCCGTAGGTCTGCCCCTGTGGCGGCTGCCCGGGAACCTCATTTTCAAGCCGAATCACGTTCGCCGACCCGGACTTGGCTGCGGTGAGTACCAACCGGAACTTGCCTTCGCTCACCATCACGACATGGGCCAGCACGCCGCTGTCGGCGGCGTTGATCTTCGCCGCGAGGGAGCTCAGGGTATCGGTCTCCTCCACGGTGATGGTCTTCAGCGCATTCGGATCCGTCCCGATGTCGAACGTGCCGGCCCAGCCCAGCTGCTCGTCGGCCGCCTTGTAGGCCGCCTCCGACTGGGTGGTGATCACATGGCTCTGCGCCAGCTTCACGACCTGCAGGGTGTAGCTGGTCTGGGCGGCACCCGCGTCGGCCGTGACGGTCGCTACCGAATTGTCACTCAGCTCCACCTTGCGGGAGCGGAAGAGCGTCGGGAAGCGCAGTTGGTCCAGCTTGGACTGGATGTTGGTGAGCGCCGAACGGACGTCCCGCCAGGCCTTCTGCTTGGCCTCGAGCTGTTCCTGCTTCTCCTCCTGCCGGTAGATCCGGACCCGTTCCAGCTCCAACAGGGCCGAGATCAGCGTCTCGGTGTCGGCGCCGGAGATGAGCCCGCCGAGTCGCATGCTCACGGGACCACCCCCTAGACCTTCTCGTCAATCAGCAGGCCGAGGGACCGCTCCATCGCCAGCAGCGCCTCCAGCAGCCGCTCCGGCGGGAACTCCCGCAGCACCTCGTCCGTGGTCACGTCCACCACCTTGATGACAATGCGGTTGCCTTCCACCACTTTGAACTGCACGGCCTTGTTGAACAACTCGGCCGCGGAGTTCATCTTCTCGGCCAGTTCCTCCGCCTGTTCCTTTGACAGCGGTTGGCTCTGCTTCCGCTGCTCCTCCTGCGTTTGGAGCTTCCCCAAGTCAGCCGTCTCACGCGGCGTCACGGTCCGGTCGGGGACCGGAGTCGGGCCGCTGACGGGTGCCGTCACCTTCATCCCTCATGCCTCCCTTGGAAGCCAACTATCGGAACATGTAGTCCATCAGCGACTTCGGCAGAGCCATGCTGAACGCCGTCAGGGCCACCTGGAAGGCCTGCTGCGCCTGGGTCATCTCCATCACAGCTTCTGCAATGTCGCCGCCGCTAATCTTACCCAGCCGCTCTTCGACCGTAATCAGGCCGTCACGGGAATACCCTTCGAACTGCTCCACCTGCTGGTAGGCCAGCCCGACCTCCGACCGTCGGGCCAGCAACTCGTCGGCGGCAGCCTGCACCTTGTCCAGGTGCTTTGTGACATCCTCAACGGTGCCGGTGCGGATGGCGTTTGCCACCTCGGTCAGGGTAGCGATGATTTCATAGGGCAGTTCATCGCCATGGATGTTGATCGCCACCTTGTACCCCGGCGCGATCTCCCGTTCGATCTTGTGCTTGCTGCCCTTGTACTCCACACCGCCCGAGCCGTCATCCTCAAAGGGCTGTGTGTCCGCGGCCCACCCCGCGAACACGTAGCGCCCGCGGTGCTGTGTGTTCATCTCCCTCTTGATCGCATCCCGCAGCCCTTCGATCTGCAGCGCTAGGTTCTCCCTGGCCGTGGACTCCTGATTGGCCGGTGATCCGAACTGGATCATCGTCTCATAGACCGCCTGAAGGTCTTCTGACATGGCCGTCAGGCTGGTCTCCGCGATCGAAAGCCACTCCTTCGCGTCGGTGGCGGCCCGTTGCGCCCGCTCCAGCTTCACCTTCATGCCGGTCAGGTCGATCGCCTCGATTACCCGCTGCGGGTCGTCGGAGGGACGCTCGAGGGCGCGGCCGTAAACCCTCTTCTGCGCCCTGGCGTACTGCGCGCGGAGGCCCTCCAGCTCCCGGATGGCCGTGTTGACGAGCATCCAGTTCGTTACACGCATGCGATCACCCCTAGGACACCGCGTTGATCAGGGTCTGCAGCATCTCGTCCAGTACCGTCAGCACCCGGGCCACGGCGGCGAAGGCCTTCTGCTCCGCCGTCATCAGCGCGATCTCCTCATCGATGGAGACCCCCCACTTGGACGAGCGCTGCTCCTGGGCCACCTGAATATGGGCTTCGGCAATCTCGTTGTCGTGAATTGCGGCCTTCCCCCGGGAGCCGATCAGGCCCACAAGGTTCCGATACCACGTTGTCGGCGAACTGGACTTGTCGACGACGACGGGCTGGGACGTCTTGTAGTCCTCGCCGCTGCCGTCCAGCGCGACCAGCGTCTGATCATAGCGGCGGTGGTGCAGGACCTCCGGCGGGATCTTTACCCAGATTTCTTCACCCGTTTCGGGATCAACCGTTTTTTCCTCGGTCAGCGTGATGGTGATCGAGCCGTCGACATTCTGGTACCACGTGCCTCGCTGCTCGACAGTCACGTAGTTGCCCGTTTCACTGTCGAGGTAGGTATGGACGAACTTGACCGACAGGTCCTTCCCCAGGGTCAGCGTCTTCTCGATCGCTGGACCATCGGGGTCCGTCCACGTGTATTCGCCAGCATACTGCGGCCACATGCCGTACGACAGCTGGTAGATCCGGTCGGCAATGGTGCCGTCCATCTGAAGGGCCTGCTCGTCCCCCGCCGCTGCGATCTTCCGCGGCGTCAGGTCCGGGTGCACGTAGACGCCGCCCGGCACATCGTCCTGGATGAGGAAGAAATCGCCGCCCTCATGGCCGTCCAGATCGTAACCTTGCCGGTGCCAGTAGTTGACTTCCCGCGCCACGTTCTTCGCCAGCTTGTCCACTTCGGCGATAACATGCTGCAGATCCCCGTCCCGCATCTCCAGCAGGGCCGACAGCACGCCGTGGCCGGAGTACGCGGGCAGATTGAACCCCTGCCATTTGACGGTGGGACCATTTTCGCCCTCGACGACCTCCAGCAGATTGATGGCCGTGCCGTCCACCGCCGGGACCGAGCCGATCATCACCCGGACCGTGCCGTCCTCCAGGTACGTGACCCGGGCCCCGGTCAGCCGGGCCAGCTCGTCCAGCACGCGGTCCCGCTGGTCCATCAGGTCCGCGGCCATCTCCGAGGACCCCACCATGGTGGCGATGCGGCTGTTCAGGTTGCGCAGGTTCTCCAGGTGGGCGTTGATCTCCGTCACCGCGCCCTGGATCTTCTCGTTGATCTGGCTCTTGATCAGGGTGAGCTGGGACATCGCCTCGTGGATGTGCTGGACGAAACGCCGCCCGGCTTCGATGGCCTCGATGCGCAGCACCTCGTCCGCCGGGTCCTCAGACACCGCCTTGAAGGCGTCGAAGAACCGGTCGATGGCCTGGGCCAGGCCGCCCTCGATCGGGTCGCCGAAGATGTCCTCCACCCGGGCCATGAGGTCGGCCCGAATCGAGGCGTAGCCGGCGCTGGACTGCGCCCGGCGGTACTGGAAGTCGATAAACAGGTCACGCATCCGCACCACTTCGGGAAGCCGCCCGAAGGGGTCCACCCGGTTCTCCAGGGTGCGGCGGGTGTAGTTCGGATCGTTGGCGTTGGCGATGTTCTCCAGATGCAGATGCATCGCCCACTGGGAGGACTGCAGGGCACGCGTGGCCGTGTAGAAACCTGAGCTGATTCCACGGATCACCGCCGCTTCCCCCTTACGTCTTCTTGTTCAGCATGCGCCCGCCGGCGCGCTTCGTCACGGTTGACGGATAGCCCACGCTATTCAGCTCCGGCCCGCCGAGCAGGAGCCGCATCAGGAAGTCCACCCGCTGGCTCTCGGCCTCCAGAAGGCTCTGGAGCTTCACCTTCTCCCGTTCGAGTTCCTCGTAGATTGCCCGCATCTTCTCAGGGCTTCCGTCGATCTCGGCCTCCTGCAGGGCTTTGAGCAGAGCCTCCTGCTGCCTGGATCCTTCCAGCAGGCCCTGGTGGTCCCGCTGAATCACCCGCTGCACCTGAAGGCGGGTGAGTTCGATCATCTCGCGGAGGAGGGCAGACGCGCTCATCCGTCGATCACCCCCAGCCGGAGCAGCCGTTCGGCCAGCTGGTGGGGATCGACCCGGTACTCGCCGCGGGCGATCTGCTCCTTCAGCCGGGCGATGACCTCCGCCCGCACCGGCGGCAGAACGGCGAGCGCCGGCTTCAGCTCGCTCACCTGCACGGAGCGGTCGGAGATGGAGAGCTGATCGGGCGGCTGGACGCCCGGCGATCCGGCGCTGCGCCGCACCTCACGCCCGGAGCGCGAAAAGCCGGGGCGCTGCACGCCGGGCAGCCCCGAGAGATCTCGCCGGTCAATCTTCATGTGCGTCCCAACCCCCTCGATCTGATACTTCTTACATGGCTCAAAACGCCTCGAAGATTAACCCAGTTCGCGGCGAATCAGCATGGCTTTGCACGAACTAGGGCCCATTTTCGCCGCAATGCACCCAATATTAACGTGGAGCCTTCTTGCCCCTGAGGTTGAGCAGCAGCAGCACCTCGCCCCGGGGCACGCCAAGAGCCTCGGCGATCTCCACAGGGCTCTTGCCCTCGTCGGCCAGGCGCCACACCGCCTGGCGCAGGTCGCCGTAGCGATCGGCCGGGGCCTGGGGGCGTGCCGGCTCCGCGGGCGAAGGCTCCGCGGGAGGGGCCTCTGCCGGCTGCGACGGTTGCCCGGGGCTTGCGAATTGTCCCGAGTCTGCAGCCTGCCGGGAACCCCCCGCCTGCTGGGAGCCCGCCGCCGGACCGGATGGCACGGCTGTGCTCCCGGCCCCGGCGCGGGACCGCCGGCCTCGCTTCGGCTTCTGCTGGGCGGCTTCGACCTCCGGCGCTCGCTCCGGTTGCGGCTGAGGCGCTTCCTGGTCCCCGGCGTCCGGCGGCGCAGGGGCCGGAGGACGCCCGTCCGGCGGCGCGTCCGCCTGCGGCTGCGTCCCGGACTTGGCCCGGGACCGCGCCTTCGCCTGCACCTCGGCGACCGCCCGGATCTCCAACTGGGCGGCCAGGTCGTTGAGCCGCGCCATCCGCTGGTCGATCTCATCCAGCAGGGCCTCGGCGCTCATGATCACCTCGGCCGTCAGCCGCTCCAGCCGGGTGATCTCCGCCAGCATCCGCTGCTGCCTGACCGTCACCTGGTAAACGGCGTAGGCCAGCGCGCCGACCGCTGCCAGGGCCAGGACGAGATAGAGAAAGGTCTCCATGGGCTACCCCCTCAGGCGCATTTCACGTTTCATCCACGCAGCGCAGGGCAGCGCACCCGTGCGCACCGCCGTTATGCCCCAGACTCTCGCCACGAGGCCTCCATCCGCCGAACGGAGGGCACGCTCCGGCACGGGCCGACCCGGCACGCCTTCAACTCCCGGGCACAGGGCTTCGCCGCGGCTCACCACTCACGGCCGCCCTCCCCGCACACAGCCGCTCACAGCCGCTCTCACCACTCACAACTCACAGCCCACATCTCGCCGCCTCGGCTCCCGGCCCAGGTCGGCCGACACCCCACGGCTCACGACACCAGATCCCGCTTCATCCGCGACAGCTTCCCCCTGAGCCGCAGGATCGCCTTGCTGTGCACCTGCGAGATCCGGGCCTGCGAGAGTCCCAGGATCTCGCTGACCTCCTTCGCGATCAGCCCCTCCTGGTAGATCAGCGCGATCACCAGCTGCTCCTGCTCCGTGAGGGACGCGATCGCCCGGGCCAGCACCTCCCGCCGCTCCGCCCGCTGGCTCTCCAGCTCCGGGTCCACCGCCTCCTCGTCGGCCACCCGGTCCGCCAGGGCCGTGGTCTCGCCGTCATCGAAGGCCAGGGCCTCGTCCAGCGAGAGCACCGCGAGCGTCCCGGCCTCCTGCAGCCGCCTCTCCGCCTCCTCCACCGAGATCCCCATCTGCTCGGCGAGTTCCGCGGCGGAGGGCTCGCGGCCCAGGACGGCCATCAACTCGTCCCGCACCCTCTCCAGCTGCCGCACCCGCCGGCGCAGGGCCGGAGCCCACTGCATCGCCCGCAGCCCCTCCAGGCAGGCGCCGCGGATCCAAGGAATCGCGAACGTCTCGAACCTGACCCCCCGGTCGGGGTCGTAGCGGGCAATCGCCTCCAGCAGCCCGAAGCACCCGTGCCCCTCCACATCGCCCTGGTCCACGTGGTCCGGCATGCCCACCATCAGCCGGCCCGCGACGTAGCGGACCAGCCACAGATAGTGCTGGACCAGGGCGTCTCGTGCAGCCGTGTCGTGAGACTGCCGCCAGCGCTGCCACAGCTCCAGGTGCTGCACGGTCACGGATATCCCTCCTCTAGAGGCTGCTGCTCCGCCGGCCGAAAAGGCTTGCCAGCCGGCCGAAGAACGAACCCGGTGCAGACGGCGCCGGCACCTGCGCACCCACCAGCCGTGAGGCCATGGCCTCCACCGCCCGGGCGGCGGGCGACGCCGGGTAGCCCAGCACGTACGGCACCCTGCGCCGCACCGACTGCCACACGTGGGGGTCCCGGGGAACGGTGCCCAGGTGCACCACCTCGACGCCCAGGAAGTTGCGCGCCGTGGTGACGATGCGCTCGGCTGCGCGCTGCGCATCCTCCGGCCGCTCCGCCTGGTTGACCACGAGCCGGATGCGCGCCCCGGGATCCCGGGCGACCAGGGCCTTGATCATCGTGTAGGCGTCGGCCATGGCCGTGGGCTCGGGCGTGGTGACCACCAGCACCTGATCCGCCGCGAGGGCGAACTCCAGCACCGCATCGCCGACCCCGGCCCCGGTGTCCAGGATCAGGTACTCCGCCTCGCCCTCCAGCCGCTCCAGGGAGCGCAGGATCGGGCGCAGCTGGGCCGCCGTCAGGCTGCCCAGCTCCACCAGGCCCGAGCCCCCCGCGATCAGCTTCAGGCCCGTGTCCGTCCGGTGGATCACCTGCAGGATGTCGACCTCGCCCCGCAGGAAGTGCCCCAGATGATACGGGGGTACCGTACCCAGCAGGATGTTGGCGTTGGCCAGACCCAGGTCGACGTCCATCAGCAGCACCTCATGGCCGTCCTTCACCAGCACCTGGGCGAGGTTCACGGCCAGGTTGGTCTTGCCCACGCCGCCCTTGCCGCTGGTGACCGCGATGGCCTCAAAGCGACGGGGCGCCCGGCCCGCGGCCTGATTCCGGTAGGCAGCGGCCAGTTCGCGCAGACGGCTGGCTTGATCGAACATCGGGCTACGCCCCCATGAAGAGTTTGGAGTAGTCGACGCTGTCTGCGGGCCTCAGATCGTCGGGCACGGACTGACCGTCGGTCACGTAGGAGATCGGCAGGTCCCACTGTGCCCGGATGTTCAGCATCAGTCCGGGGGCAGAGGTCTCGTCGGCCTTGGTGAAGATGAAGCGGTTGACGCCCAGCGGCAGGTAGCGCTCCAGCATGCGGCGGACGTCCCGCGGGTTGGTATTCAGGGAGACCACCAGGTGCACCTCGTCGGGCTGCGCCTCCGCCAGAAGTTCCTGCAGCTCCGCCATGCGCTCTTCGTCCTTGTGGCTCCGGCCGCCGGTGTCCATGAGCACCAGATCGGCGTCCGCATTGTGGGCCAGAGCCTGGTGGACGTCGGTCGGCCGTTCCACGGTGTAGAGGGGAATGGCCAGGATGTCCGCGTACGTGCGCAGCTGATCCACGGCGGCGATGCGGAAGGTGTCGGCGGTGATGAGCCCCACCTTCAGCCCGCGCTCCAGGGCAAAGTGCGCGGCCAGCTTGGCCAGCGTCGTGGTCTTGCCCACGCCGGTGGGGCCGATGAGCGCAACCACCCTCCGGCGGCCGGCCTCCGCCTGGATCGGCGCGCCGGGGCCCATGAGCTGGTTCAGCTCCGCCCGGAGAAGGGCCCTGCCCTTCGTCGCGTGGGTGCCGACCTTCCGGCTGATCGCCAGGGCCAGCCCTTCCGCCACGCCGGCGTCCAGCAGCCGCTCGTAGACCTTGCGGGCGTAGCCCTTCAGCTCCAGCAGAGCGGCGGGGTCAGGCCGGGCCTCCACCAGCCGGGTCACCGCCTGCCGCAGGTCGGCCATCTCCCGGCGCAGGCCGGCCAGATCCGCGCTGCCGGGGGCCAGGGCCGCAGAGGCGGGGCTGCCGGGCAGCGGGATGCCGGAGAGAGGCGACGCCGGGACGGCATCCGACAGCGCCGGCCAGACGGCTGCCGCCGGAGCCGCTGCCGGTTCCGGCGCGGGCGCGGGGCCGGAGGCCGGGCTCGCAGAAGCGGCTGCGCCGGCGACAGGCTGCGGAACAGCAGCGGCAGAGACCCCCTGCGGCGCCACAGGCGCAGCAGCAGAGACCCCCTGCGGCACCGCAGCAGCCGCAGGAGCAGGGCCCCCGTGCACCACCGCAGGCGCCGCATCAGCAGAGATCCCCTGCGGCACCGTGGGCGCGGGCTGCGCGGAAGCCGGCGCCCCGGACGGTGCGGTTGCGCCGCGCGGGCGTGCCGCCGGGCGCGCGCCCCGGTAAGGCTGCGGCCGCTGATCGGCCGCGACGGTGAGTTCGGTCATCACGCGGCCGAAGAGGCCGAAAATGCCGCCCACCCGCACCTTGCGGCTGTCGACGATGACGGCGTCGGTGCCGAGTTCGTTCTTTGCCAGAATCAGGGCCTCCGCGTACGTGGGGGCCATGTACTTCTTCACCTGCATCATGCACGGATCACCCCCACCGACTCGATCTCAAGCCTGGGATCAAGCTCCGCGTACGAGAGCACGATCAGCCGCGGATAGGTGTGCTGGGCGATGCGCCGGATCACCGGCCGCAGGGCAGGCGAGCAGACCAGCACGGGGGTGTGGCCCGCCTGAGCCATCGCCTGCGCCTCCCGCGCGATGCCGTTGATGACGGCCTGCGCGAGCTGCGGGTCCAGGCCGGGTCCGGGACCCCGCTTCTCGGCGGCGGCCGAGAGCCGCTGCTCCACGTCCGGCGCGAGGGTGATGGCCTTGACCACCGGCCCCAGCTCGAAGTGGTGGACGATGGTGCGCCCCAGGGCCACCCGCACCTTCTCGGTGAGCTGCTCGGGGTCCTTGGTCACCGGCGCCCAATCGGCCAGGGCCTCGAAGATGAGCACCAGGTCCCGGATGGGCACGCCCTCGGCCAGCAGGTTCTGGAGCACCTTCTGGATCTCGCCCAGGGAGAGCAGCCGCGGGGTGAGCTCCTCCACCAGGGCCGGGTGGGTCTCCCGGACCATGTCCACCATGCCCTTGACCTCCTGCCGGCCCAGCAGCTGGTGCGCGTTCTCCTTGATCACCTCGGTGAGGTGCGCCACCAGCACCGAGGCCGGGTCGACCACGGTGTAGCCGATCAGCTCCGCCCGCTGCTTGTCCGCCGGCGAGATCCAGAGCGCCTGCAGTCCGAAGGCCGGCTCCACGGTGGGCTGGCCGGGCACCGTCTCCTCCAGGCCGCCGGGATCCATGGCCAGGTAGCGGTCCGGCTGCAGCTCGTAGGAGCCCACCTCGATGCCCCGCAGCTTGATGACGTACTGGTACGGGCCGAGGGCGAGGTTGTCCCGCACCCGGATGTAGGGCAGGAGCAGCCCCAGGTTGGCGGCCACCTGCTTGCGCACGGCCACCACCCGGTCCAGCAGGTCGCCGCCCCGGCCGGGCTCGGCCATGGGCACCAGGGCATAGCCCAGCTCCACCTCCAGCGGATCCACCGGGGTGAGCTGCACCCAGCTTTCGGGCACCACGTCGTTGGTGATGGGCAGCGGCTCGGGCTCGGGCACCTCGGCCGCAATCCTGGCCCGCTGGTACCGGGAGCTGACGGCCCCGATGCCCAGAATCAGGCCGCCGATGACGAAAAAGGGCACCGTGGGCAGCCCGGGGATGACGCCCAGGACCATCATGAGGCCGCCGGCCAGCATGAGCAGCTTCGGGTCGCCGCCCAGCTGCCGGGTGAGCTCGATGCCGAGGCTGGACTCGTCGGCCGCCCGGGTCACCACGATGCCGGCGGCGGTGGAGATCAGGAGGGCCGGAATCTGGGTCACCAGGCCGTCGCCCACGGTGCGCAGCGAGAAGTGGCCCCAGGCCTCGGCAAACGTCATGCCGTGCTGGAGCATGCCGACGATGAAGCCGCCCAGCAGGTTGATGAAGACGATGAGCAGGCCGGCGATGGCGTCGCCCTTGATGAACTTGGTGGCGCCGTCCATCGCGCCGTAGAAGTCGGCCTCCCGCTCGATCTGCCGACGCCGGGCCCGGGCCTCGGCCTCGGTGATGAGGCCGGCGTTCAGGTCCGCGTCGATGGACATCTGCTTGCCGGGCATGGCGTCCAGCGTGAAGCGGGCCGCGACTTCGGAGACGCGCTCGGCGCCCTTGGTGATCACGATGAACTGGACGATGATGAGGATGAGGAAGACGATGAGTCCGACCACCGTGTTGCCGCCGATGACGTACTGGCCGAACCGGCGGATGACCTCGCCCGCCTCGCCGGTGGTGAGCAGCAGGCGGGTGGTGGAGATGTTGAGGGTGATGCGGAACAGCGTGGTGATCAGCAGCAGGGTCGGCAGCGACGAGAACTGCAGGACCTCGCCGGTGAAGATGGAGACCAGCACGATCACCACCGCGGCCGCGATGTTGAACGTGAGCAGCAGGTCGACCAGAAACTCAGGCAGGGGCACGATGAGCAGGGTGACCATGGCCACCATGGCGCCGGCCACGGCGACGTCGGAGACCCGGATCGACGGAGCGCCGCTCGGGTTGGTCACAGCTCGTTCACCTCGGACTCAACGGATTTATTCCTGACCGGCCTGCCGGCTCTGCCGCCGCAGGTTGTAGACGAAGGCGAGCACCTCGGCCACGGCCTGGTAGTATTCGGGGGGAATGAGACGCCCGACCTCGACGTCGTAGTAGAGGCCCCGGGCCAGGGTCCGGTTCTCCACCAGGGGCACGTCGTGGGCCCGGGCGATCTTCTGGATCTCCAGCGCCAGCAGGTCGGCGCCCTTGGCGACCACCCGGGGCGCCTCGTCCTTGGCCGCCTCGTACTTCAGGGCGACGGCGAAGTGGGTCGGGTTGGTGACGACGACATCGGCCCCGGGCACTTCCTTGAGGGCCCGGCGGCGCATGGCCAGCTCCCGCATGCGCTGCCGCTGCCGGGACTTCAGTTCCGGGGCGCCCTCCTGCTCCCGGTGCTCCTGCTTGACCTCCTGCTTCGTCATGCGCATCGACCGCCGGAACTCCCAGTACTGGTAGCCGTAGTCGAGCACGCCGACGACCAGGTAGGCCAGACCCACGGCCAGCATGACGTCGAGCACCATATCGGCGATGGCGCTGAGCCCCGCCGGGACGGTCTGGGCGATGAGGTTGGGAAACTGCGGCACCAGGCCCCGCACGCTCCGGTAGGCGATGTAGCCGATGGCCGCCAGCTTGATCAGGCCCTTGACCAGCTCGGTCACCGTGCGGAGGGAGAAGATGCGGGTGAGGCCGGTGATGGGGTTGAGCGTGGCAAACCGGGGGACCAGGGCCCGGAGGGTGAAGATGAAACGGGTCTGCAGGGTGCCGGCGACGACGCCGATGGCCACCACCACCAGGGCGATGGGCAGCACCGCGCGCAGGCCGATCAGGGCCCAGTCCTGCATGACCGCCGCCGTGGTCTCGGGGGTGAGCTCCAGCGGCCGGAGCGTCTCGAAGGCGCCGACCATGCCGCCGGTCACCTGCTGCACGCTGTAGCCGCCCAGGCCCCGCAGGGCCAGCGTGGCTGCCACCAGCCCCAGGCCGGCCACCAGGTCGGTGGACCGGGCGACGCGGCCCTCCTCACGGGCCTTCTGGAGCCTTCGTGGCGTTGGCTCCTCGGTGCGCTCCGCAAAGAGCTGCAGGTCCACGGCTTACCCCCCCGGCACGGCCCGCATGAGCTCGAGTATCCGCAGGGCCTCCCGGAAGCCGGCCTCGAACAGGGCCGTGAGCGGCCGCCCGTAGAACGGCAGCAGCAGCACCAGGAGCAGAAGCCCTACGAAGGTCTTGGTGCCCAGACCGATGGCGAAGATGTTGAGCTGCGCCACGGCCCGGTTCAGCACCGCGAACGCCACCATGGTGAGCAGCATGACCGCCACAAAGGGCAGGACGAGCTGCACAGCCAGCGCCAGCAGGTCGCCGAAGAGCCGGGCGACGTAGAGACCGCTGGCGGTGCCCTCCACCGGCCCGCCTGCCGGCACCAGGGCGTAGCTCTGCGCAAACGCCCGGATCAGCCAGTGGTGGCCGTCGAGGGCGATGAAGAACACCAGGGCCGTGGTCTGAAACAGGTTGCCCAGCACCGTGGCGCCCTGGCCGGTGATCGGGTCGAACAGGCCCGCCAGCGCAAAGCCCATCTCCAGGTCCATCAGCGCGCCGGCGATCTGCAGCACGCTGATCACCATCAGGCACAGGAACCCGATGACCAGGCCTACCACCATCTCCACCAGGGCGGCAGTGAGCAGGTGCACCCCCTCCGTCCGCCCGGGGGCCACTTCGATGGCCGGCATGAGGAAGAATCCCAGCACGAAGCTCAGGGCCACCCGCACCTGAAACGGCACGAACCGGGTGGAGAAGACGGGCGCTGCGGTGAAGACGCCCATGGCCCGGGAAGCGCCCAGCAGGAGGGCGGCGAGCTGCGCGTAGAGCTGTTCCATCGGCCGTCAGCGCACCATCCGGGGCAGCAGGTCCATCACGCGCCGGGCGAAATCCATGAGGGTGGTGAGCATCCAGGGCCCGAACACGACCAGACCCGCCACCGCCGCGAGAATCTTGGGCACAAACTGCAGCGACGGCTCGTGCACCTGGGTGGTCGCCTGGAACAGCGAGATGATGAGGCCCACCAGGAGGCTGAGTCCGATGACGGGCGCCGCCACGTAAAGCGCAACCCGCACCGCTTCCTGTGCAAGATCCAGGGCGAATTCCGGAGTCACGTGCCTTCGCCCCCCTTATCCCGTGAAACTTCGGACCAGCGACTCCACCACGAGGTGCCAGCCGTCGACCAGCACGAAGAGCAGCACCTTGAAGGGCAGCGAGATCAGGGTCGGCGGCACCATCATCATGCCCAGGGACATCATGAGGCTGGCGGTGATGAGGTCGATGATGATGAAGGGCAGGTAGATCAGAAAGCCCATGGTGAACGCGGTCTTGAGTTCGCTGAGGGCGAACGCGGGCACCACGGTGAGGAAGCTGACGTCCTCGGGCCCTTCCGGCGCCGGCTGACCGCTCACCTCCAGCATCAGGCCGAGGTCGGCCTCACGGGTCTGCCGGAGCATGAAGGCCTTCAGCGGCAGCGCCCCCCGCTCGATGGCCTCCACCTGGTCGATCTCCCCGGCCAGGTAGGGCTGCACGGCGGTCTGGTTGATCTCGCTGAAGGTCGGCATCATCACCGCGGCGGTGAGGAACAGCGCAAGGCCGATGAGCACCTGGTTCGGCGGCGTCTGCTGCAGCCCCAGCGCCGTGCGGATGAAGCCGAACACGACGATGATGCGCGTGAAGGAGGTGCAGAGGATGATGATGGCCGGAGCCAGCGTGAGCACCGTGAGCAGGAGGAGCAGCTGCATCGTCTGCAGCCCCTCCTGGGGCGTCTCCGCGGGCCGGATGAAGTCGAAGGTGGGAATCTCCAGCGGCTGGGCCAGCGCGGCCGGCGCCGCCAGCGCCAGGAGAGCCGCGGTGAGCAGCAGCGGGCGCAGGATCCGTGCGCTACGCATGCGGCCCCCCTCCCTTCCGCGCGAGAAGCTCACGCATGCGCTCCAGGTTGGCCCGCACCGCGCCCTCCACACCCGCGAAGCTGGTGGGGCGGGACCCCTGCTCGGGCGGAGACTCCGCCAGCCACTCCGCCGCCAGCTCCGGGTCGTCGATGCGGTGGATGAGCCGGATGGAGCCCTCAGCGGAGCCCAAGAGCAGGATCTCCTGCCCCACCTGCACCAGCAGCAGGTACCGGTCGCGGCCCACGGCCAGCCCCTCCAGCACCCGCATCCGCCGGCCCCGGGCGATGTGAAACTGCCACCGGGCCAGCCAGCGCACGGTGACGAAGGCCAGCGCGATGACCAGGAGCGCGCTGAACAGGAAGAGCAGCAGACTGCCCGAGCCGCCGCCGGGCCAGGCCTGGACCGGGGTCTCGGTGCCGGTCATCGGCCGGCGCTCCCCTCGGGGTTGATCAGCTCGGTGATGCGGATGCCATAGTTCTCGCCGATCACCACGACCTCCCCGCGGGCCACCAGCTGACCGTTGACCAGGAGATCCACCGCCTCACCCGCGTGCTTGTCCAGCTCCAGGACCGAGCCCGGGCCCATCGCCAGGATCTCCCTGAGGCTCCGCCGGCTCTGGCCGAGCTCCACCGTCAGTTCCAGTTCCACGTCGGCGAGCAGCCCCAGCGGCGACGGGTCCCCCTGGGCCGACCCCTCCGGGTTCAGGTCGGGAAAGGCGGCCGCCTCCGGCTTCTGCTCACCCTGCCGTGCCTGGGCGAAGAGGGCGGCGATCTCTTCCTGGGTCAGTCCGTGCTTGGCCATCGATCGCCCCTCCTTCCCTACTGGATCACCATGTCGGTCACGTAGACCCGGGTCACGTGGCCGGGCAGGAGGCCGTCGAGCCCGTTCTTGATCGCCTGGGCCAGCCGCTCCTTGCCGTCGGCGCCGCTCAGGTCGGCCGCGGTCAGCTCACGGACCTGGCTCAGGACCACGTCCCGCACCTGCGGGGCGGCGTCCCGGGCGATCTGCTCGGAGTTGTCGCTGCGCAGCCCCAGGGCCACGCTGAACTTGATGTAGCGAAGCCGGTCCTTGTCCGCGAGGTTGGTCACAAACTCGTCGAGCTCGTAGTACGCCGCTTCCAGCACCGGCTCGCCGGCCACGACGGCCGTGCCCCCGCCCCCGCCGGCGGCCACGAGACCGCCGCTCTGCGGCAGGATGAAGATCACGTAGGCGGCGAGGCCGGCCACGCCGACCGCGAGGATGACCACGGCGGCGACGAGCGCTGTAATCAGCCCTCGGTTCATGTGTAATCTCCTCTTATCGGTTAGTTCAGTAAGGAACCCGCACTTACCGCTTCAGGTTGATGATCTCCTGCAGCATGTCGTCCGCAGTGCTGACGACCCTCGCCGAGGCCTGATAACCCCGCTGGGTGAGGATCATCTCGGTGAACTGGCCCGCCAGGTCGACGTTGGACCCTTCCAGGTTGCCCGGCACCAGGGTGCCGCGCCCGCCCGTGCCGGCCGTCCCGATCTGCGGCACGCCCGAGGCCGGGGATTCGGCGAAGGTGGAGTTGCCCTCCTTGATGAGGCCGGCCATGTTGTTGAAGTGGGCCAGGGCGATCTGGGCCAGCAGCTGGGAGTCGCCGTTGGTGTACCGGCCGATAATCTCGCCGAGCTCGTTGACGTAGACCGCCTCCAGGCTGCCCATGGGCCGGCCGTCGCGGGTGTCCAGTTCCACCGTGGAACGGGCGGTGCCGCCGGAGCCGGACGCGTCGTAGGCCTGGGTGATCTTGCGGAAGTCCAGGGTGATCTCCAGGTCGTCCGCCTGGTCGTTGGGATCCGTGATGGTGATCGTCCAGAGCCTCGGGTCATCATCGTTAGGACCCTGAGGGCCCAGGATCCGGCCGTCCGATCCGAAGTCCAGCGTGTGCTCCTCAGACCAGCCCTCGGTCTCCGGATCCCAGTACTGCACCGTCCAGGTGTTGCCGTCGCCCTTGGTGAAGCGGAGCGTGATGGGGATGTCGCGGCCCAGGGAGTCGTACGCGTTGATGATGGTCTCGTAGGTGCTGTCTTCCTCTGCGGCCGCGTCCAGGTTCCCCTTAAACGTCACTTTCGTCGTGGCCTGCGGCAAAGACACTGTGCCCCGGACGATCTGGATGTCCTGCATCGTCGCCCGGTCGGTGCGGCCGATGACGCCGTCGACGGCCATCCAGCCCTGCACCTTCATCCCGAGGGCCGGGTTGATCAGGATGCCGTCCGGGTTCCAGTCGAACATGCCCGCCCGGCTGTACAAAATCTCGTCGTTGGCGCCCTTCAGCACGAAGAGGCCGGCGCCGGAAATCGCCAGGTCAAACGCCCGGCCGGTCATCTGGAAGGCGCCCTCGTCGGTGATGAGGTCCGTGGAGCCCACGGCCACGCCCAGGCCGATCTGCTGCGGGTTGGTCAGGGCCGAACCCGAGGAGAGCGTCTGGTTGAACACATCGGTGAAGGTGACCCGGCTGGCCTTGAAGCCGGTCGTGTTGACGTTGGCGATGTTGTTGCCGATCACGTCCATCCGCGTCTGGTGGCTGCGGATACCCGAAACGCCGGAATACAGCGAACGCATGCCAGACTACCTCCCCTTACTCTTCTTCGAAGCTGGGCGGTGCGACCTCGATCACCTGCTCGAGCCGGATCTCCCGGTTGCCGAGGTTGAGCAGCGGTTCACCGCTGTCGATCCGAACGGCGTACACGATGCCGATCTCCGGCTGCCCCTCGGTCCCCCAGTACTTCACCGCGGCGCCGACGAGGCTGAGCCCGTAGCTGAGCCGCGCCCAGCGGACGTTTTCGGTCATCTGCTCCAGGGCCGAGAACTGCGCGAGCTGCGCCATGAACTCCCGGTCGTCGATGGGGTTGAGCGGGTCCTGATACCGCAGCTGCGTGACCAGCAGCTGCAGGAACTCCATCTTGCCCAGCTGGTCGGTGGGCCTCCTGCTCTCAGCGGTCTGCCCGGCGCCGGAGGCCGTACCCGGCTGGACCCCTTGAACGCCGTTCACACTCATCGCCTACCGCCTCCTACGCCAACGTGTCCAGCCGCCCGCTCCGGGGGCCGGCAGATCGCCCGGCAGCGGCCGCCAGTGCGGCCTCGGCCTCGGTCGCCTTCACGCTGCGGCCGGACGCCCGGGGCCACCCCGCCGGATCCTCGTCGCCGCCCTGGCGGGCCTGCCGCCCCTGGCCGGTAGCCACCTCGAACCCTGCGAGCTGGTACCCGGCATCGCTCAGGCCCTGCCGGAGCTGCTCGCCCCGGCTCTCCAGCGCCTGGCGGGCGTCGGCGCTGGACACCTCCATGGCGGCGTACACCTCACGACCGCTCAGGTGCAGCTCCAGCCGCACCTCGCCCAGGTGCTCGGGGTGCAGCCGCAGGGTCAGCCGGTACTGGCCGTCCGGCAGTTCGGGCAGCGCCCGGGTCAGCTCGTTCACTAGGTGCTCCGCCTGCAGCCGGCCGGCGGTGAGCCGCTCCAGCCCCCTCATCGACACCGGCCGGGCAGCGACCTCGGCGCCGCCTCCCGGATCAGGCCCGGTGGCCGGCGCGGCGTCGGGCGCCTGCCGCACCGCCGTGCCCTGCGGACTTCCTTCCTCGGCCGATGCGCCGTCCCCCGCGGCGGAGCCCTCACTGGCCAGCGATTCCGTGGCCCCGCGGACCGCCGCCCCGTCCGGCATCCCGCCCGGCGCGGGTCCTGCAGACGGTCTCGCCGCCCCGTCCGGCATCCCGCCCGGCGCGGGTCCTGCAGACGGTCTCGCCGCCGCGTCGGCCTCCGCGGCCTGCCCGGCGGGGGCCCCATCGGGCAGGACGGCCGGCTGCGGCCGATCCCGCGCCGCCATCCAGGCCTCACCGGCCTCCGCCGGCGCCGCCTGGCCGCCCTGTGCCGGCGACCCGGCCGGCAGATCTCCCGTCCCCGGGCCCGGGGGCTCCGGCCCCTGCGGCCGCAGCAGGTTCGCCAGCGGATCCTGCCCGGCCTGCCCCGGCGCCGCCTGCTCCGCGGCGATCACTTCGACCGTCAGGCCGGCCGGCGCCGCGGCGGCGTCAGCCTGCCCGTCCGGGGCCCCGGCGGCCTCCCCGGGAAACGCCGCGGGCAGCATCGCCTGCGGGCCAGCCGGATTGGCCGGTCCCAACAGCGCCTGGATCGGATCGGGGAGCCCGGCTCCGGCCGGCGGGGCCTGTCCTGTAGGAACCGCCGCACCCGCCCCGGGGGCGTCAGGCGGCGACGGCATGGGGGCCAGCGCGGCCAGCACCGCCGCGAAGGTGCCGTCGGCCGGGGAAGCTTCGCTTCTGCGCCTGCCCTCTCCGCGGGTCGCCACCGGGGCCTGGGGCGCTCCGCCCGCACTCACGATCGGTGCCGTCACGGCTCTACCTCCTCTGCATAGGCCCGCAGCAGCGCGGCTGCCCGGTTCTCCTCCATCGCCGCCAGAATCGCCGCTGCGTCGTCGGTCTTCATCTGTTTCAGAACGGCCACTGCCGTGCCGTTCCCCATCTCCGCGAGCAGGACAGCTGCCCGGTAGGGGGACATTTCGGTGAGGAGCCGGGCGGTCTGCACAGCCGTGGCTCCCGACCGGCCGGCGGCCCCCAGTTCCTCCAGGAGCTGGTCCACCTGGGCCTCCCGCTCTTGCAGCGCCGCCTCCCGCTGGTTCAGGTCCGCCTCACGCTGCAGCAGGTCCGCCTGTTTCCGAGTCAGTTCCACTGCCCGCTGCAGCTGCTCAGCCGAGGGGGCTGCATCCGCAGGCGCCTGTCCGGGCGCCTCCTCCACCGGCGTCAGACCGGGAATCAGGTCGGGGCGGAGGTGGAGCGTGATGGCCGCTGCGCCCGTCAGCAGGGCGAAGAGGGTGAGGTAGACGGCGATGGACGGCGGCTGCCGGGGGCGCCGCGGCCGGATCCTGGGCCGCCGGCGCGGCTCGGGCGGTGGCTCTGCCCCCGCCTCCTCCGCCCGGCGCCGGCGCAGCCGGGGAAGGCGCAGACGCCGCTTCCTGGGCAACTCCTCCCCGGGCGTACTGGTGGGCTCGGGTGCCACAGCGCTCATCGTCGGCCACCTCCCTCCCGATAGACCGTCTGTGCCATCTCATCAATCGCCGCCTGCTCCGCGGCCAGCATCGCCCGCTCGAACTCGGCGGCCCGGCGGTCCCGCAGCCGCTCCAGCACCTTCTCGCGCCGCTCGGCCTCGGTGAGCTCCCACCGCCGGCGCTCCTCCTCCTGCTGCGCCGCCGCAAGCTGCTCCGCCGCCAGCCACTCGGCCGCCACCAGGGCCTCGTGCAGTTCGGTGGACTGGCGCCATTCCAGCACCGTCATCCGCCCCTGCCGGCGGGCCAGCAGCCGCTGGGCGGATTCCGCCCGGCGGGCGGCAGCCTGCTCCAGCCGCATGGCGGCCGCGCGGGTCGCCAGGCGGGCCCGGGCGAAGTTGTTCAGCGCCACCTTGGTCTCCTGCTGCCGGATCTCCAGCAGCCGCTGCAGCCGAAAGCGGAAGCGCTTCATCGGTTATGCATCCTCCCCGCACAGCGCCGCGAGCCCCCGGAGGGCCTCCTCCATCGTGCTGGGCTGGTCCGCGGGCTGGATCAGGAAGCGTTTGATCTGGTCCATCTTGGCCAGCGCCTCGTCCACCAGGGGGTTGGTGCCCTGCTGGTAGGCGCCGATCTGAATCAGGTCCTCGGCCTCCTGGTAGGCCGAGAGCAAGGCCCGCAGCCGCTGGGCCTGCTTCCGGTGCTCCGGCGTCGTCACGTCGGGCATCACGCGGCTCACCGACTGCAGCGGGTCGATGGCCGGGTAGTGGCCGGCGTTGGCGAGCTTCCGGGAGAGCACCACGTGCCCGTCGAGAATCGAGCGGACCGCGTCGGCCACCGGCTCGTTCATGTCGTCGCCGTCCACCAGCACCGTGTACACGCCGGTCACGCTGCCGGCGGGGCCGGTGCCCGAGCGCTCCAGCACCCGGGGCAGCATGGCGAACACCGACGGGGTGTAGCCCCGGGTGGCGGGCGGCTCGCCGACCGCAAGCCCCACCTCCCGCTGGGCGTGGGCCAGGCGCGTGACCGAGTCCATCATCAGGATCACGTCGAGCCCGTGGGCGTCACGGAAGTACTCGGCGATGGCCGTGGCCATGAGCGCGGCCCGGATCCGCACCAGGGAGGGCTGCTCCGAGGTGGCCACCACCACCACGGACCGCCGGAGCCCCTCCTCGCCCAGGTCCTTCTCGATGAACTCCCGCACCTCCCGGCCGCGCTCGCCCACCAGGGCGATGACGTTGCAGTCGGCGGCGGTGGCCCGGGCGACCATGCCGAGCAGGGTCGACTTGCCGACGCCCGACCCGGCGAAGATGCCGATCCGCTGGCCCATGCCCACCGTAATCAGGGCATCCAGGGCCCGGACGCCCAGGCTGAGCGGCCGGTGGATGCGCTGGCGGGCCAGGGGGTCGGGGGCGGGCCCGAGGATGGGGCGGAAGCCGCAGCCCATCAGGGGGCCCTTGTCGTCGATGGGGTTGCCGAGGCCGTCGATGACCCGGCCCAGGAGCCCCATCCCGACCGGCGCCTGCAGGGGGCCGCCGGTGGCGATCACATCCCAGCCGGGGCGCAGGCCGTCGGTCTCACCGAGGGGCATCAGCAGCAGCCGGTCCTCCCGGAAGCCGACCACTTCGGCCGGGACCCTCCGCCCGTCGCCCTGCAGCCAGCACAGTTCGTTCATCTTGGCCCTGGGGCCGGCCGACTCGATGATGAGCCCGGCGGCGCCGGTCACCCGGCCGACGACGGGCAGCAGTTCGACGTGCTCCACCGCCCGCCGCAGTTTGGTCCACGGCATCGCGGCGCTCATTCCTCAGACCCTCCCAGGGCGGCGCGCATGGCGGCCTCCATGCGCTCGATCTGGTGCTCCAGGTCGCCGTCGACCTGGCCCACCGGGGTCTGCACCATGTAGCTGCCCCGCTGCATCCCGGGATCGGCGGTGAGCGTGAGGGCCCCCGCCCCGAGCTCCCGCTCCAGGACGGCGCGCTGCGCCTCCAAGAGCGGCAGGTCCTCGGGGTTCACGCGCACGGTGGCGGGAGCGTCCTTCACCAGCCGCAGGCCGGCGGCCACCATGCGCACCACCGACTGGGGCTCCACGGCCAGGTGCCCCTGCACGAGCCGTGCCGCGGCCGCCACCGCCAGCTGGACCAGCGCCTCCTGCGACTGCTCCAGCCGCTCCTGCACCAGCCGCTCGGCGCGCTGGCGGGCCTCCTCGAGGATGCGCTGCGCCTCTTCCCGCGCATCGGCCAGCAGCTTCTCCGCCGCCTTCTCCGCCTCCAGGCGGGTGACGGCGGCCTCCTTCTCGGCGGCCTGCCGCAGGTTCTCTCCCTGGAGCCGGGCGTTTTCCAGCGCCAGCTCCGCCTCCCGCCGGAGGGCCTCCACTTCGGCCCGGCCGGCCTCCAGCCCTTCCCGGCGACCCTGCTGGAAGCCTTCCTCCCGGGCGGCGGCCTCGGCGCGCTCGGCCTCCTCCGCCGCGGACTGCAGGATGCGGGCGGCCTCCAGCCGCGCCTCGTCCAGCACCGACTCGGCGGCCTTCTTCTCCGCCTCCAGCTCCTCGGGTGTCGGCGGCGCCGGCCGCCGGGCCGGCTTCGGCGGGCTGGGCGGCGGCGGAGACGGCGGCGGGGGCGGCGGGAGCTGCGGCCACGAAGGGGCCCGTACCTCCACCCCGGGTGGGAGCTTGCCGGACCTAGATGTACTCATCAGCGCCACCACCCCTGGCGATCTGGATCTCGCCGGACTCCTCAAGCCGCCTGATCAGGGCGACGATGCGGGCTTGCGCCTCTTCCACGTCGCGGATGCGCACGGGGCCCAGGTACTCCACGGCCTCCCTGAGGGCCTCGCCGGCCCGCTTGGAGACGTTGTTCATGATCTTGCGCCAGACCTCTTCCTTGGCGGCCTTGAGGGCGAGCGGCAGATCCTTGTTCATGTCCACCTCGCGCAGGATCCGCTGCACGGTGCGGTCGTCGAGGTTGACGATGTCGTCGAAGAGGAACATCCGCTGGGCGATCTCGCTGGCCAGGTCGGGGTCGTCCGCCGAGAGCAGGCCCATGATGGTCTTCTCGGTGGTGCGGTCGACCCGGTTGAGGACGTCCACCGCCCAGTTGATGCCGCCGGCCGCGGTCGACTCCTGGCTGACGATGGCCGAAGCCTTGCGCTCCAACACCTTCTCGACCTCGCGGAGCATCTCCGGCGATGTGCGGTCGAGCGTCGCCACCCGGCGGATGATGTCGGCCTGCCGCTCCGGCGGGAGGCCCAGCAGCACCTGCGCCGCCTTGTCCGCGTCGAGGTGGGCCATGATGACGGCGACGGTCTGGGGATGCTCGTTCTGCAGGAACGAGGCCAGGTGCACCGGATCCGTGTGCCGCACGGCGTCGAAGGGACGGCGCCGGAGGTGGGAGGTCAGGCGGGTCAGGATGTCGCGCGCCCGCTCCTGTCCCAGCGCCTTTTCGAGCATCTCACGGGCATAATCGATGCCGCCCGTGCGAATGTGTTTATCAGCCGTGGCCACCATGATGAACTCGGTGAGCACCTGGTCCCGTACCTCGGGGGTCACCTTACGGGACTGGGCGATCTCGACGGTGAGCATCTCGATCTCGTCGTCCCGGAGGTGCTTCAGGATCTTCGCCGAGCGCTCAACGCCGATGTTGATGCAGAAGATCGCCGCCTTCTGCCGGCTGGTCAGTTTCTGGTCACGGTCTGCCAAGCGCTAGATCCCCCCCTTCAGCCAGTGCCGGATGACCTCGGCGCAGGCCTCGGGCGCCTGCTCAAGCAGCACGTCGATGTCGGCCAGGATGTCGTCGTCCATGAAATCCTCCGGATCGATCGGCTGCCGCGGGGGCCGCCGCCGCTTCATGACTTCCTCGAACTTCTCCGCGGCCGTCATCTCCCCTGTGATTTGCACGTCGGTCTCCTCGGCGGGGGCTGCCTCCGGTGCCTCCGGTGCCGCCGGCGCCGCCTCTGCGGCCGCGGCCTGCTGGACCGGAAGCGGCTGGTCGAGCCCCAGCGCCACGTCGAGGGCCGTGCCCACGGCCGGATGGCCCGGCAGCGCAAACTCGGGCTCGGACTCGCGCCGCCGCGTCAGCAGCGCGGCCAGAATCAGCAGGAACGACGCGATCCCGAGGCCGATGGCCAGGGCCCTGGCGTCAAAGAGCCGGGAACCCGCCGCAGCCTCCGGCGCGGGCGGCGCAGCATCCGCCTGCGCGGTCGGGCGGAAGGACATGGCCAGTACGGTCACGTCGGAAAGCTGCGCCCCGGTGGCGCTGGCCGCGTGCTGTCGAATCAGGTCGATCTCGGACTGGGTCAGGGTATCCTGGTTGATGGTCACCGCCGCGCTGATGCGCTTCACCGAACCGGCGGGCGACACGGTGACCTGGTTCCGCTCGCCCACGTCGTACCGGGTCTCGGTGCGGCTCTGGTAGGACTCGCCGGACTCCGTGGAGACGCTGGGCTCCTGGTAGATGGGCACGGCGGGCGCGGTGACCCCCGGGGTCTCCCCCTGGCCGGGCAGTTGCGTGCTGACCGGCGCGGGCTCGGTGCTGGTGCCCTGGGTCTGGGAGCCCGACCGCTCCGACACGGTGGCGACGGGCACGCCCTGGCCCACGATCCGCTCCTCGGTGCGGGAGGACTGGTGGTCCAGCTCCACCGTCACGGAAGCCGCGACGTTGCCCCGACCGAAGATCGGCTCCAGCACCTGGAGGAGCTTCTGCGTCAGCTGCTCCTCCCGCTGCCGCTGGAAGGCGAGCGCCTCGGCGTCGAGCCGCTGCGCATCGTCGTCGGCGGGCCTGAGCTCCCGTCCCTGGCTGTCGATCACCGTCACCCGGTCCGGCGTCAGCCCCTCGACGGAGCTGGCAACGAAATTGATGATTGCGGTGACGTTATCCGCGTCGAGGGTCCGTCCGGACCGGAGCTGAACGAGGACCGCGGCCGAGGGCGGCTCCTCATCCCGCACGAAGACGGACTTTTCGGGTACATTGAGATTCACTTTGGCGTATTCGATGTCGGCGATGCGCATCAGGGAGCGGGACAGCTCCCCCTCCATCGCCCGTTTGTAGTTCACCTGGCGGTCGAACTCGGTTGCGCCGAACTGGGGCTGGGCGAAGATCTCGAGGCCCACGTGTCCCGAGCTGGGCAGGCCGGCCTGCGCCTTGGCCAGGTTGGCGGCGCTGCGCTCCCGGGCGGGCACCTCGATGACCAGCCCGTTGCCGGTGACGCGGCTCGGTACACCCAGTTCATCCAGGTGCGCCACCAGCGTGCTGACCTCGCTGGGGTCACTGGCCTTGTAGAAGACCTCCCACCGCGGCCGGTTCAGGTAGACGGCGACGGCGAGGGAGAGGGCCAGCGCCACCAGCAGGCCCACGGTGAGCCAGCGCACCGGCCGGCTCATCCCGCCCCAGATTTGCTTGACTCGCCCCATCACATCGGAGCCCGCATTAGCCAAGTGGTCTCCCCCCGCTGAGGTTGGTGCAGGTGCGGTCTAGGTCTTGACTTAGAAGGTCATGCGCATGATTTCCTGGTAGGCCTCAATGACCTTGTTCCGGACCTGGATGGCGAGGTTGAGGCTGAGGCTCGCGCGTTCAGAGGCGATCATGACCTGGGCGATATCCTCGACCTCCCCGGCCGCCAGCCTGACGGCCATCTCGTTGGCGTGGCGCTGATCCTGCTCCACCTGCCGGATGGCGTTGGCCAACACGTCGCCGAAGGAGGTGCCCTCCCGGACCTCACTGCGGTTCTCGCGGGAGATCGTCGGCTCCAGCGAAAGCATGGCGTTGATCCGTTGAATGTCCATGGCGGTTCTCCTCTCCTAGCGGCTAGCGGCCAATCTCCAGGGCCCTGAGGGCCATGTTCTTCGCGGCGTTGAACGCCGTCAGGTTGGCATCGTACATGCGCTGCGCCAGCATGAGATCGGTGATTTCCTGGAGCAGGTCCACGTTGGGCAGGCGGACGATGCCGGTGACCGGGTCGGCGTCGGGATGCGTGGGATCGTGGACCTCCTTGAAGGGGCTGGGATCCTCCACGATCTGCGTCACCCGCACCCCCAGCCCGGGCTCGGCCGGCCGGCCCGCCTGCCTGGCCAGCTCGCTGGCGAAGGTGTTGGGCCGCTCCTCCACCACCACGGTGCGGCGGCGGTAGGGCCCGCCCTCCGCCGTGCGGGTGGTGCGGTAGTTGGCCAGGTTGTTGGCGATCACGTCCATGCGCAGCCGCTCGGCGGTCAGGGCCGAAGCGCTGGCCTCCATGGCCTGAAACATCCGCATTTAACTAGCGCCTCCCCTCCGTGATCACCATGCGCAGCCGGTCAAAGTGGTCGTTGATCTGTCGCGTGAGCGCGGCGTACCAGATCTGGTTGGCGGCCATCTTCACCGACTCCGCTTCCACGTCCACGTTGTTGCCGTCGGGGCGGCCGATCGAATCGGTCTCCCGCACGACCGTCGGGCGCACCTGGTCTGGGTCGCCCCCCTTGGCCAGGGCCCGGGCCAGCTCGGTCTCGAAATCGACCCGAGACCGCTTGAATCCGGGCGTCATCGCGTTGGCCAGGTTGTTGGCCAGCACCCGCTGCCGCAGCGACGCCGCGTCGATGGCCTGTTCCACGATGCGGGCGGCCAGGTCACGACCGATCATGGGCTATCCCCCTCCTCGCCGTCCATCAGACCTTGCCGATCTCGGTGACCGCCCGGGCCAGGGTCTCGTCCTGCACCCGGAGCGCCCGCTGGTTCACCTGGTAAGCCCGCAGGGTGACGATCAGGTCGGTCATCTCCTTGGCCAGATCCACGTTGGAGGCCTCCAGCCGCCGGCTGTGCAGCCGGGTCTCCGGGGCGGCATCGGCCAGGGCCAGCCGGCCGATGGGCATCCCGTCCGCCAGGATCGTGCCGTCGGCCTGGAAGGTGGGCTCCACGCCGGGCACCACCAGCGGAACCAGGCCGCCCGGGGCCTCCATCAGCACCCGGTATCCCTCGGCGGTGGTAATGGTGCCGTCGGCCATCTGGCGGAAGGCGCCGTTCCGGGTGCGGTAGAGGCTGCCGTCCGGCCGCTGGGCCAGGAACCAGCCGGGCCCCTCGAGCGCGAGGTCCAGCGCCCGGCCCGTCTCGTAGATGTCGCCCTGGCGCTCGTCCACCACCACCTGGTCCACCCGGCTGCCGTTCCCCAAGGTGCCCACCTCCTGAGACCTGGGGTCCGTGGGATCGCCCATGCGGTGGATCAGCATCCTGTCGAACTCCACCGACGTCGCGGTGGCCCGCTTGAACCCGCTCGTATTCATGTTGGCGATGTTGTCGGCCAGCACGTCCGTGCGCAGCTGCTCCACCGCCATGCCCGATCTGGAGGCTTCAATGCCCCGAATCATCCTGTCATCCCTCCCGTGGGCCCCTCACTGCCCGTCGCCCTGGCTGCGGGGTGAACCTCCCGCAGAGCCAGGTAGATGGTGATCTGCCCGAGTTCCGTGATGATGGGCACGGTCAGCATGTTGATCGCCGAGTTGGCAAACCGGACCCCCGTGCCCCGGACGATGCGCGGCGGCGAGATGCGGCTCGGCCAGCCGGCCTGTTCCAGGGTGCCGGAGGCGTAGCCCGTGATGAGGTTCGCCAGCTCACCCAGGGCCGACTCGGCCATGGGATCGGTGATGGGGAAGTCCTGGCCGGTCATGGCCCGGATGATCCCCTTGGCCATGTGCAGCTCCATGCCGTAGACGACCAGCCCCTGAACCGAGCCCATGACGCCGATGACCACGTTGACGGCATGCAGCGTGGCGATCGCCTTGCGCATCTGCGGCTTGTCGGAGACAACGCTCTTCAGGCCGGCCTCGGAGGCCAGGACCTTCAGCCCGGCGTAGACAAAGGGGTTCAGGAATTCAACTTTCATGGCTCCACCACTTCACCGGTTCTCAAGTCACCCGGCGCGTGATCTGCACGGCCATCCGTTCGCCAACCACGCCGGGCTTGGCCTGGAAGGCGAGCTTGTTCCCCACGAAGACGGGGAGTTCGCCGCCCACCCGGGCATCCAGCCGGATGACGTCGCCGACCTGTAACGCGAGAAACTCGCCGAGCCGCATGCGGGTCTTGCCCAGCAGCGCCTTCACCGGGAGGGGGGCCTCCTGCACGGCGCGGCGCAGGCTCTCCTCGTCCGACGGGCTCTTGTGCTTGGTCTCGGCCAGCCACGACTGGGGCGAAAGACGGGACAACACGGGTTCCACGGTGGAGTACGGGAACGCGAAGGTCATGTGCCCCAGGTGTTCGCCGATCTCCACCGCCAGGGTGATGGCGGCCACCACCTCGGTGGGGTTTTCGATCTGGATGAACACGGGGTTGGTCTCCACCGCCTCAATGGCCGGATCGATCTCCGCCACGTTCCGCCAGGCCTCTTTCATCGGACCGAAGGTGTCCCGGACCACCCGCTGGATGATGCCCAGTTCGATCTCGGTCAGTTCACGCTGGGGCTGCAGATCGCTCCCGGGACCCCCAAAAACCCGCTCGACAATGGCGAAGGCAATATTGTGACTGATCTCCAGCAGGCACATGCCGGGAAGGGGATTGAGCCGGAAGGAGAGCGCAATGGTGGGGTTGGGGAGAAGCTGGGTGAACTCCGAGAAGGTGTACTGGTTGGTGGAGCGCACGGTGATCTGGACCCAGGTGCGCAGTCCCGCGGACAGGTAGGACTGCAGCAGCCGGGCCAGGTTCTCGTGCACCAGCACCAGCGTCCGGATCAAGTCCTTGTTGAACTTGCTCGGCCTGCGAAAATCGTAGGTGCGGATGTTGGTGCCCGTACTCATTACAAGGGCATCGATTTCCGCTTGGCTCAGTGGGTTCTCCATGTGTGCAACCCTCCGTTGAGCTGAGGGAGTCCGACCGCGATGGGAAGCTGGAATGACCACCCATTATTTCTATGAATATTCACGTTGTGTAACAGTATTCCTCCACGAAAAACCAAGAGGTGGTTATTCCATGCACGGGAACTTCTAGGCCTAAACGCAATAGACCTTCTGGAGTTGCATAAGGATCGGGACCCCATACATTTAACTGCGAAATTTGACCATGAAAAAGCACCCTCCAGCAGACGCCGAGGTACATCACCTGCGGCGTCCCGAGCGGCAGCCCGGCTAGCATGGGAGGCGGGAGACCCGGCAGGGCGGCGCCCGCTTCCTGTAGCCCCGTGGCTTTGCGGCCCCGTCTTTCGGCGGGTGTGCCTTTATCGCTGGGGGAAGAGTGCGAGACACGCGTGTTTTTGAATGCTTGTTCAATAGTATATACCTGGATGATATGTAACATGAACCAGGAATGCTCTTGTTGTTCGATACCTGAATGCAAAATACCTTCCATATCCCGGACATATTTTTCCGGGTGTTTTCAAACCCTGGGCATTAGAACCATCCCGCGTAACGACGGGGGAGCGGCATGGCCGCTCCCCCGTCCGTTATCCGCTGCTCCGTACAGCCTGATCAGGCCTGCGGCGGCTGCGCACCTCAGCAGACGTAGTCGCCCTTCTCCAGGAGCCGCTCGGCGATCTTCCGCTTCAGCGCCACGGTGTTGGCCGGCGTGTACCGGGTCAGCCGCCGGAGCATGGAGAGCTGGGTCCGCAGGGTATCGCCGTCCTCCTCCACCGCCGGCAGCAGGGTGCGGGCGGTGGCGGCGATCCGCTCGAAGGCCTCCTGGCAGTACACGGTGGCCATCTCCACCTTCAGCCCCGGCTGCCCGCGCTTCACGGCCTTCAGCGCCCGCAGGACCGCCGACTCCATGGCGTAAATCTCGATGGCGATGTCCGCCACCCCGAGCAGCAGCTCCTGCTCGTGCTCCAGGGCCATCTGGTACTTCTGCACGCCCAGGCCGGCCAGCATGAGGAAGACCTTCCGGGCCCGGTCGATCATGAACAGCTCCTGGGCCAGCGGCTCGTCCGACTCCTCGTACGGCGTGAGGCTCATCAGCTCGTCCTGCAGCCCGGCCATCGCCTGCATGATGGGCAGCTGGCCCTTCATCGCCCGGCGGACCAGGGTGCCCGGGATGAGCAGCCGGTTGATCTCGTTGGTGCCTTCGAAGATGCGGTTGATGCGGCTGTCCCGGTAGGCCATGCTGACCGCGTACTCGTCCATGAACCCGTAGCCGCCGTGGATCTGCACGCCCTCGTCGGCGACGAAGTCGAAGGCCTCGGAGCCGAAGACCTTCATGATGGAGCACTCCATCGCGTACTCCTCGAGCCGCTTGCCCACCTCGCGCATGTCGGCGTTGGGATCCAGGTCGCTCAGGCTGCTGTCCAGCAGGCCGGCGGTCCGGTAGCCCATGGACTCGGTCACATAGGTGCGCACGGCCATGTCGGCCAGCTTCTGCTGGATGGCCCGCAGTTCGGCGATGGGCTTGCCGAACTGCTTGCGGGTCTTGGCGTACTCGATGGAGGTGGCCAGGACCATCTTGCTGGATCCCACCGTGCCGGCGCCCAGCTTCCAGCGGCCGATGTTCAGGATGTTGAAGGCGATGACGTGCCCCTTGCCGATCTCGCCAAGCAGGTTCTCCACGGGCACCTTGGCGTCCTCCAGGATGAGCGAGCAGGTGGAGGAGGCGTGCAGGCCCATCTTCTTCTCCTCGGGGCCGATGGAAACGCCGGGGAAGTTGCGCTCGACGATGAAGGCCGAGAACTTCTCGCCGTCGACCTTGGCGTAGACGACGAACACGTCCGCGAAGCCGGCGTTGGTGATCCACTGCTTGGTGCCGTTCAGGATCCAGTACTTGCCGTCCTCGGACAGCCTCGCGGTGGTGCGGGCGCCCAGGGCGTCGGAGCCGGCGTTGGGCTCGGTGAGGGCGTAGGCCGCGACCCACTCACCGGTCGCCAGCTTGGGCAGGTACTTGGCCTTCTGCTCGGGCGTGCCGAAGTAGACGATGGGCAGGGAGCCGATGCCGGTGTGGGCCCCGATGGTGATGGCGAAGGATCCGGCCCGGGAGTACTCCTCCGTCGCCACGGTAGCCGTCACCTTGTCGAGCCCCATCCCGCCATATTCCTCGGGAATCTCCAGCCCCAGAAGGCCCAGCTCGCCCAGCTCGCGCAGCAGGGGCCGGGAGTGGAAGGGCTTATCCTGTTCGATCTCGTGCAGTCGCGCGAGCACCTTCTCGGAGAACTCGCGGGCCGTGCTGCCGATCATCCGCTGCTCCTCCGACAGGTCCTCGGGGGTGAAGACCTGGTCGGGGCTTGCCTGGGAGAGCAGGAAGGAGCCTCCCTTGACCACGTTGGAAGCGGTCTCAGACATTCCGGTACCTCCTTTTTCAGCTGAGGGCGGTGAGTGATGAGGGGTGAGAATGGCCTCCAACCCCGGGGAGGGGCCCGACACGGGCCTCCGCCGGCCGAGGAGCCCATACCGCTTCAGGGGCGGCCTGCAGTCCGAGCCCTGCGCCCGGCGCTGCCTAGTGCACGAACTCGAGCACCCCGGCGGCCCCCATCCCTCCGCCGACGCACATCGTCACGAGCCCGTACCTGGCCTTGCGGCGCCGAGCCTCGTGCATGATGGTGACCGTGAGCCGTGCGCCGGAGCAGCCCAGCGGGTGGCCGAGCGCGATGGCGCCGCCGTTGACGTTCACCTTGTCCGGGTCCATTTCGAGCTTCCGGATCACGGCCAAGGACTGGGAAGCAAACGCCTCGTTCAGCTCGATCAGATCGACATCCGCCAAGGTGATGCCCGCCTGCTTCAGCGCCTTGGGCACCGCCACCACGGGGCCAATGCCCATCACCTCCGGATCGACGCCGCCCACGGCGAAGGAGCGGAAGATCGCCAGGGGCTTCAGACCCATCTCCTGCGCCTTCTCGGCCGACATCACCACCACGGCGGCGGCGCCATCGGTGGTCTGGCTGGAGTTGCCGGCCGTGACGTTGCCATTGGCCGAGAACGCAGGCCGCAGCTTGGCCAGGGCCTCCATCGAGGTGTCGCGCCGCACGCCCTCGTCGGTGTCGAACACGAACTCCTTCTCCACGACCCGCTTGCCGTCGAAAACCCGCTCCTTGACGGTGATCGGGACGATCTCGTCCTTGAACTTGCCGGCGTCGATGGCCGCGGCGGCCTTCCGGTGGGACGCCAGGGCAAACGCGTCCATGTCCTCCCGGCTCACGTTGTACCGGGCGCAGACGACCTCGGCCGTGTGGCCCATGGACATGTAGAGCTGCGGATAGCTCTCCACCACCTCCGGGTGCGGCCGGGGCGTGTGGCCGCCCATCGGCACCCGGCTCATCGACTCGACGCCGCCGGCGATCGCGATATCCAGGTTGCCGGCCATGACCGCGTTGGCCGCGATGGCGATCGCGTTCAGGCCCGACGAGCAGAACCGGTTGATGGTGAAGCCGGGAACCGAGGTGGGCAGCCCGGCGCGGATGGCGGCGTTGCGGGCGATGTTCAGCCCCTGCTCCCCCTCCGGGAACGCGCAGCCCAGCACCACGTCCTCTACGGCTGCGGGATCCAGCCCGGGCGTGCGCGCAATCGCTTCCTTAATAACCGTCGCTGCCAGGTCCTCCGGCCGCACATGGCGCAGTGAGCCCCGCGGCGCCTTCCCCAGCGCCGTTCGGACGCCGGTCACAATCACTGCCTCGCGCAACTCGTCGCCACCTCCCTAGTTCCGCAGCGGCTTGCCGGTCTTCAGCAGATGGGCCATGCGCTCCTGAGTCTTCTTGGTGCCCAGGAGGCTGAGGAACGCCTCCCGCTCCAGGTCGAGCAGGTACTGCTCGGTGACGAGGGTGCCTGCCGGCACGTTGCCGCCCGTCAGCACGTAGGCCAGCTTCCGGGCGATGAACAGCTCGTGCTCGGTGGCCCACCCGCCCATGAACATGCCGTAGGCGCCCAGCTCCAGCACCGCCCGGCCTTCCGGCCCGGCCGCCGGGATGAGGGCCGGCTCGGGCGGACGGTACCCGGCGGCCTCCAGGGCGAGCACCACCCGCTTGGCTTCGTACAGCTGGTGGTCCTTGTTGACCACGATCACGTCGCTCTTGCGCAGGTAGCCCATCTCCTGGGCCTCCCGGGCCGAGGTGGCCACCTTGGCCGTGGCGATGGTCTCGAAGATGCGATTGAGGATGGGCTGGATGTCCACCTGGGCCCCGGCAGGCAGGCCCTCCAGGCCGCGGATCAGCATCTCCTTGTTGCCGCCCGCGCCCGGAATGACGCCGACGCCCACCTCCACGAGGCCGATATACGACTCCGCCGCAGCGACGACCCGGTCCGCGACGGCGCAGAGTTCGTAGCCGCCGCCCAGGGTCATACCGTAGGGCGCCACCACCACCGGCTTCGGGGCGAGCTTCAAGGCCATGAACGCGTTCTGGAACTCACGCGCCATGAACTCGAGCTCGTCCCACTCCTCCTCCTGCGCCTCCATGAGCATGATCGCCACGTTGGCGCCGACGCAGAAGTTCTCGGTCCGGGCGCCGATGACCAGGCCTTTCCACCGGCCGCTGGCCAGCTCCTCAGCCGCCACCTTGCACATGTTGATGATGTCGAAGCCGATGGCCGCCTTGGGCGAGTGCGTCTCCATCAAGAGCACGCCGTCGCCCATATCCAGCAGGGTCGCGCCCTTCTTCTCGCGCACCACGCGGCCGGTCTCCCGCAGGGCGCCGATGTCGATGACCCGGTCGCTGACGGGCACCGGCGCGTACTCGCCCTTGTTGATGAAGAAGCTCTTCCCGGCCTCCCGCCTGTAGAAACCGCCCTTGCGGGCCGCCTCCTTCACCCAGTCGGGAACGGCCTCACCCTCCGCCTCCATCCGGGCGATGGACTCCGGGAGGCCGATGGCGTCCCACATCTCGAAGGGGCCGAGCTCCCAGTTGTAGCCCCACTTCATCGCGTTGTCGATGGCAACGACGTCATCGGCGATCTCGCCCACCTTCCGCGCCGCGTACAGGAGGGTCCGCTTGGTAATGGCCCACAGGAACTCGCCGGCCTTGTCCTTGGCGAAGACGAGGCCGCGCACGCGGCTGCGCAGATCCGGATTGGCCTTGGCCGCCTCGAGGGACGGGAAGCTGGCCTTCCGGCGCGGCCGGTACTCCATGGTCTCCAGATCGAGGGTCAGGATCTGGTCGCCTTCCTTCTTAAAGAAGCCCTGCCTGGCCTTCTGGCCGACCCAGCCCCGCTTCACCATCTCGCGGATGGGCTCGGGCACGACAAAGATCTTCGCCTCTTCGGGGTCGGGGATCGTGGCACGGCAGTTGTCCGCCACATGGCAGAAGGTGTCAATGCCGACTACGTCGAGGGTGCGGAAGGTGGCCGACTTGGGACGGCCGATGGCCTTGCCCGTCAGGGCATCCACCTCGTCGGGGGTGAGGCCCAGCCTGTTCATCTCCTCCAGGGTGACCATCATGCCGTAGACCCCGATGCGGTTGCCGATGAAGTTCGGGGTGTCCTTGGCCATGACCACGCCCTTGCCCAGCACCCGCTCGCCGAAGTCGGCCATGAAGGCGACGACCTCGGGATCGGTGTCCGGCGTCGGGATGATCTCCAACAGCTTCATATAGCGAGGCGGGTTGAAGAAGTGGGTGCCCAGGAAGTGGCGCCGGAAGCTCTCCGGGGTGCCCTCCACCATCGCCTGGATCGAAATGCCGGAGGTGTTGGAGGAGCAGATCATCCCCGGGCGGTGGTGGGCGGCCACCCGTTGCCACAGGTCCTTCTTGATCTGCAGGTTCTCGATGACGGCCTCGACCACCCAGTCGCACTCGGCGACCTTGGCCAGGTCGTCCTCCAGGTTGCCGGGTGTGATCAGACGCAGGACGTCCTTGGAGTAGAGCGGCGAGGGCTTCAGCTTCTGCAGGTTCTGCAGGGCGCTCGCCGCCAGCCGGTTGCGGACGGCCGGCGACTCCAGCGTCAGCCCCTTCTTCGCCTCATCGGGCGTGAGTTCCCGAGGCACGATGTCCAGGAGCAGGGTCGGGATGCCCACGTTGGCCAGGTGCGCCGCAATCTGGGCGCCCATGACGCCGGCTCCCAACACCGCCGCCTTTCGGATCGCGTAGGGCACAGTCTCTCCCTCCTTACCGTTCCGTTGGGGACCTATGGGTCAAGGATCCAAGTCGGCGCCGCTTCGCCGTGCCCTGCTGCCCAGGGGCAGACCGTCCTTACCCCAGCAGCGCCTTGAACTCCCTGGTCAGGAGCGGCACGACCTCGAACAGGTCCCCGACGATGCCGTAGTCGGCCACCTTGAAGATCGGCGCATCGGGGTCCTTGTTGATGGCGACGATCACCTTCGAGGCGCTCATGCCCGCCAGGTGCTGGATCGCCCCGGAGATGCCGCAGGCGATATACAGGTCGGGCGTCACGGTCTTGCCCGTCTGACCGATCTGAAGGGCGTAGTCGCAGTACCCGGCGTCGGCGGCAGCGCGGCTGGCGCCGACGGCGCCCCCGAGCACCTCGGCCAGCTCATACAGCGGCTTGAACCCCTCGGCGGACCGCACGCCGCGCCCGCCGGCCACGACCACCTTGGCGGCGGTCAGGTCCACACCGGTCGTGGCCTTCCGCACGACCTCCTTGACGACCGTGCGCAGATGCACGGAAGCGGCCTCCGCCTCGGAGACGTCCCCTGTGCGGCCGGGGTCGGCTTCCAGGGCTGCGACGTTGTTGGGACGGATCGTGGCCACGATCAGCCCGTCCTTGACCACCTGGGTCGCGTAGGCCTTGCCGGCGTAGATGGGCCGGGTGAAGACCACCTGGCCGCCCTCGACCTTCACCGCGATGGCGTCGCTGATCATGCCCGCCGCGTTGCGCATGGCGAACCGGGGCAGGAGGTCGCGGCCGATCCCCGTGTGGCCCATCAGGACCACGTCGGGCTTCTCCTGCAGGTAGACCTGCTGCAGCGCCGACAGCCAGCCATCCGGCGTGTAGTTGGCCAGATGGTCGCCCTTGACCACCACCACCCGGTCCGCGCCCCGGCGGATCAGCTCGGACGCGTCGACCCCCTGCTGCCCCAGCAGCACCGCGGTGATGGCGCCTCCCTCAGCGATCTCCCGGCCGGCAGCGATGCACTCGAAGGACACAGGACGGATCGCCCCGTTGCGAACCTCAGCCACCACGAGGATGTTGCGTGCCATAGCTCTCGCGCCCTCCCCTATACAACCTTGGCTTCGTTGCGGAGCAGGCGGACCAGCTCCCGGGCCTGCTCCTCAGGCGTGCCGGCGATCATCTTGTTGAGCCGGTTCTGCTCGGCCTGGTAGACCGACGTGACGGCCGTCTTGGGTGCGACGTCGACCCCCAGGTCGGCCGGGGACAGCCGTGCGATCTGCTTGCGCTTGGCCTTCATGATGCCCGGCACCGACGGATACCGGGGCTCGTTCAGGCCCTGCTGGGCGGTGATCAGCGCCGGCAGGGGCACGGTCACGATCTCGGTGTCTCCCTCGGCATCCCGGTGGACCGTCGCCGTGTTGCCCGCGATCTCGATCTTGAGGGCGGCGGCCACGTGAGGCAGCCCCAGGGCCTCGGCCACCCGCAGGGCGGTCTGGCCGGCGCCGGTGTCCACCGAGACGTTGCCGGCCAGGATCAGGTCGAACTTCCTGTCCTTGGCCCAGGCGGCCAGCAGGCTGGCCGTCACGTACTCGTCGGCATCGGCCGGCGGCTCGATGGCCACCGCCTCATCCGCGCCCATGGCCAGCGCCCGGCGCAGGGCCTCATCCACCCGGGCGGGACCGACGGAGAGCACCGTGACCGTGCCGCCCACGGCCTCACGGATCTTCAGGGCTTCCTCCACGGCGTACTCATCGTAGGGGTTGATCACCAGCGTAACGTCGTCGTCGACCACGCGGCCATCCTTCACGGTTACCTTTGCTTCTGTGTCAAAGGTCTGCTTCAGGAGAACCAGAATCTCCATTCCCCACGCCTCCTTCGCGGTGTTGCATCACGCCATGGGCGATGAGCCGATAGGTGGGCTCAGCCAGGGCCAGGATGTCGAACTTGTACCCCGACATCACCCATGCGGTCACGGTCTGGTCGAGGGTGCCGAAGATCAGGTTGCGGATCTGCTTGGCCGGGACCTCACGGGTGAAGAGCCCTGACGCCTGCCCCTCAGCGATGATCTGGTCGATGACCGCGAACCAGCCCTTCATCAGGTTGCTGATCTGCTGCTGCACCTGCGTGTCCGCCTGGCGCATCTCGATCTGGGTGACGGCGGCCAGCTCCGGGCGGGTGCCCAGGGACCGCAGGTGCTGCGCGATGGCCCGCCTGAGCTTCTCGCGGGGATCGACCGCGTCCCCGATGGCTTCCTTGATCTCGCTGACCAGCAGATTCAGCCGCTCCCGGAAGAGGCAGACGAGCAGGTCCGGCTTGTTCTGGAAGTAGAGGTAGACGGTTCCCGCTGCGACGCCGGCCTCCGCGGCGATGCGCGAGATCTGGGCGTTGTGGTAGCCCTGTCGGGCGATCACGTGCTGAGCGGCATCCAGGATTGCGGCGTACTTGTCGCCGCCCCGTACGGACACTACACGACCCCCTTCCGGCTCTGTTCCTCCTCGAGGAGCACCCGCCGCAGCACCTTGCCGACCAGGGACTTGGGCAGCTCGTCCCGGAACTCGATGATGCGCGGAATCTTGTACGCCGCCAGGTGCTGCCGGCAGAACTGCTTGATCTCCTCAGGGTCGAGGGTCACCCCCTCGCGCGGCACGATGAAGGCCTTCACCGTCTCCCCCCGGTAGGGATCGGGCACCCCGACCACCGCGGCCTCCTTGACGCCCCGGTGCAGGTAGAGCACCTCCTCCACCTCGCGGGGATAGATGTTAAAGCCGCCGGCGATGATCAGGTCCTTCTTCCGGTCGACGATGTAGAAGTAGCCCTCCTCGTCCATGCGGGCCATGTCGCCGGTGTGGAGCCAGCCGTCCCGCAGGGTCTCCGCCGTCGCCTCCGGCAGGTTCCAGTACCCCTTCATGACCTGGGGGCCGCGGACCAGGAGTTCGCCCACCTCGCCCACCGGCACGTCCTCGCCGGTCTCGGGGTCCACGATGCGGCACTCCGTGTCAGGCCACGGCAGGCCGATGGACCCTTCCTTGCGCCGGTCCCAGATGGGGTTGGCGTGGGTCACCGGCGATGCCTCGGTGAGTCCGTACCCCTCCACCAGCCGGCCGCCGGTCAGCCGCTCGAACTCGGCCTGGACCTCCACCGGCAGCGGTGCGGCCCCCGAGATACAGGCCTCGATGGAATCCAGCCGGTACTTCTGCACATCTGGCAGGTTGTTGAGGGCGACGTACATGGTGGGCGCGCCGGGGAAAATGGAAGGACGGTACTTCTGGATGAGCTTCACCGCTTCGCGGGCCTCGAACTTGGGCTGCAGGACCATGGTGCCGCCCACGTGGATTGTGAAGTTCATCAGCGTGGTCATGCCGTAGACGTGGAAGAAGGGCAGCGCGGCCAACGTGACCAGCGCGGGACCGCGCCGCGCTCTGTACAGCCACGCCTCGGTCTGGAGCACGTTGGCCACCAGGTTGCGGTGGGTCAGCATGCACCCCTTGGGCAGGCCGGAGGTGGCGCCGGTGTACTGGAGCAGGGCCAGATCGTCGGCCGGGTTCACGGGCACGGGCTCCGCGATCGGTTCGGCGCCCACGAGGCTGGCCCACGGCAGCACCCCCTTGCGGTAAGCGATCCGGGGCGGCTTCAGCTTCAGCGGGGCGATCCACCTGACCGGCGCCGGCATGTAGTCCTGCATCCCCGTGTACACCACGTGTTCCAGGTTCAGCTGGTTCACCTTCGGGTACGCCAGGTCGATGGCGATCATGACCCGGGCGCCGCTGTCGTCCACCTGGTGCCGGAGCTCGCGGGGCATGTAGAGCGGGTTGACCATGACGACGACGGCGCCGGCCATCAGAGCCCCGTAGTAGGCGATGACCGCCTGCGGACAGTTGGGCAGCATGACGGCTACCCGATCGCCCTTGCGGACGCCGAGGCGGATCAGCCCCGAGGCGACGCGCCGGGCCTGCTCGTGGAGTTGCCGGTAGGTGAGCCGGGCTCCGTAGAACACCGTCGCCGTCGCGTCACCGTGCCTCTGCGCGGCCCGGACCAGCAGGTCGTAGAGCGCCCTGTCCTCGTAGACCAGCTGAGGCGGCACCTGCGGCGGATAGGCCTTCAGCCAGGGCTTGGCGGCATATGGGCTGGACACGTCCTCCCCTCCCCCTCATGTGCGGTTCCGAATCCCCCGGAGACTGAATGAATGGCCATTCATCAGGGCCATTGTATTCTGAATGTCCACCCATAACTCCTCCTTTCGCCCTATGAGAACACTAGTTATCTTTATCACATTCAGGGATCTTTCTGGACACCAAATCATCAGTCGCCTCGTCGCGCGCGAAAGGGCGCCCCGCACAGCCGGTCCTGCCGCTGTACGGGGCGCCTTCGCTCACCTGCCGGGAAACATGACGAAACCGGCCCCGCTGCGGGGCCGGCATCCTCGGTTCAGTTCAGTCGGGGTTCGGGCAGGCCAGATGACACAGCCGGCACCCCAGGCAGATGGAGAGGTCGAGCCGCCAGACGTCGCCCGGATGCGTTAGCGCGCCGGAAGGGCATGCCGCCACACACGCCATGCACTGGCCGCATGAGCGTTCCGGCGCGGTGGGATTCACGGGAGGCTGGGAACGCTTGGGTGAAAACAGCCTGCCAAATGGCGTCAGCCCGGTGATGGTGCTCACCCCCAGCACATCTCCTGCCCTGAGGGTAACACACCCCGGAACGGACAGGCCATGGGGAGAAATCACCGCGATCGCAGTAGGGTCCGGACCCGGTCGCGGTCGGTTTTGGAGCGGGACGGCGCCCGCGCCCCCGGTGCCACCTGGCTCTCGCGGAGATCTTTCGTCACCCGCAGGTAGTGCCAAAGTACTAGCCCTCGAATAATCAGAACGCAGGATGGCGCGGACGTGCGCTCCGATGTTACAGTGTGGCTGTAACAAGTTCGTTAGAAACGTGAACATCAGTTGCAGTTCCCGGTCGGTTTTCTATCATCCCCTGGGTATCATCATCGGGCGGTATTTCTCTAAGGAGGAGAAGCAAGCATGTTCGAGTACTTCAAGGGTCCCAAGGGCAGCTGGATCTGGCTCGTGGTTCGCCTGTACGTCGGTTACCAGTGGCTGACCGCCGGCTGGCACAAGCTGGTGGATGGGTTCGACGCCTCCGGCTTCCTGAAGGGGGCCATCGCCAAGGCCGTGCCCGCCTCCGAAGGCGCCAAGCCGGTTGTGCAGGGCTGGTGGGCCGCGTTCCTGGAGAAGTTCGCACTTCCCAACGTCGGTCTGTTCAACTTCCTGGTTCCCGTCGGCGAGTTCCTGGTCGGCCTGGCGCTGATCCTCGGCTTCGCCACCATCTTCGCCGCCACCATGGGCATGGTGATGAACTTCGCCTTCCTGCTCAGCGGCACGATCAGCAGCAACCCGAATCTGCTCATCCTGGAGTTCATCCTGGTCGCCCTGGGCGGCGCCTACGCCGGCTACATCGGCGTGGACTACTGGTTCCGGCCGATCTGGCGGAGCTTCCTCACCCGCATCTTCGGCAAGGAGACCGCCACGGCAAAGGCCACAGCCTAACCACAGAGTGGAAAAGCAGCCAGCACGATCGCCGTGCTGGCTGCTTCTTTTTCTCTCCTACCCGGGCTGCTCAGGCCATGATCAACGTCATGATCGCCTTCTGCGCGTGCAGCCGGTTCTCGGCCTCGTCGAACACCGCGGACTGCGGGCCGTCGATCACCTCGGCGGCCACCTCCTCGCCCCGGTGGGCCGGGAGGCAGTGCATGAAGATCGCCTCGGGCGCCGCGCACCGCATGAGCTCCGCCGTCACCTGGTAGCCGGCGAACGCCTTCCTCCGCTGCTCGGCCTCAGCCTCCTGGCCCATGCTGGCCCATACGTCCGTGTACACGATCTGGGCGCCGGTCACCGCCAGGACCGGGTCGGTCACGACCTCGACCAGGCCGCCGTACCGCGCCGCCGTCACCTGCGCCCGGGCGACCCGCGCGGGATCGGGCTGGTAGCCCTCGGGGCTGGCGACCACGACGTGCATACCAAACTTCGCGCCGCCGTCCATCAGGCTGTGGGCCACGTTGTTGCCGTCCCCCACGTAGGCCAGCTTGAGCCCCGGCAGCGTGCCGAACCGTTCCAGGGCCGTGAGCAGGTCGGCCACCACCTGGCACGGGTGCTCCTCGTCGGTCAGGCCGTTGATGACGGGGATCGTCGCCCACTCGGCCAGCTCCACCACCTCCCGGTGGGAGAAGGTACGGATCATGATGCCGTCGAGGAACCGGCTCATCACCCGGGCGGTATCGGCGATGGATTCGCCGCGCTGCAGCTGCAGGTCGTGCGCCGAGAGGAACAGGGCATCGCCCCCGAGTTGGCGGATGCCGACCTCGAAGGAGAGCCGCGTGCGGGTCGAGGGCTTGGCAAAGTACATCCCGAGTTGCTTCCCCTTCAGCGGCTCGTCGCGAATGCCCGCCTTCAGGCGGGCCTTCTGCCACATCGCCAGCTCCAGCACCTCTTCCAGCTCGTCCCTGCTCCAGTCGTGGAGCGAGATGAAATCCCTCCCTTTGAGGGTCGTCACCGTCACGACACGCGTCCTCCTTCCCTGGATAGGAAAGAGTGTAACGCATATCTATGCAGAGCGCAAGCATAAAAATGCACGCCCCGCCGCCCTAGTGCGGCCCCCAGGGACCGCGCACGGTCTTGCCGTAGGCGACCCGGCGCTTGCCCGGGCGCGGGCCCGCCGGCCGGATGGTCCGCATGCGGTTCAGCTCACGCCAGAGCAGGAGGGCCGCCGGGACGGCCGTGACCAGCAGGAGCCCGGCCTGGCCGTAGTCCAGGCCCAGCACGTTCCGACCCAGGTAGAGCCCGATGTGCACCCCCGCCACCAGCCACACCGACTGGGTCTGCAGGAACAGCAGGCTCTGCAGCGCTGAGAAGGTGAGGCCCGCCAGCCCGCCGAACTGCGCCCGGATCTGTGGGGCCGGCCAGCCCAGGCCGAACAGCGCGGTCAGGACCACCCACGCCACCGGGGTCACCAGGGCGAGGAGCAGGACATCCCGGCCCGACAGGTCCTGCTCGAAGCGGGAGATCGCGATGCCGCGCAGGATGAGCTCCACACCGAAGAGGGCCGCGGACGTAAGCGCCGCCTGCACGAGGGACTCCACCCCCAGGTTCAGCTGCGGCATACGGCCCCACCCGCCCAGCAGGAAGGCCAGGCCAGCTAGCGCGAGCCCACCGGCCAGGCCGGGGAGGAACCAGAAGCGGGCGGCGAACGTGGGCCTGAGGCCGGCGTTGTCCGCCTTCCAGCCCCACCGCCAGTCGATGTAGGTGAGGCTGGCCGCGATCGGCACGACGGCGTGGCTGGCAGCCACCGCCCAGCGGGCGGCGCTGGGTGCCACGCTGCCGAGCAGCCCAAAGAGCGTCACGACCTGGTCCGCGATCATCTGCAGCAGGGTGATCAGCAACAGGAAGCCGGCCACCGTCCAGACAGAGGACCAGAACCGGTTCAGGTGCATCGCGCTCCTCCTCTACTCCGTCGTCCCCCCGGCGCCCGGCGGACTGATCAGCCGGATCAGGTCGGCCGCGGGGAACCCGACCGCGGACGCAGGAATCCGCCCCGCGACGAACGCATCCAGCTCGTCCCACTGGACCAGGGTGGCCTCGGGTTCGGTTCCCTGGCAGCGCGCGGCGCCGGCCGTAAACACCACCACAGGCTCCAGGACGATCCCCCGGGCACGGCCAGTAAAGGCCAGCCGCTCGCAGAACACCCGCGCCCTGCGGTCCGGCCGTCCCAGATCCACCTTCCCCCCTGCGCCGCGCCACTCGCCCTTCGGGCCCGGGACGATGTCGCCCGCCCAGTGGAGCGCGTTGATCACCAGGGCCCGGCCCGGACCGACCAGGCAGAGGTCGACGGTCATGAACCCGAGGGTGGGCCGGACCACCAGCACGCTCCGCTCTCCCAGGTCCATCGCCGACAGCCGCTCGGTCAGCAGCCGGAGCCCTACCCCTTCCTCCAGCTCCGCCACCTGCCTCGCCGCGGCGGAAAGGGGTGCCGTCAGCCTGTGCCGCCAGGAACGCGGCTTCGTTTCCGGAATGGGACCAATTCGCTTGACCATACCCTCAGTATAGCCCAGACTCTTTCGTATTTCATCCTGCCCTTTGCTCCGGAGGGAGGCCCCACGCAGTGCGGTGGGCGGACCCGCCCTGCGGGCACCTGCGCATCTCCCGGCACGCCTGCCCGGCCGCGGAGAACCAACCAGCGCGAACATTCGTCTAAATTATGCGAAAGAAACCGAAAAGCCTGCATGACTTGGGGAAGTCTGACCGTTTGGCCGTTGCCTATTGACATGCTTCAACTTGGTAAAGTATCATAGTGCCCAAGTCTGCAGACTTGTATAGCGTTTCTCTGCAAGGGCACGCGTCAAGGAAACGTCTTCGCCACGCCGGAACGCCAACCCTGGGCCGCCCACGTCTTCGGGGGCCCTTCTCCTTTCTGAATCCGAAAGATTGTTCCCGATTGGAGGCATCTTCATGGAACTCATCCTGAACTTCCTGCTGCCCGTTCTGCAGCAAGGCCTGGTCTGGGGGCTGGTCGCCCTGGGCGTCTGGATGACCTTCCGGGTGGTGAACGTGCCGGACCTCACGGTGGACGGCACCCTGACCACCGGTGCGGCCACCGCAGCCCGCCTGCTGACGATGGGCGTCCACCCGGTGACCGCGACGCTGGCCGGG